>DUQV01000106.1 GCA_012837605.1 Clostridiales bacterium | reverse complement strand
TCGTTGGCTTTGCTTGGTTCAGTTCCCTTTCTTGCATAAATTGAAAGTTCTTTCTCTTGGAAAATATGAAATGAAAAATAAATAGAAAAACTGATCGAAGGATTGCCAATAAACACTTGACACAATCAATTTCATAATTATCATTGAATTTATAGCCTCATTGTGGTAATCTATAGATTGCTATATTGGGGCTTCTTTTATGAAAGGAGCAACCTATGGGAAAAGATTTGAGAGGAAAGGAGCTTGGCGAAGGAATCTATCAGCAACCGAATGGTACATACTGTGCCCGATTTGTTGATAAATTTGGAAAGCGAAAATCAAAACGCTCAAAGAAGTTGCAGGAAGTAAGACAATGGATTACAGATGCAACCTATATAGACGAACATAGCGATTTAGAGCAGGCTACGAATATGCTAGTGGATGCGTGGTTTGATTATTGGATTGATATAAAGAAGAAAACAGTCAGACCAAATACTGTGAGGAATTATTCGGAACGCTATTATCAAAATATCCAAAAAGTAATCGGCAAAAAACTTTTGTCAGAAGTAAAGCCGATTCATTGCCAAAAGATTTTTACCAACATGGCAGAAGAAGGATATAGGACAAGTACGATATATCAAACGAGAATATCACTTTTTAATATGCTTGAGTTTGCAAAGGAAAATGATGTTATTATCAATAACCCTTGCAAGAAATCAGTTAAGAGTGATATGGGAAAGCCATCTGAAAAAAAGGAAGCACTTTCTATTGATGTACAAAAGCTTTTTTTGAAATATGCAGAAGGCAATAGCTATGAAAATCAATTTCGCTTTATATTACAGACTGGTCTAAGAACTGGAGAACTTGTAGGGCTTAAATGGGAAGATATTGATTTTGAAAATAAGACTTTAAAGGTTCAAAGAACAATGGAATATCGTTATAGTGTAGGTACATGGAGAGTAGGAGAACCGAAAAGCAAATCGGGTTATCGGTCAATTCCGCTTACTGATGAAGCAATTAGAATTTTAAAAGTGCAAAAGGAAAAAAATAAAAAGATAAAAGTAATTTCTATGGAATGGTCAGAGCAAATATTCTTGTGCAGAAAGGGAGAACCAGTGAAGAACAGTACCTATGATTCAGCATTGTTCAAAATTTGTGACAAGGCAGAAATAAAAAGGTTTTCCATGCATGTGCTAAGGCATACATTTGCAACAAGATGTATTGAAGGCGGTATGATGCCGAAAACATTGCAGAAGATTCTAGGACATTCTAATATTGGAATTACAATGAATTTATATGTTCATATAACAGAAGAAGAAAAACAAAGAGAAATTGATTTAGTGGCTTGTGCGTTGAATGTGGGATAAAAGTTCATATAATTGAATGGCTCGTGGCACTCGTTGTGGCACTCGGTAAAATCCAAAAGTGCACAAACCCTCTAAAATAGAGGATAAATAAAGGAGATTTAGATAAAATGAAATTAGGAATTGTAGGCTTGCCAAATGTGGGTAAAAGCACTCTTTTTAACTCTTTAACAAAGGCGAGGGCAGAATCAGCCAATTATCCGTTCTGTACAATAGATCCCAATATAGGAATTGTATCTATACCGGATGAGCGTTTACCGGTACTGGCTAAACTATATAATTCAGAAAAGGTTATTCCTGCTATTATAGAGTTTGTTGATATAGCAGGGCTTGTAAAGGGTGCTTCTAAAGGAGAGGGACTGGGTAATCAGTTCCTTGCGAATATTCGTGAGGTTGATGCAATTATACATGTGGTTCGATGCTTTGAGGATACTAATATTATCCATGTAGAAGGTTCTATAGATCCTGTAAGGGATATTGAAACCATTAATCTGGAACTGATATTTTCGGATCTTGAGATATTAGAACGAAGAATCAGTAAGACTGCAAAGGGTGCAAAAAATGATAAGGAACTGGCAAAAGAGCTGGAATTACTGGAAAAGCTTAAGGCTCATCTTGAAGGTGGTAAGATGGCTAAGACCTTTGAGGCAGATGAAGATGAGATAAAACTTATTGCTTCATATAATCTTCTTACAAATAAGCCTGTAATATATGCAGCAAATGTAAAAGAAGAAGACCTAATAGATGACGGAGAAAACAATGATTATGTCAGGGTTGTCAGAGAGGTTGCGACAAATGATAATTCCGAGGTTTTTGTTATATCTGCCAGAATTGAACAGGAGATTGCTGAGCTTGAGGATGATGAGAAGAAATTGTTCCTAAAAGAACTGGGACTTTCAGAATCAGGATTAGATAAATTAGTAAAAGCAAGCTATCGCATACTGGGTCTTATCAGTTATCTGACAGCAGGACCTAAAGAGACAAAAGCCTGGACAATAAAGAAAGGAACAAAAGCTCCACAGGCAGCAGGAAAGATTCATTCTGATTTTGAAAGAGGCTTTATCCGTGCAGAAATAGTTAATTATGACCATCTGGTACAATGCGGAAGCTTCAATGCAGCCAAAGAAAAGGGATTGGTTAGGCTGGAAGGTAAGGATTATGTTGTACAGGATGGTGATGTTATATTATTCAGATTCAATGTATGAAGCATATACTTGTCAGTTAAACTTATTATCAGTACCACAAAGTACTAGGTAATAAAAATATAATTTAATAAGGGGTGGATTATGCATATATTTCTTAGCAGCGATATCTTAACAAATATAAGATTTCCAAATCTGGGTATAGAACTTAAAGGTGTTCCGACAGGGATTGATATCTTTGGCTACCGTATTGCTTTCTATGGTATTGTTATAGGATTAGGTATGCTTTGCGGCTGGCTTATTGCAGAATGGATGGCAAAGAAAACAGGACAGGATACTGAGTTATATCTGGACTTTGCACTTATAGCCATTATTGTATCGGTTATTTTTACCAGACTTGGATATGTTTTGTTTGCCTTGGATGAATTTATCGATAATCCACTTGAAATTTTTAATATAAGAAGCGGCGGACTGATGATATACGGCGGCATAGTGGGTGCAATTTTAACTGCTATAGTATTTACACGGATTAAGAAGTATCCTTTCTGGCTTCTTGCAGATACAGGATGCATCGGTCTTATAACAGGTCAGATAATAGGTCGTTGGGGTAATTTCTTCAACAGGGAAGCCTTTGGCAAATACACGAACGGACTGTTTGCCATGCAGCTTGATATTAGAGATGTAGCATATGATTTTCGTATGTCTGAGATTAGCTTATCCGAAAAATATGCCGGAAAACAGGCTGCATTCGACCGTATTATGGAGATAAGAAATAATATAGCAGTAATAGATGGAATTGAATACATTCAGGTTCATCCAACCTTTCTGTATGAATCATTATGGAATCTATGTCTGCTTATATTACTTATTATATATACTAGGCATAAGAAATTCGATGGAGAAATTATGCTCTTATACCTTGCGGGTTATGGGCTGGGCAGACTATGGATAGAAGGTCTTAGGACGGATCAGCTGTTTTTATGGGGCACACCAATCCCTATATCTCAATTAATCTCAATCATCATGATAGCGTTTGCTCTCACAGTGATGATAATAAAAAGATACAAGCTTAAAAAAGCAAAGTAGGAATATTTTTCAAATACAATAATTAAGCCGTAGTTCAGTATTAGAAATAGACATTTTAATTGAGTATTGGACACATATCGGGACTAATTTCCTATATTGTTTTTTTGGGCCTATATATTGACACATTTTGTTCGATATTTGATTTTAACAACAACATCTTGTTAACCATTAGAAATAATAGCACAGAAATCCAAGTAATAATGGGGATTCTGTGCTTTTATTTTATTGCTTTGGTACTTGATATATTCCCAAATTTGTAATAAAATATACTCACAAGTGGAGTGAAGTGGAGCAAAGTGGTGTATATGACCACATAAGTGGTACAAACTCCATATATGAAAAGTGGGTGCTTTCTATGTTTATGGGCGAATATATCCATACGATTGATGCAAAAGGAAGAATAATCATACCATCAAAATTCAGAGAAGATCTGGGTGATGAGTTTGTTATTACACAGGGTCTTGATGGATGTCTTTTTGCATACCCATATTCAGAGTGGCAGGTATTCGTAGACAAGCTCAAGACACTCCCCGGTACAAAGGAAGCCAGACAATTACAGCGTTACTTTATGGCAGGTGCTGCTGCATGTCAGACCGATAAGCAGGGAAGAATATTGATACCTGCAAGACTTAGAGAAAGTGCGGCTCTGGAAAAGGACATTGTGTTTGTCGGTGTACTGAACAAGATTGAAATATGGAATAAGGAACGCTGGGAAAACAACAATTATTATGATGATGTGGACAGCATAGCGGAGCATATGTCAGAGTACGGAATCAATTTCTAACCGAGTAATCAATTTTTGTACCGGATTGGCTGCAGCATGGAGGATTATCATGGCATTTGAGCACAGGTCAGTACTTCTTGATGAAGTGATAGAAAACATGAATATTAATCCTGCCGGCACTTATGTTGATGGAACAATAGGTGGAGGAGGTCATGCTTTAGCAATTGTCGAAAGGCTTACCACAGGAAGATTAATCGGATTGGATCAGGATGAAGCGGCGATACAGGCTGCGGAATTACGATTAGCACCATATAAAGATAAAGTTACAATTATCAGAAGCAACTACAGTGAGATAAAGACTGTATTAAGCAGTATACAGATAGATAAGGTGAATGGAATACTTCTGGATTTGGGGGTATCATCCCATCAGTTTGATACACCTGAAAGAGGGTTTTCATATCGTGAGGATGCACCTCTTGATATGAGGATGGATACTAGGAACGACAAGACAGCAAGGGACATAGTTAATGAATATAGTGAAATGGAGCTATATAGAATTATTAGAGACTACGGAGAGGACAGATTTGCAAAGAATATAGCTAAGCATATTGTTCAGGCAAGAGAGGACAAGCCCATCGAAACTACCTTCGAGCTGAATGAGATTATTAAAGCAGCTATTCCCGCAAAGGTACGGGCAACATCGGGACATCCTTCAAAAAGAACATTTCAGGCAATTCGAATAGAGCTTAACCGTGAGTTGGATGTGCTGAGTAAGACACTGGATGAAATGGTGAATCTTCTGTTGCCCGGCGGCAGGCTGTTGATTATTACATTTCATTCTTTAGAGGACAGGATAGTTAAGGACTTTTTTAGAACAAGTGAAAATCCCTGTACATGCCCGGCGGATTTTCCGATATGTGTATGCGGCAGGAAGCCAAAGGGAAGAATAATTACAAGAAAACCGATTATACCTTCAACCATGGAATTAGAGGTTAACAAGAGGGCAAAAAGTGCTAAGCTTAGGGTTTTTGAAAGGACATCAGAGAATTAATATAAGACATCTATATGGCATAAGAGAGGGGTCATAGCATGGAGACAAACAACAAGAGGGTTCAATATCAGGCAAAATACAACTATATTGAGGGAAATACAGTCCGAAAGCAGTCATATGTCGGACAGCATGCTGTGCGAAATAATAGTATTGCTCCGGAAAGGCACATAAGAGATATCCCAAGACCGGAAAGACGGATAACCGAACCCGGAAGGCAGATCTATCGTCAGCCCAGGTATATGACCAGCATAAGTAAGTCTACTTTACTTGTGCTTACACTTGCTATAGCAGCAACATTATATTTTTGCATTGAGTTTTTGATGCTGCAGCATCAAGTCAGCAAGATGGAGAAGGAAATCGTTTCTATGGAGCGTACCCTAAGTACAATGATGAACGAAAATGATGCTGCATATGAACAGATAAAGATGGCATATGACCTTGATTATGTATATAATATTGCAGTCAATGAGCTTGGAATGGTTTATCCCAATAATAATGAAGTAATTACTTTTGAAAGAACGGATGAAAGCTATGTAAGACAGTATGCAGATATACCAAAATAACGTTAATTCAAATAGACGGGGTTAGTATACTATGCAAAGAACAGCAGATAGAATTAAAAGCTTTAATTCACGGATGCAAGCAAGGCTATTGCTTGTATTTTGTGTTATCACATTGCTTTTAGCAGGCTTGATTGGCAGATTGATATACATAACTCGGACTGACGGAGAAAGATATGCCAAACAGGTACTTTCAAGACAATCATATATAAGAGGGGTCCTTCCTTATAAGAGAGGAGAAATATTGGACAGAAACGGCACGGTTCTGGCCAGAAGTGAGCTAAGGTATCGGCTTATTCTGGATCCGCAAAATCTACTGCATAATTCCGATAAGATTCCAACAACACTTGAAGCTTTAAAAAATTACTATGGAATTGAGGCTGAAACGATAAATAATATACTGGAAGAAAGACCTGACAGCAGATATAAGATACTCCTCGATAACTTACAGCTATCGCAGGTAGAGCCTTTCAAAAAGCATATGGAAGAAAATTCGAATATTAAAAGCCTTTGGTTTGAAGAAAAATATGTTCGTGCATATCCATATGATAATCTGGCAGGGGATGTCATTGGCTTTACATCAGCCGATAATATGGGATTGTACGGAATAGAGGGGTATTATAATGATGAGCTTAACGGTATTAACGGGAGAGAATTTGGTTACTATGATTCTTCGCTTAATATTGAGAGAATTGTCAAGGAGCCAAAGAACGGACATACCATAGTAAGTACAATTGATATAAATGCTCAGAGAATTATTCAAAGACATATCCGGGAATTTAACGAAGAGTACGGCAGCAAAAGTATCGGTGTTCTTATTATGAATCCTAATAACGGTGAAATCATAGCAATGGCATCAAACGAGGAATATAATCTGAATTCACCGAGAGATTTAAGTGGTATCTATAATCCGGAAGAGTTATCTGATATGACTCTTGAGGATAAGATAGAGGCTATGAACCGGATATGGAAGAACGATATAATAAGCTCAGGCTTTGAACCCGGTTCGACCTTTAAGCCATTTACAGTAGCTATTGCATTGGAAGAAGGAATTGTATCAAAAAACAGCAATTTTTTCTGTGATGGGGTAGAACATGCCGGTGGCTGGGATATAAGATGCAGTGCAAAGCATGGGCATGGTGATCTTACTCTGGCAGAGACATTAATGAGATCCTGTAATGATGCAATGATGCAGATTGCTGCTATGGAAGGACGGGATATTTTTTATAAGTATCAGAAATTCTTCTCTTTTGGACAAAAAACCAATATAGACCTTCCCGGTGAAGAAAGCGGAATAATTACCGAATTGGAGAATCTTAATGCGTCGGAGCTTGCAACCAGCAGTTTCGGACAGACATTTAATGTTACCATGCTTCAGATGGCAGCTGCATATTCATCTCTTGTAAACGGAGGTTATTACTATCAGCCCCACGTGGTGAAGGAGATAATAAACGACCGGAAGGCAACTGTCAGGAAGATTGAGCCGGTACTTGTAAGACGTACAGTATCAAAAGAAACATCTGAATTTATAAAGGAAACAATGTATCAGACTGTAGAGCTGGGAACAGCAAAACCGGCCAAGGTATCGGGTTATACAATAGGAGGAAAGACAGGAACGGCTGAGAAGCTTCCCAGAGGCGGAGATAAATATGTAGTGTCCTTTCTGGGAGCTGCTCCTGCATTAAATCCTGAAGTTGTAATATATGTTGTTGTCGATGAACCACAGAATGTTGAAAGACAGGATGACAGTTCAATAGCAACTAAGCTGGCCAGCCGCATTATGACTGAGCTTCTTCCGGCGTTAAGCATCTATCCTGAAGGAGAGATAGATTACCTTATCATAGACAATAATGAATCTGAGGATACTGAAACTGAAGAAGATCAAAATGATCAAAGCTCTGAAGATAACAGTCAGATTACAGATAGCGAAGACAATTCAGAGATCCAAGACACGGATAACGATACCGATCCTGATAATTAACAGTGCCTGTCACCATTACGAATTTGTTACAAGGATTTAACAATTTTGTAATGGTGCCTGTCACCATTACAGATACATGAATAAAGCCGTATCAATTGTAATAAAATGAAACGATAAGAGTTTCAGGATGGATGATATGGCTAAAAACAGAACTTTTAACAGGAGAAATATCCTGATTATTATAGTGGTTATTCTACTGGCGGCTACAGGTCTAACAGGGAAGTTGGTATATCTTATTATATTTAAGTCGGAGGATTATGCTGCCCGTGCCAAAGCACTTCATGAAAGAGAGAGACCGATCAAGGCAGAACGGGGCAGTATTTATGATATCAATGGTGTTGAGATTGCTACAAACAAACCGGTTTGCACGATATCCGTAATTCATAGCCAGATTAAGGAGCCGGAAAGAGTAATAAAGGTACTGTCCGAGGAACTGGGGCTAAGTGAAGCAGCTGTAAGAAAGAGAGTAGAAAAATATACCTCCATTGAGAGAATAAAGTCCAATGTAAATAAGGAGATTGCAGACAGAATCAGAGAATACAAGCTTGACGGTGTAATGGTGGACGAGGATTATAAGAGGTATTATCCTTACGGCAGCTTAGCTTCTAAGGTGATAGGCTTTACCGGAAGTGACAATCAGGGTGTTATAGGCTTAGAAGTAAAATATGAGGACTATCTTAAGGGAATAAACGGAACGATACTTACTCTGACGACTGCATATGGTGTTGAGATTGAGAATGCTGCCGAGGACAGAATAACACCTCAGCCCGGAAATGATCTGTATCTTAGTCTTGATGTAAATATACAGAAGTATGCCGAACAGGCTGCTTATAAGGTTATGGAGGCAAAGAGTGCAGATAATGTTAAGCTCATAGTTATGAATCCTAAAAACGGCGAGCTGTATGCAATGGTAAATGCCCCGGAATTTGACCTGAATAATCCTTATAATCTGATAAATGAAATTGCCCGGGATTATATAGGTGAAACACTAAGCTCCGAAAAGCTTCATGAACTTCTTAACGGGATGTGGAGAAATGCTTGTATCAGCGATACCTACGAGCCCGGCTCCGCATTCAAGATAGTGACTTCCACAGCGGCATTTGAAGAAGATGTGCTTAAGCTGGATGACAGATTCTTTTGTCCGGGATATAAAAGAGTTGAAGACAGAATTATCAGGTGTCATAAAGCAGGAGGTCACGGCAGCCAGTCCTTTGTGGAAGGCATTAAGAACTCATGCAACCCGGTATTCATGGAAGTAGGAGCCAGGGTAGGTGTTGAGAAGACATATGAGTATTATAAAAAGCTCGGGTTATTTAGCAGAACCGGAGTAGATATTCCTGGTGAAGCCAATTCGATTATGCACAATATTGATAATATCGGTGCAGTAGAGCTTGCAACCATGGCATTTGGACAATCGTTTCAGATTACACCGCTGCAGCTTCTGACAGCTGCCAGTGCAATTATAAATGGCGGAACCCTTGTAACGCCGCATTTTGGGATAGAGATAAGGTCACCTGAAGGAAGGACAGTAAAAACCCTTAAATATGACACAACAGAGAATGTGGTGAGTAAAGAGACATCGGAAACCATGAAACAGCTATTGGAAGCCGTAGTAACAGACGGTACGGGCAGAAGGGCATACCTTCCCGGATTTCGTGTTGGAGGTAAAACAGCCACATCCGAAAAACTTCCAAGAAGAACAGGAAAATATATCTCTTCCTTCATCGGATTTGCCCCTGCTGATGATCCTCAGGTGATTGCTTTAGTATTAATAGATGAGCCTGTGGGAATATATTACGGAGGAACTATAGCGGCTCCGGTTATCGCGGATTTATTTGATAATATTCTTCCATATATGGGGATAGAAGCAAAATATACAGAAGAAGAACTTAAAAAGTATCAGGTCGGCACATTTGTGGTTCCTGATTTTATAGGAAAGACTAAAAAGGAAATGAAGGATCTTTTAAAAATATATGATTTTGGAGACATCTATTCTTTGGGCGATGGAGATATTGTAACAGAACAATTTCCTCTTCCGGGAGACAGTGTTAACAGAGAAAGCGGACTTGTCCTGTATTATTAACTGAAAATTAGCAGCTGCATTTGTGCAAATACCTTTTGTATTAATTTTGAATGACCTGTTTTATAAAAAATAACGATTCGGTTCTAAAAAATATTGTTATTTCAAAGCTGATAAAGTATAATAGCCAAGGTGCTACAATGTATTCACACTTAAAAAAATAATACATAAGAACTGAGCCAAATATGAAGGCAGATAGGAGTGTCTATGAACTATTCAGATTTTCAGGTTATTTTACCTGTAATTATTTCATTTGGTATATGTGTGGTTTTGTGTCCTATACTAATACCGTTTTTAAGAAGAATGAAGATTGGGCAGTTTGTCAGGAATGATGGACCGAAAACTCATTTGAAAAAATCGGGGACACCTACCATGGGCGGAATCATTATAGTTCTGAGCGTATCTATAACATGCCTTTTATATCTGAAGGACAATATGGAAATAATCCCTGTCCTGTTTGTTACTATAGGCTTTGCCATCATCGGATTCTTAGATGATTATATAAAAGTTGTAATGAAGCGTTCTATGGGACTGAGAGCCTGGCAGAAGCTTCTGGGACAGATACTTGTAACAGCAATATTTGGTTTTTACCTTGTTAACTTTGTTGAGGATACAACCTTGATGCTGATACCGTTTTCAGGAGGTAAATATCTGGATATATCCTATTTATTTATACCAATGCTGTTTCTGGTGGTACTTGGTACCGTGAACGGATCGAACTTTACCGATGGTCTGGACGGACTTGAGTCAAGTGTTACAGTACTTATAGCAACCTTCTTTACAGTTGTATCCATAGGTATGAACAGCGGTATTTCGCCGATTGCCGGAGCAGTAGCAGGCAGCTTATTGGGATTTTTGCTATATAATGTATACCCGGCAAAAGTGATTATGGGTGATACCGGTTCGCTGGCATTAGGCGGTTTTGTTGCTTCGGCAGCTTATATGCTGAAGATGCCGTTGTTTTTAATACTGGTTGCCATGATATATTTAGTAGAGGTTATATCGGTTATACTTCAGGTAGGCTATTTTAAGCTGACAGGAGGAAAAAGACTGTTTAAAATGGCACCAATTCATCATCATTTTGAACTGATGGGATGGTCTGAAACAAGAATTGTAGCTGTTTTTTCAATCATAACAACTATCCTGTGCCTGATTGCCCTTATGGGAATTGACTAACTGTATGATATAAGTGCAGATTGGAGTTTTAAGTGCTAAAGGGTGCAGGCTGTATGAAAGGCATGATAAATAAATGAATCTTAAGAATAAGAAGGTTCTGGTATTCGGTACCGGAAAAAGCGGAACAGCAGCGGCAAGGCTTCTGCAAAAAATCGGTGCATCAGTCGTATTATATGATGAAAATAAAGAGTCGGATATCAGTGCCTTTAAAGATAAACTTTATAAAGATGAAACCCCGGAAGGTTATTTTGGTGAATTTCCCAAGGACAAATTAGACCGAATCAGTCTGATGATTCTCAGTCCGGGTATTTCAACAGATCACCCATTTGTGAGAGAAGTAAAAGACATGAATATTCCTGTATGGGGAGAGATAGAATTAGCTTACCGCTGCTCCAAGGGGAAGATAATAGCAGTCACGGGAACTAACGGCAAGACAACGACAACATCTTTAATAGGTGAGATTATGAAGGTTTATTATAAAGATGTATATGTTGTCGGCAACATAGGCAATCCCTATACGGATATTGCATTAGAGACTACCGATGAATCCGTTACTGTGATTGAGGTAAGCAGCTTTCAGTTAGAAACCATCCATGAGTTTTGTCCCGATGTGAGTGTTATATTAAATATTACACCGGATCATTTGAACAGACATCATACCATGGAGAATTACATTAACCTGAAAAAGAATATTACAATAAACCAGGACAAAAGCAATCTGTGTATACTTAATTATGAAGATGCCCATATCCGCAGTTTTTCAGATGGACTGAACACAAAGGTCATGTATTTTTCCGGTGAGCATGTACTTGAAAATGGAATATATCTGGACGGCGATGATATTTTCTACAGGAAGAATGATGATATAGAACATGTATGTAATGTAAATGAGCTTCGTATATTAGGAAAGCATAACTATGAGAATGTTATGGCCGGAGTGGGAGCGGCCAAAGCCATGGGAATTCCCATGGAGGTCATACATGAAGCCATCATTTCATTTAATGCGGTTGAGCATAGAATTGAATATGTTGACACCATAGATGGAGTAAGCTATTACAACGACTCCAAGGGCACTAATCCTGATGCATCAATTAAAGCGGTTCAGGCTATGAAGGCTCCGACTATTTTAATAGGAGGAGGATACGACAAAGGTCTTGCCTTTGACGAGTGGGTATCATATTTTCACGGTAAGGTTAAGCTTTTGGTGCTTATGGGAGAGGCAAGAGAGAAAATTGCAGAAACTGCAAGGAAATACGGCTTTACTAATATTATTATGGTAGATAATCTTAAGGAAGCAGTCCGTATAAGTGCTAAGAAGGCAGTGAGCGGAGATGCGGTTTTATTATCACCGGCTTGTGCAAGCTGGGGCATGTTTGACAACTATGAGCAAAGGGGCAGAATGTTTAAGGAATATGTAAGAGAATTAGGTAAGTAATGGCAGGAGATTATATGGTAAGAACAGCAGGTAAAACAAGAAGAGAAAAACTTTATAGGTATTATGATTATAGTCTTCTATTTTTGATTCTGTTTTTGGTATGCTTTGGATTGGTTATGATATACAGTACATCATCCTATAATGCCCAAAGATTACATGGAGACGCAACATATTATCTGTCCAGACAAGCACTGCTTGGCGGTGCAGGAATTCTTATTATGCTGTTTGTATCCAAGATTGATTACAGGGCCTATATAAGGAAGCTGCCAATAATAAAGATCAAACCTGTAACCGTATTATATTTTCTGTGTGTAATCCTTCAGATATATGTCATTTTATTTGGTGAAGAAATCAAAGGTGCAAAAAGATGGATTGAGGTCGGAAGTCTTGGATCGTTTCAGCCTTCAGAGCTTTCAAAAATTGCAGTTATTTTGTTTACTGCATATATAGTTAATCTTGCACCAAGAAGACTGGATAAAATATGGGGATTTCTACGGGTAGCGGTGTTTATTGCTCCTTTACTGGGACTTGTAATCGCTGAAAACTTTTCAACAGGTCTGATTATTGGATTAATATTTGTGGCAATCTGCTTTGTCGCCAGCAAGAAGAAAGCGTATTTTATAATATCAGGAATAGTGATGGGAGCACTGGCTTCATTAATGATATTTTTCGTGGATTTCAGATCGGAGCGTTTTGACGCTTGGTTAAATGTTGAGACACATGAAAAAGGTTACCAAATCCTACAGGGCTTGTATGCCATAGCTTCCGGAGGAATCTTTGGCAAAGGCTTGGGAGAAAGCATGCAGAAGCTGGGCTTTATACCCGAATCTCATAATGACATGATATTCTCGGTTATTTGTGAGGAGCTTGGACTGTTTGGAGCAGTTGCTCTTATCCTGTTATTTATACTTCTTATCTGGCGGATATTTGTAATAGCGATTAATGCTCCGGATTTATTTGGCGGACTTATTGCTACCGGTGTCCTGATACATATAGCGTCACAGGTATTAATAAATATAGCTGTAGTAACCAGTACCATACCTTCGACCGGTATTCCCCTGCCGTTTATCAGCTACGGCGGAAGCTCGCTTATGGTCATTTTATTTGAAATGGGGATAGTACTCAGTATATCCAATCAAATTAAAGCTCAGAGGTAGTTAAGGTTATATGCGTAAGGCATAACTATCACGCGGACAAAGGAGATATCATATAGTAGTATTGTATTTCCTTCATGGTCTGAGGTGTGTTGTGTCGAGTATCAAGGTTATCGGCGGCGATAGGTTAAAGGGTGAAACAAAAATACAGGGTTCAAAAAATGCAGCATTACCGATTATTGCTGCAACGGTTTTGAATAAAGGTGTTACAATACTAAAGAATTGTCCGAGAATACTTGATGTATTCCATATGATAAATGTACTAAAGGAATTGGGATGTTCAGCAACTTGGGAGGGTAATACCTTAATAGTGGACACGACAGCTGTCACATCTGCGAAAGTGTCCGAAAGCTCGGTTCAGAAGATGAGAAGCTCCATATTGTTTTTGGGAGCATTGCTCGGAAGATGTCATGAGGTAACCATAGCCTATCCGGGAGGCTGTTCAATCGGAAACAGACCCATAGATTACCATTTGGATTCAATACGAAAGATGAATGTGTGTCTTGAAGAGGATAAAGGTATTATAAATTGCTTCACTGATAAAATAACAGGTACTGATATTTTTCTGAAGTTTCCAAGTGTCGGTGCAACACAGAATATTATACTTACAGCAGTATTAGCGGAGGGTATTACACGAATCTATAATGCTGCAAGAGAGCCCGAGGTATATGAACTGTGCACCTACTTAGAAGAAGCAGGTGCAAGGATAAATGGAAAAGGCACTTCGTTTATTGAGATAGAAGGAGTGAATAAGCTTCATGATGCGGAGCATACACTGTCACCTGACAGGATTGCGGCAGGAACATACATGGCAGCTGTAGCAGCTGCCGGAGGTGAGGCTGTATTATTGGACGCTCCCGTACCTCAGATAGAATCTGTTATAAGAGTGCTGATTAAGATAGGATGCAGCATAAAAGCCACTGATAAGTACATTAAGATAAGTCGCAGCAGAAGACTGCTTCCATACGATGTGCTAAGGACACAGCCTTATCCGGGATTTCCCACGGATATGCAGTCTCAGCTAATGACAGTATTAAGTCTTTCGGACGGAAGAAGCACAATTGTTGAAGAAATATTTGATTCACGCTTTCAAAATGCAGACGAGCTAAAGAAAATGGGAGCAAAAATTACTGTAGAAACCAAAAACATAGCAGTCATATCAGGAGTTATGCATCTTAATGGGGCTGTAGTTAAAGCCCATGACCTTCGGGCAGGAGCTGCTTTGGTAATTGCAGGTATCGCGGCGCATGGTGAGACAATAGTCAGAGAAGCAACCAGTATAGAGCGGGGGTACGAGGATATCTGCAGAGATATGAGTAATCTGGGTGCTAATGTACAGTATTGCAGCGATAATATCCAATAACACAGGGTTTATACCATAAGTATTGAATATGATTAGCAACAGCCATGTTATGAATTATGTTTTTGTATGGAAAATATGCTATAGTATTGGAACGGGTGAATGATGGATAAAAAGTTGCGCAGGAAAAATAATAGTGTACTTAGAAGAATAGGGCTGCGAATCCTTAAAATAACGGTTTTCCTTATACTGCCTGCTGTTATATTTATAACAGCCTTTGAATTGAAGAACATATCAGTTACCGGTTCTTCAAGATACAATAAGGAACAGATAATGGATTGGCTGATTAATTCAGAAGCAGACAATAATACACTGATAATGTATATGAAGTACAAATATTTTACGGATGTAGGAATTCCTTTTGTAGAGAAGATATCCATGAAAATCGAAGACAGAAATTCCATCAGTATCCGTGTATATGATAAGAGAATCATAGGATGTATAGAGTTTATGGGAGATTATCTGTACTTTGATAAGGACGGAATAATTGTAGAGAGTACATCTGAAAGGCTGGCTGATATTCCGTTGGTAGAAGGACTCAAATATAATAAAATCGTTCTGAATGAGAAGTTGGAGGTACAGAAGGAAGGATTATTCGATGTGATATTAAATCTGACACAACAAATTGAAAAGCAAAAATTAGAGGTAGATACAATAAGTTTTAATAATCAGTATGAAGTAACTGTAGATCTGGGCGAAATTAAAGCAATGCTCGGAAAACGAAGCACATATGATGAAATACTGGCAAAATTAAAAAATATAGCAGCAGAAGCTAAGGGGATGAAATTAACCATTGATATGAGAACCGGAAACGATTATTTCATAGCAAAACCTGCGATATCGGAAGATTAGATAAAAAATTATCAAATAATTTATAAAATCATAAAATAATGCTTGATTATTTGGGAATTTAAAGATATCATATATATTAGAACAGATACCATAAGTTGTATGATAACAGAATTTTGTCACATGATAATGTGGTTTTATGTGGTAATATTGTATGAATAGAAAAGCTGTATCAAATTTAAAAGAATACTTTGAAGGAGGAATTGACCTTGCTTGAAATAAGAACCAATGAGGCGGACAATACTGCAAAGATACTTGTTATTGGAGTAGGAGGAGCAGGGAACAACGCCGTTAATCGAATGATAGAAGAAAATATCAAGGGTGTTGAATTTGTTTGCGTCAATACGGACAAGCAGCATCTGAAGAACTGCAAGGCTCCTGTATGCATTCAAATCGGTGAAAAGCTTACAAAAGGATTAGGTGCAGGGGCTCAACCGGAGATTGGGCAGAAGGCTGCTGAGGAGAGCAGGGAGCAATTGACAGAACTTGTGAAGGGAGCAGACATGGTGTTCGTCACCTGCGGTATGGGTGGAGGAACAGGAACCGGTGCAGCTCCCATCATAGCACAGATAGCTAAGGAAATGGAGATTCTTACAGTAGGTATAGTGACAAAACCCTTCAAATTCGAAGCTAAGACCAGAATGACCAATGCTATTGCCGGTATAGACAGATTAAAAGATTATGTGGACACCTTAATTGTAATCCCGAATGATAAATTACTCGAAATCGTTGACCGCAGAACAACCATGCCTGATGCGTTAAAGAAGGCAGATGAAGTACTGCAGCAGGGTGTTCAGGGAATTACAGATCTTATTAACGTGCCCGGACTTATCAATCTGGATTTTGCAGACGTAAAGACCGTTATGAAGGACAAGGGTATAGCCCATATCGGAATAGGCTTCGGAACCGGAGAAGAGAAGTGTATTGAGGCTGTTAAGCAAGCTATTACAAGTCCTCTTCTTGAGACGACAATTCAGGGAGCAACCCATGTAATAATTAACATATCCGGAGATGTAAGTCTGATTGAAGCTAACGAAGCAGCCACATTAGTTCAGGAGTTGGCAGGTGAAACGGCTAATATCATATTTGGTGCTATGTATGACAACTCAAATCCTGATACAGCATCCATAACAGTTATTGCAACCGGACTTGACGGAAGAATGAGAGAATTGGTAAAGACACCTTCATTCTTAAGACGGTCAGCCACAGGTTCTTCGGCTCATAGTATTCTAAAGCAGGATACAGGCACAGCTAGAGGTTTTACCACTCCGAGTCCTTATGTACCGCCAAAGACAGGCAGCTTAAGCAGCGAACCGGAACGCAGACAGATTAGCCAACCGGCTAAGCCTCCGGCAAATACCAATACAGATCCGGGTGGAATTAAGATTCCGGAATTCTTACAGAAGAATCGTCAAAATAAATAAACCAAACCATAGTACATATATGATTTAGACTGTCAGATTATTCAGAAATGAATAAAATGGCAGTTTTTTTCATGTCAAAAATCATTATCGTCCTTAATAATGTAAAATAATGTAAATGAAAACCTCAATATAGTTACCATAAATTGACAAAAAATAAATCCAACACAAGTTATAATTGTTAAAACAGACTTTATCAGTGGCGGTTATTAATCCCGATGTATGGAGGTGAATTTTGTATCTTGAGGTATATCCGGATATCGTATTTCTAATAAACTTTTTCATTGATTTCATCCTGATTTTCCTTGTTAAAAAAGTAAACAAAAAATGCAGCAGTCTGTTAAGACTTGCACTGGCGGCTGCCACAGGAGGTATATGTGCAGTTATTGAATGTATATTTCCTTGGATGAATCCTATTGTAAGATTCGCATTTATGTATTTTGCATCCTCATTACTGATGATAATTATAGCCTTTGGAAGGCTGAAACTGTCGGATATTGTAAAGCAGTGGATTGTTTTAAATTTGATTACATATTTTGTGGGTGGTTTTATGAACTCGGTATACTATCACACAAACATACGGCTGTTTCTTATCAATATAAGCAATAGGAATTTTTTCGGCAATTTATCGGGCTTATATGTAATAGTTTCAGTATGCATAATTACTATTGTTACATTAGTTATTGTATGGGTGTTAAGACTGTACCTTATTCATAAACCACTGATATATGATGTCGAGTTGGTACTCAAAAATCGTCATGTACGAACCAGAGGGCTTATGGATACCGGCAATTGCTTATATGATCCAATCCATAGAAAACCGGTTATGGTTATGGAAAATTCATTGGCAGATAAACTTATGACTCCAAAAATCAAGCTGGATATGGAAAATGCCATATGCTATCTGGAAGGGAAATCAGATGATATGCCTTTGCCGGAGGATAATGAACAGGGATTCCGTTTTTGCTTCATACCATACAGATCCGTTGGGAAGTCAGGTATGCTGTTAGGCATTAAACTCGATAAGGTTATGATTTATACAGATAAGGAGAGTATATGCAATGAAAAGGTAACTGCTGCTATATGTGATAACCGTCTGACATGTTGTAAAAGGGACTATCATGTTATTTTACATAAGGAACTGTTGTGAAAATACAAAAATAAAGCTTCGTAGCGCTAATAATTGGGAGGTATTTATGCTTTTGAAAATATCAGTACAAAACAAGTTTCAGTTTAGGATGATCCCGAACATAAGAACTATTCTATTTGGTCAAAGGGGTGAAATTCATTATATAGGTGGATCGGAGATACTGCCTCCACCATTGGACACTATCAGGGAAGCTGAAGTCATAAGCAGACTTGGTACCGAACAGGATGGAGAAATGAAAGCAATTTTGGTTGAGCATAATTTAAGACTTGTTGTATACATAGCAAAGAAATTTGACAATACCGGTGTAGGTGTGGAGGATTTGATATCCATAGGCACTATTGGGCTGATCAAGGCGATTAACACCTTCAATCCCGATAAAAACATCAAGCTTGCCACATATGCCTCCCGCTGCATTGAAAATGAAATACTTATGTATCTTAGACGAAATAACAAGACTAAATTGGAGGTTTCCATAGATGAGCCCTTAAATGTGGATTGGGACGGCAATGAACTGCTGCTGTCTGATATTCTGGGCACTGAGGAGGATGTCATATACCGCAATATTGAAGAGGAGGTAGACAGAAAGCTGCTTAGAAAGGCTCTGTCCAAGCTGTCTGAGAGGGAGCGGATAATAGTGGATTTAAGATTCGGGCTTAATAATGATGACGGTAATGAAAAGACACAGAAGGAAGTAGCCGACCTTCTGGGAATATCACAATCGTATATCTCAAGGCTTGAAAAAAAGATAATAAAGAGATTAAAAAAGGAAATGGTGCGTTTTGAGTAAACATTGATTAATGGTAATTATTACTTATAAAAAATCGTATAAAGAGCATTCAAAAAGTGAATCATTATTGTTAGCACAGAGTAACAAAATGACATGATGATTCGGAGGTTTCGTTATGGCTCTTTATAAGGTGGAGATATGTGGTGTAAATACGTCTAAACTGCCATTATTAAAAAACAGTGAAAAAGAAGAATTGTTTCAGCGAATATTAAACGGTGACAAGGAAGCAAGAGAGCTATATATAAAAGGAAATCTGCGTCTGGTTTTATCTATTATCCAGAGATTCTCAAACAGTAATGAAAATGTTGATGATTTATTTCAGATAGGCTGCATTGGACTGATGAAGGCTATCGATAATTTTGATATTAAACAAAATGTAAAATTCTCCACATATGCGGTTCCTATGATAATCGGTGAAATTCGCAGATATCTGAGGGATAACAATTCAATCCGTGTAAGCCGTTCACTTAGAGATACTGCTTATAAGGCTATCTATGCCAAGGAAGCATTAATGAAGAGGAATGAAAAAGAACCTACAATAAGCGAGATAGCTGCAGAAATCGGTATTAATAAAGAGGATATAGTGTATGCACTCGATGCAATTCAAAGCCCGGTGTCCTTATATGATCCTGTATATGTTGAGGGAGGAGATGCTCTATATATAATGGATCAGGTCAGTGATAAGAAGAATAAGGAGGAGAACTGGATAGAAGCTATCTCATTAAAGGAAGCGATGGATAAGCTTCCTGCAAGAGAGTATAATATAATAAAGCTGAGATTCTTTGAGGGCAAGACTCAGATGGAGGTGGCCAAGGAGATTAATATTTCCCAGGCACAGGTAAGCCGTCTTGAGAAATCGGCTTTAAGAAACATGAAAAATTCTCTAATAGGTTAATTTATATCTGGATTAATCGAATCGAATATGTCATACTATAGGTAGCAGAATAACATGTCAGTGAGAATAATTTTACCATGTAATACTGCCAGCCTATAGTAAATTAATACATATTCAAGGAGATTATATGAGAGGTAAGTTGCTGAATTGGTTTAAGGAAATCTATGAAGATAATGAAGGAGTTGATGTATTCTTTGCTCCCGGCAGGGTTAACCTCATAGGTGAGCATACTGACTATAACGGAGGACATGTATTTCCATGTGCATTAGAGATAGGAACCTATGCAGCAGTCCGACTTCGTGATGACAGAGACTTACGGTTATATTCTGTGAATTTTCCTGAATCAGGAGTGATTGTATCATCTTTGGATGAAATTATATACGGAAGTGATGTGATAGATTATAGGAACAAAAAGGTTGAATGGTCAGATTATCCAAAAGGTATAATATGGACATTTACCCATAATCCACATTATAAAAAGCTGATTGAAAAGGACGGGAAAATACTGCCGGATCGGGGCATGGACATTCTATACTACGGAAATATCCCAAACGGTTCGGGACTGTCTTCGTCCGCAAGCATTGAAGTACTTACAACATACATAATTAAGGAATTATATAATATAGATATAAGCTTAAAGGATATCTCATTATTGTCACAATATGCAGAAAATAAATATGTAGGTGTAAATTGCGGTATTATGGATCAATTTGCCGTGGCTATGGGGAAGAAGAACCATGCGATATTCCTGGATACCTCTACTCTTCAATATGAATATGCACCGCTTAATCTTGGCAATTGCAGGATCGTTATTGCTAACACTAATAAAAGGCGGGGTCTTGGTGATTCAAAATACAACGAGCGAAGAAGCGAATGTGAGGAAGCCCTAAGAAGATTACATACTGTGACAGATGCTGATACTTTGGGTGATTTGACCAACGAAGAGTTTGAATCTTATAAGGAAGCTATTAAGGATGATATTTTAATCCGCCGTGCAAGACATGCTGTATATGAGAATCAGAGAACGATAGAAGCTGTTGAAGCCCTTAAGACAGATGATTTAC
>DUQV01000105.1 GCA_012837605.1 Clostridiales bacterium | reverse complement strand
CGGCGAGATAATGGTAACATACGGTCATTTAAGAAGAGGCTTTGAATATCCGCTGATTAAGCTGGTTATTATATCGGAAAGCGATATCTTTGGAGCCGAAAGAAAGAAAAAGAAGAGGAAGAAATCCTCCCATGAAGGAAAAAAGATTCAGAGCTATACGGATCTTACACCGGGTGATTATGTCGTTCATGAAAACCACGGGCTTGGCATATACAGAGGCATCGAGAAAATTGAAGTAGATAAGGTTACTAAGGATTATGTTAAGATAGAATATGGTGACGGAGGCGTGTTGTATGTGCTTGCAACAGGCCTTGATATGATTCAGAAGTATTCGGGCACAGACAGCAGAAAGCCGAAGCTTAACAAGCTTAATTCCGTCGAGTGGAAGAATACGAAGGCAAGGGTTAAGGGAGCTGTTAAGGAAATAGCCAGAGAGCTTGTGGAGCTTTATGCAAGCAGACAGGAGAGGCAGGGATTTCAGTTCAGTCCTGATACTGTATGGCAGAAGGAGTTCGAGGAAGCATTTCCATATGAGGAAACGGATGATCAGCTCCGCGCCATTGAAGATACCAAGAAGGACATGGAAAGCAATAAAATCATGGACCGTCTGATATGCGGGGATGTTGGCTATGGCAAGACTGAGATTGCGATTCGGGCGGCATTTAAGGCTGTATCCGACGGCAAACAGGTGGTTTTTCTGGTGCCGACCACTATCCTTGCACAGCAGCATTACAATACTTTGGTACAGAGGATGATGGATTATCCGGTTAGCGTAGATATGCTGTCGCGGTTTAGAACTGCTGCGGAGCAGAGAAAGACTATAGAGAGGCTTAAGAAGGGAACTCTTGACATAGTTGTGGGAACGCACCGGGTTTTGTCCTCCGATGTTTCTTTTAAGAATCTTGGGCTTCTTATCGTGGACGAGGAACAGAGATTTGGCGTTGCCCATAAGGAGAAGATTAAACGGCTTAAGAAGAATGTTGATGTTCTTACGCTTACTGCGACTCCGATTCCCAGAACTCTTCATATGAGTCTTGTGGGAATAAGGGATATGAGTATACTGGATGAACCGCCGGTGGATCGTATGCCGGTTCAGACCTATGTTCTTGAGCACAATGAGGAAATAATTAGAGAAGCAATAAGTCGTGAGCTTGCTAGGGGTGGACAGGTATATTATGTCTATAACAGGGTAGGAGGCATCGAAGAGGTTGCGGCTATGGTTGCAAAGCTGGTACCTGAGGCAAATGTCGCAGTTGCTCACGGACAGATGTACGAGCGTACTTTGGAGAAGATTATGTATGATTTTATTCAGGGTGATATCGATGTGCTTGTTTCCACTACGATTATTGAGACGGGGCTTGATATTTCCAATGTAAATACAATGATTATCGATGATGCCGACAGGCTTGGTCTTGCACAGCTTTATCAGCTGAGGGGAAGGGTTGGAAGGTCCAACCGTACCGCGTATGCTTTTCTCATGTATAGAAGGGATAAGATGCTGAAAGAGGTGGCGGAGAAGAGACTTCATGCCATCAAGGAATTTTCGGAGCTTGGCTCCGGCTTTAAGATAGCAATGCGTGATCTGGAGATCAGAGGTGCGGGCAATCTTCTTGGTGCAGAGCAAAGCGGTCATATGGAGGCTGTAGGCTATGAACTGTACAGAAAGATGCTGGATGAAGCGGTCAGAGCCATCAAGGGAGAGGACATCGGGGAGGAAACCTTTGAGACCACGGTAGATATGGATATGGATGCATTTATACCTTCTGCTTATATTAAGAATGAGGTTCAGAAACTTGACATTTATAAGAGGATTGCCGGTATTGAGAATGAAGAAGAGCTAATGGATATGCAGGAGGAACTTTTGGACCGCTACGGTGATATGCCGCAATCGGTCAACAATCTCCTGAATATTTCACTTATTAAGAGTATGTGTAACAGCGTATATATTCAAAGCTTGGTTCAGAAGGATTATGACGTGAAGCTTATCATGTATCCTAAAGCAAAGATTAATGTGGAAAGAATTCCTGAGCTTATGAAGAAATATCCTAACAGCCTGAAATTTTTCGCACAATCCAACCCTTATTTTTCTTACAGGCTTCCAAAGCCGCCCAAAGGAAAGGGTGACAATGCCGCCATACTGGAAGACCTTAAGAAGCTGCTTGAGGATTTTAAATCATTATTGTAACGGAATAATTGCGGCTTGACATTGATTGGTGGCTTAACTACAATTATTCTTAATAACACAATGGACATCAAAATCATTTTATTAAGATGATAATTCTTAGGATTTATATGAAAGGGACTTATATGAACATATACAGAGTGTATAACAGAGTTAAGGCTAAGCTTCGTATGTTAATCAAGACAGCATTATTAATAATGCTGCTTATACCGTTTTTAAGCGGATGCAGGATTGACGAGGCTGATTATGAATTAACCAATTATACCGGTAAGTCCGTTGATACATTTGAGAAAAAAACCAAAACACAGCTAACAAAAGACAGTAACGGTGTATATAAGATAGAGGGTGTGCTGCAGCTTATGGCACCAAAGGAGGCCATTACATCTGTTACGCTTCTCGAAGGTGCTAAGGAATATAAGGTTTTTGGTGTTGTTATCGGG
>DUQV01000104.1 GCA_012837605.1 Clostridiales bacterium | reverse complement strand
TGCAGGGTGTTGAAAATATATTAAAGGGGACAGCATTACATAACGCTTCCTATTCCTTTATAGATGAATACGGAAACTTACAGACCTATACTTACGCAGAAACCTTCATAAAAGCAGCGGAATACTCAGGCGTAAGCCCGTATCATTTGGCATCCAGAGTAAAGCAGGAGGTTGTAACAGGACCTACAACCTTAAGTAACAGCGTATCCGGTACCTACAAGGGTTACGAGGGATATTACAACTTCTATAATATTGGTGCTAATGACAGTCCGGGAGGAGGGGCAATTGCCAATGGTTTGACTTTTGCTAAGAACGGTACTAAAAATGCGAATACGAATGCATTATATCTTATCCCTTGGACGAATCCTTACAGATCCATTGTGGGAGGAGCATATTTTCTTGGAAGTACATATATTAACAGAGGTCAGGATACGGTGTATCTGCAGAAATTCAATGTTACTCCGATATCAACATATTTTCATCAATATATGACTAATGTAGAGGCACCTTGGGCTGAAAGCAGAAAGATCGCAACAGCATATTGTGATATGATGGAGTCACCGATTGTATTCTCCATCCCGGTGTATCTGAATATGCCGGAAAGCCCGGCTCCAAGACCTACGACACAATTTAATCCGAATAATCGCTTAAAGAGCTTGAAGGTTTATGATTTGAACGATAATGAATTTGCTCTTACACCAACATTTAGTCAGACTGAATATAACTATTATCTGATTGTTGGAAATGAGGTTGAGGCAGTACAGATAAAAGCTGCAACGGTAAGTAAGAAAGCCAGTATATTTGGAGGAGGTTACATCCCTCTCAGTGTCGGAAATAATGAGATATTCATTCCGGTAGTAGCAGAGAACGGTGATATAGCAAATTATGTTATAAATATCGTCAGAGAGTAAAGTCAGCCCAAAGTACTAAATATATAAGCTGAAGTTACCGGATTACTGCAATCACTCCGACCGGTACGGTAAAAGCCTACCGGTCGGAATTTAGTATAAAAAATTCTAAATAATCAATATATTATTGTACTAGGGGGAAAGGTAATGATGAGAAGAATTTATCAAGTGTTATTGTTTTTTCTGCTCTTTGTATCAGGAGGATTTCTGAATATTAATATTGTAAATGCAGCCAGTGCAAATATTGAGATAACTGCCCATGACAACGACGTAATAGTAGGAGATACCGTATATATATATATTAATATTAGCTCCGATTCCATGTTTGGAGATATTGAAGCTAATTTGACCTACGACGAAGAAATTCTTGAATATAAAGGCAGTGTTTCTTTTATTACCGGAAGCAGCGGATTTCTTAAGATAGCAGATATAAATCTTTCTGAAGACACGGACAACAGAAAATATGTGTTGGAATTTGAGGCGATTAAGGTAGGAAAAACTGAAATAGAGTTTAGCGGTCCGGTTATGGTATATGATATTGATACAGAATTACCTATGTCTGTTTTTTTGGACTCTCTGGAGCTGGAGGTTAAGGCTGCACAAACCGCATCTGATAATGCATATCTTTCTTCGCTTAAGATCAGTCCTGCAGAGCTTACCCCGGAATTTGACAGGAATGTGAAGGAATATAGTACAAGCATAGGTTATGATATAGATAAGCTTGTTGTAGTAGCACTTCCGGAGGATGATATGGCGACAGTTCGTATAACGGGTAATGATTCTTTGGAAGAAGGAGAAAATATAGTTGTTGTTACTGTGACTGCGGAAGCAGGAAATGTCATAGAATATACTATTAATGTTATGAAAGAGTCTGCTCCCGAAACAGGTGTCGATACACCTTCTATAACGCCGGATAAGAAGCATGGCAGCTTTGAGCTTGTCCGTGTGAATGAAGAAACTTACGCAGTATATGGCGGAAAATATAAAATAATTGAGCCGCCGGCTGATTTGAATATTCCAAGTGGGTATACTAAGACTAAAATTATTATATCCGGTATATCCGTACCGGTGTTTGCTCCTGAACAGCTTGATAGTGATTTCCTTTTGATATATGCTGAAAATGAGCTGGGTGAAGCGGGACTTTATAGTTATGATAAGGTCGAGAAAACCATGCAGCGGTATATTTCTGAGATTTTACCCATATACGAACCGGTAAGCGAGGACAATGAGGAGCTGATGTCTTCTAAGAAGTACCGTGAAAATCTTAATATTGCTGCAGTTATTATTGCACTCCTAAGTGCACTATGTGCAGTGTTTATTATCCTGTCTATTCGTATGTATTTGAAGGCAAGGGGATATAATGACGACTAAAAAAAATATTGACATGTCCGGCTGATTGTTATATAATTTATATAACAGATATAACTATGTTGATATAGATTTCGTTGACTTGATAACCATGATATTGTTAAGAGGTGAATATGATGTATGTAAATATTGATTTTAATAGTGATGAGGCGATTTATATTCAATTAAGAAATCAAATTATATATGGCATTGCCACCTCACAAATCCAGGAGGGGGATTATCTTCCATCGGTCAGAGAGCTGGCTGAGTATATTGGTATTAATATGCATACTGTTAATAAAGCATATAGTATATTGAAGCAGGAAGGATATGTTAAGCTGGACCGCAGAAAGGGAGCAATTATCGCTATTGATATCGATAAGATGCAGGCTATTGAAGATATGAAGGAAGAGCTTAGAGTTACACTTGCTAAAGCAATATGTAAAGATGTCAGCTGTCAGGAAGCAATAGAAGTTGTCAAAGAGATTTTTAAAGAATTTGAAAGGGGGTAAACTCCTATGTTATGTGACAGATGCAAAATCAAAGAGGCAAAGGTACTTTATACGGAGATTATAAACGGTGCTAAGACGGAACAGCATCTTTGCGAAGAATGTGCAACAGACTACACATCCTTTCAAATGGAAAAGCCTTTATTAAATTCTGAGCTGACTTTAAACAGTCTTTTGTCCACATTACTCGGTGCACATCATAGTAATACACCTAATAAGCCCGGAACAAGCAAGTCAGGTCTTGTTTGTGATAATTGCAGAACTACATTTGATGAATTCTTACAAAGAGGGCGTTTTGGATGCTCACAGTGTTATAAGAGCTTTTATGGCGAGTTGGCAAACACCTTAAGGAGTATACATGGAGCTCAGGCTCATACAGGTAAACGTCCTAAAGGATATATATCTACAAATGATAAGATAATAAAGAATTTATCCGAGGAAGAAAGACTAACCTTGGAGCTTCAGGAAGCAATTGAAAAGGAGGAGTTTGAGGAAGCAGCAAGGCTTAGGGATTTGATACGGAGCCTAAAAAAGGAGGAAACCAAGAATGCTTAAATGGTATGAACAGATTGTACCTGATGGCGATGTGGTTATTTCCAGCCGTGTAAGGCTTGCCAGAAATTTAGAAGGCTATAAGTTTTCCCCATTGCTTAAGGAATCTGAAGCAGTAAAATTAGTTGATGAAGTGAAGAGTATAACCTCATCCTTGGCAGAGCAGGACAATAGAAAATATTATTCCTGTAATATCAAGTCACTAAGTGATATAGATAAAGCTGCTATGGTAGAGAGGCATATTGTAAGTCCGCTTCTGGTCGAGAAGGAGCAGACTACAGGGCTTATTCTTTCAGAAGACGAAACCGTAAGCATTATGATTAACGAGGAAGACCATGTAAGGATTCAGTCCATTGTTGGCGGCTTAAATCTTGAGAAGGCTTATGATATTGCAAATCGTATTGACGATATAGCATATGACAAATTGCATTTTGCATATGATGATAAATATGGTTATATAACATCCTGCCCAACCAATGTAGGTACCGGCATGCGGGCTTCTTGTATGGTTTTTTTGCCTGCACTGAGTGCGGCCAGATTAATTCACAAACTGATTGAAGAGGTTGGCAGATATGGCGTTACTATCCGTGGTATATACGGAGAAGGAACCAAAAGTATAGGAAGTATATATCAAATATCAAATCAGAAGACATTAGGAAACTCGGAGAGAGAGATAATTCAGAATATTAAACGCATAGTAGACCAGGTAATGAAACAGGAAAGAAAAAGAAGAGAATATATGTTGTCGGTTAATGCGGATGAGCTTGAGAATCAGGTATATCGTGCATATGGAATTCTAAAATACGCCAGACAGATTACTTCTAACGATGCAATGACTCTTCTTGCTCAGTTAAAGTTTGGTTTGGACAGCGGATTGATTAAGTTTGACAAAGAATTTAATGTTCATAAAATGATGATGGGAGTTCAGCCCGGAAGTCTTCAATGGGCTTTGGGCAGGAACGTTGGCAGCACCGCAAGGGATAAAGCCAGAGCAGAATATATCAGTAAAGAATTGCCGAATATTTGCGAAAAGGCAGATTAATATTACAGCATAATGTTGCCGGATTAATTCTCTACAGTAAGAATGGAGGACATAAAGATGAATGAAAGATTTACAGATAATGCAAAGAAAGCTATAAATTTTGCCAGAGAAGCTGCATATCGTCTTAATCATAATTATATTGGAACAGAGCACCTTCTGATGGGTTTGTTGCAGGCAGATGGTGTTGCATCCAGAGTACTCTTGGAAAATGGAGTTGCTGTTGAAAGGCTTATGGAGCTGGTAAGTCAGCTGATAGCACCAAGCAGCAATGTTGAGATAATGGACAGTGGAAGCTTCACTCCAAGATTAAAGCATATATTGGATCAAAGCCATAAAGAGGCTGCAAAACTAAAATCACAGGAAACAGGAACCGAACATATTCTAATCGCATTAATCAGGGAAACAGACTGTATCGCTGTGCGTCTTTTGAGTACTCTTGGAGTTAATATACAGAAGATTTATATAGATCTTTTATCAGCAGCAGGAGTAGATATAAGTACGGCTAAGAGTGAATTTGCCGCCGGTAAGGGTAAAGGAAAGACCAAGTCATCTACCCCTACGCTTGATCAGTACAGCAGGGATCTTACTGATTATGCCAGAGAGGGGAAATTAGACCCTGTTATTGGAAGAGAAGACGAGATACAAAGAGTAGTTCAGATATTAAGCAGGAGAACAAAGAATAATCCATGCCTGGTAGGAGAACCCGGTGTGGGCAAGACCGCTATTGCAGAAGGACTTGCACTTAAAATAATTGAAGGGAATATTCCCGACACGATAAAAGACAAAAGAGTGGTTACACTTGATTTGTCAGGTATGGTTGCAGGTTCAAAATACCGGGGTGAATTTGAAGAAAGAATTAAAAAGGTAATAAGTGAAGTTATAAATGATGGAAATGTACTGCTGTTTATCGATGAGCTCCATACAATAATAGGTGCCGGTGGTGCAGAGGGAGCTATTGATGCCTCTAACATCTTAAAACCGTCTCTTGCAAGAGGTGAACTCCAGATAATCGGTGCAACGACGAGAGAAGAATATCGTAAGTACATTGAAAAGGATGCTGCATTGGAGCGGAGATTCCAGCCGGTGGTTGTGGAAGAGCCCTCTGAGGAGGAAGCTATCCGTATTATGTTTGGACTTCGTGATAAGTATGAGGCACATCATAAGGTAAGAATTACAGATTCTGCTCTTATAGCTGCAGTAAAATTGTCAAGCCGTTATATTAATGATCGTTATCTTCCTGATAAAGCAATAGACTTAATGGATGAGGCGGCTTCGAAGGTACGCTTAAGTGTCTATACATCCTCTCCTGTTATTAAGGATCTGGAGAAGGAGATAGCAAAGCTTGAGGAACAGAAAGAGCAGGCTATCAAAGAAGAGGCATACGAAAGAGCCGGCGAAATAAAAAAGCAGCAGGAAGCTATTCAGGAGGAGCTTGAAAAACAAAGAGTTCTGGAAGAAAAACAAAGAACCGAGGATCAGCTGGTTGTCAGTGAGAGTGAAATAGCCGATATAGTATCCAGCTGGACTAAGATTCCTGTAAGAAAACTTGAAGAGGAAGAATCGCAAAGACTTCAGAATCTCGAGTCCATTCTTCATGAAAGAGTTATAGGTCAGGATGAAGCAGTCACAGCGGTATCAAAGGCAATCAGAAGAGGAAGAGTGGGGCTTAAGGATCCTAATCGTCCTATTGGATCATTTTTGTTCTTAGGTCCTACAGGAGTCGGTAAGACAGAGCTTTCTAAGGCATTGGCAGAGGCAATGTTTGGCACTGAGAATGCTATTATCCGTGTTGACATGTCGGAGTATATGGAGAAACACAGTGTAAGTAAATTAATAGGATCACCTCCCGGATATGTCGGATATGATGAGGGTGGTCAGTTAAGTGAAAAGGTAAGACAGAACCCTTATTCTGTGGTTTTATTTGATGAGGTTGAGAAAGCACATCCGGACGTGTTTAATATTCTTCTTCAGGTATTGGATGACGGACATATAACGGATGCCCAGGGTAGACGGGTAAGCTTTAAAAACACCATTATCATCATGACCTCCAATGCGGGAGCTCAGAATATTATCTCTCCAAAACGTCTTGGTTTTACCTCTGTTGCTGATGAAGGCGAAGACTATAAACGGATGAAAGATTCAGTAATGGATGAGGTTAAAAGAATCTTCAGACCGGAGTTTATTAACCGTATTGACGAAATAATAGTATTTCATTCACTTACCAAAGATAATATCAAAGAAATTGTTGGTATTATGGTCAAAAATATTGCAAAGAGAAGCAAGGCACAGATGAATATAACCTTAGAAGCCACACCGGCTGTACTGGAGCATTTGGCTGAGATAGGGTACGATGAGAAGTTCGGTGCAAGACCTCTTAGAAGAGCAATTCAGACTAATGTTGAAGATAAGCTTGCGGAAGGTATTCTGGCAGGTGATATCAAAGAAGGGGATACAGTGAGTATAGATTGTTCTGATGATGAGGTGGTATTAAGAACTATATAATATCAACATTTATCCCATATAAATACAATTAGGAGGATCATGTAATGGCTGTTATTCAAGAGTTAATACGCAAAGAAGATGATGGGACACTCAGTTTTGGTAATTATCAGCTTAACGAAAAATCCAAGTTATCTGATTTTGAACACGATGGAGATTTATACAAGGTAAAAACCTATAAGAAGATTACAAAACTTGAGAGAAATGGTATGTTTGTTTATGAATCAGTACCCGGAACTGCTGTGTTTCATTTTAACCAGAATGAAAATGAATTATGCTTCGATGTCACAGGGGAAGACACAGCACAGATTACCCTTGAGCTGGAAGCAGAAAAGGAATATGAGATATATAAGAATGGCCAATTATTAGGGAACATGAAAACAAATCTGGGTGGAAAGCTTATCTTCAGTGTGGAGTTGAACAATGACATATGCGATTCTATTAAGGTGGTAAAGCTCTAGTATGGCAAAAGTAAAGACTGTATTTTTCTGTAAAGAGTGTGGATATGAATCCTCAAAATGGTTGGGACAATGTCCGGGGTGCAGACAGTGGGATACCTTTGTAGAGGAGCCTGTGACGAGAAAGAAAAGCACAGGCTCAAGCTATAAGGACGCCGTAGAACCGGAACTGTTGTCAGAAGTAAAGTCAGAGAATGAAAACAGAATAAAATCAGGTATTGGGGAGCTTGACAGGGTACTTGGCGGCGGTATTGTGCCGGGAAGTCTTGTTCTTGTGGGCGGAGACCCGGGAATAGGTAAGTCCACACTGCTTCTGCAGGCATGCAGAGAAATCGTTAATCAAGGGCAAAAGGTAATATATATTACGGGTGAAGAATCTAAAGGGCAGATTAAAATGAGAGCAGAAAGGCTCGGCGTATTTAACGGCGAGCTTCTGCTTCTTTGTGAAACTGACTTAGATTTGATTGAAGATGTTGTGAATAAGCATAAGCCTGACATAATAGTTATAGATTCCATACAGACCATGTATAAGGAGGATATAGCTTCTGCACCCGGCAGTGTCGGACAAGTCCGTGAAGCTACGGGAGTCTTTATGCGTATTGCCAAAACTACCGGTATCACTATATTTATCATTGGTCATGTGACAAAAGAAGGAATGGTAGCAGGTCCCAGGGTTTTGGAGCATATGGTTGATACGGTTCTTTATTTTGAGGGAGATAATTATGCTTCCTACCGGGTTCTTAGAGCAGTAAAGAACCGCTTCGGTTCTACGAATGAAATCGGAGTATTTGAGATGCAAAGCTCAGGACTTATAGAAGTGAAAGATCCTTCTAAATATATGCTGAATGGGAGACCTGAAGGAGAACCGGGTTCGGTGGTTTCTGCCTCTATAGAAGGAACAAGACCTATATTGGTAGAGGTACAGGCTTTAATATGCCGGACAAACTTTAATATGCCAAGAAGAACGGCAGCAGGAACAGATTACAATAGAGTAAATCTGCTTATGGCGGTTCTCGAAAAACGCTTGGGAATACAACTTGGTGATTGTGATGCATATGTGAATGTGGCAGGAGGCATGAGAATAACCGAACCTGCACTTGACCTTGCTATAGTCACAGCCATATTGTCAAGCTTTAGGAATATTACCGTTCAAAGCAATACCATTTTCTTTGGAGAGGTAGGACTTACCGGAGAAATTCGTGCGGTTAATATGGCAGAACAAAGAGTTGCCGAGGCTGCCAAAATGGGATTTGGGGTATGCATATTGCCATATGCAAACATAGGCAAAATAAAAGCCCCCGAAGGAATGAAGCTTGTTGGTGTCAGAAATATTGGAAATGTATTAGAATACATAAAGGAATATAAACATGGATAATGAGAGAGCATACTTAAGCTATAATATAGTGTTTGATAAGATAGAAGAATTGCTAAAACAGAATACCCGAATAATCGTGGCTATCGATGGGATGTGCGGCAGTGGAAAAAGTTATCTGGCAGATTTGTTAGCCGGAAAGTATGACTGCAATGTATTTCACATGGATGATTTTTATCTTCCATTGGATATGAGAACCAAAGAGCGGTTAGAAGAGCCGGGCGGAAATGTTCATTATGAAAGGTTTAAAGAAGAAGTACTTGACCCTATATGTGAAAACCGTCCTGTCATTTACAGACCGTATCTTTGCGGTGTATGGAAATTTGATGAGCCAAGAACCATTCAGCCCAAAAAACTGAATATCATCGAAGGCTCATACAGCATGCATCCTTTACTGCGTGACGCATACGATTTATCGGTTTTTCTGGAGATAGATCAGGAGGAACAGATTAGAAGGATAGCACAGCGAAGCGGAGAGGACAGCCTAAAGCAGTTTATAAACAGATGGATTCCTCTGGAGAATAAGTATTTTAGTGAGATGAATATAAAAAGTGTATGTGATATAAAGGTGTCAGGCACTGTTAATAAAATGTGAACATAATTGTTCACATTTTATTAACAGTGCCTGACACCTTTATATGATCAGAGTTTTTTCATCTTCGCTGAAAATCCGCGTAGTTTTTCACTTTTTCGTATTGCATTAGTAGATTACTCGAAACGAACCCATTGGTAATGATATAGCCTCCTGTGTCCTGTTACATGAAGGTGAAATTGTGGACCTTATCGTTATAAGGTACCATGTTCTTACTGATAATCTTAGTGAGAGTTTCGTCTTCGAGCCATCAGTTTGTCACCAATCTTCACTTCATTTACACATTTTTCTGTTCCATCCATCATTAGAACCTAAACATCCTGTCCAAAACAGTCCGGATAAACTGTACTTGGCGATATACCATTATTATTCTCCATATACATATTTCCTTATTAAACTATTAACAAATTTAGTATTATCATAACATTTCTAATAAATATTATTAGATTTATTATATTACCATTTTATGCCAGATTAAGCAACAGCATTTTACAAAAATGCACTCTGCCAATCATGCTGAATACCTCTCAATGTATGGTGAGTAAAGAGCCTCTCAAGGTACTTCATAAGGCAATGCCAAGCTTACTTAGCTTTGTATTCTCATCGGAATACTACCCTTATGGACACAAAAAGCCCATACTTTCGTATGAGCTTTCTGTGTCTACAGGGGCAGTAGGATGGTCGACCAAAACCCAAGCAGGCTAAAAAACCGCCTGCTTGCTTTCGGAAGAATACGCAAGCGTATTCTTCCATGTGATCAAATCAATATACTATCATTGTTCAATAAAAAGAGCCACACACAAGTGTGGATCTTTTTATTAAACAGGGGCAGTAGGATTCGAACCCACGACCTGCGGTTTTGGAGACCGTTATTCTACCAGCTGAACTATACCCCTATTTATAATGCCTATTTATAATAATATTAATTGTGCGAATTGTCAAGATTATTTTGTTAAATCTTGATATGTTGAAAATTGCATGTTAGGCGTCGTGTTAATAAATGACGATTTTTTTGAAACATGATACATAAAACCATCATATATTGTTTGACTAAATGGGGTATTATTGATATTATTAGTAAGAAAAACCGAAGTTTTAAATTATACTAAAGAGCTGTTTAGATATAAACAGACGGTTAATGTACATATATGAAAGGAAGAACTATAATGAAGAAATTTGAAAATTCAGTCACGTTTGATGGACAGAACTATCTTATGCAATCTAAGACACTTAAATCAATATGCGAAGAAGTTGAAACCCCTTTTTATATATATGATGTAAACTATATTTTGAAGAAATATGATATGCTGAAAAAATGTTTTCCATATGAAAATTTGAAAATATTTTATGCAGTAAAAGCTAATTATAATCCACACATTTTAACATTTATGAGGGATCATGGCTTTTATTTGGATACAGTCAGTCCGGCAGAGGTAATATTAGCTATTAAATTAGGATTTGATAAAGAAAGAATCTTGTTTACTGCAAATAACATGACTGATAAGGAAATGAGGATTATTAAGGAACAGGGGGTCTTGTTTAACATAGATTCTCTATATCGTTTAGAGGTTTTTGCAAAGACTTATCCGGGAGAATCGGTTTGCCTTAGAATAAATCCTGAAGTTATAGCCGGTGAAGATGCAAAGGTTCAAACAAGTGGTGAGTTAAGTAAGTTTGGTATTTTACTTGATGATGTTAAAAAGGCAGTAGAGATTGCAAATAAATACGATGTAAAAATTATCGGATTACATGAGCATACAGGTAGTGGTATATCAGATACCGGAAAGATATATGAGAGCATGGAGAATTTATTAGGTGCAGCAGAACCAGAGCTGTTTCCTGATTTGAAGTTTATTGATTTTGGCGGTGGTTTTAAGGTGCCGTATGAGCCGGATGAAAAGGAAATTGATTATGTTGAATTCGGTAATAGGTGCGTTTCTATGTTTGAAGCATTTTGTAAGAAATTTGGCAGAAGATTGGACATGTATTTTGAGCCGGGGAAATTCATTATGGCAGATTCAGCCTGTATGATAGTGAGAGTGAATACAGTAAAAAACAATAAGGGCAGACTGATTGTTGGTACTGATTCCGGTTTTCCTCACTTGATAAGACCGGTTTTTTACGGAGCATATCATCATATTATAAATATCAGTAATCCTTTAGGTGAGGTAAAGAAATATGATATTTACGGCAATACATGCGAAGCAGGTGATTGCTTTGCAGAACAACGTGAAATAGGGGAGATTCGTGTCGGAGATTACCTCGCTATTATGAATGCCGGTGCTTATTGCCGTTCTATGGCATCAGAATATAATTTAAGACCCTTACCAACCGAATGCTATATTTATAATAATGAATTCTTTTTATCAAGACAAAAGCTAACACATTCAGAATTAGCTGAAAGAATTCTATTTGACTATGGAATAAAGTGATTACTGTGTCAGATTATCTTATATATTATCCTTAGAATATATATGGATCCTATATATGGACTTTTATTGTCCACTTTATAAGGATCCAATTTTATTAGATAGGAGTTATTTCCTTTTTCTGTTTTCTATAAAAATCATAATCAAGTTTTTTATTGCTTCAATCTCATCGTCCGTAAGTGCTGATGCATCCAAAACTCTTTTCTTCTCTATTCCCAGAAGGTAATCTGTACTAACGTGGAAAATGCGTGCCATTTTAACTAAAACATCATATGACGGATATCTGATACCGGACTCATATGAGCTTATAATACTCTTGCTGACACCTATTCTATCAGCCAAATCCTTTTGTGTCATGTTTTTGCTTTTTCTTAATGATTTTATCTTTTCTCCTAAATCTACAATAAGAAACACCCGCCTTTGTAAACAGTGTAGTATTATTAAGTAGACTAATGGTAAAATACAGTTTACAAATAGAGAACACTATTGTATTATTCTTAGTAAAGGTTTACTTTTTATACATATAATATACAGTGGAGGAATTATTAAAATGAATAATTACAAAGGAATTTATAACAGTAAGATGCTAAGGCCAAAAGATATTGCCAAAATACTGGATTGCAGTATTGATAAAGCATATAGAATAATTAATCAAAAAGGTTTTCCCAAAATGATGATTGGAAAAAGATATTATATTTCTCAGGATGAATTTGAGAAATGGGTAAAAAAGAGCTTTAATTGATGATTACTTTTGGCAATTCATGTATATATCTTTGAAAGCAGCGGAAAGGTCAACTAAAAACAGACCAAATCCAAGATAACATACTCGGATTTGGTCCTTCTGATTGTTAATATAATAGTATATTCTATCTGTTAAAAATCAATCTTTGCATTTGCTGATATAGGTATAATCCGCTGTAACGGTTTCCAGACAAATACTGCAATCGAGAAATCCACCAAACTATGAATAACAGTACCGACTCCAACCATTAGTACGACAGAAATTAAAAAACCTTTTTCATAGAAACTTACAGGCACACCGCTTACCCAATAAAAATATGTAACAACTGCCACCTCGGCTGCTCCATGAATTATTGAAATAAAAACAGCAAATATTGATGTACTTTTTATTGACTGTAATAAATTATGGTTCTTCTTGAGCATGAATGCACCTATCAGAGAAAAAATCAAATGAGTCAGGGCTCTAAACACAATAACTATAGGAAAGCCTGCAATTAAGAAACCCAAAGTTGATACCAATGACACAAATGCTGCTACTGACGGTGAAATAAACATTGCTATTATTACAGGCACGTGACTGGCAAGCGTATATGATGCCGGCTCTATTCTAATGCTTGGGAAGTACATAGGTATTAATATACCAAGGGCACATAATAAAGCTGATAGTGTCATAGTTATGACCTTGTCTTTGTTTGTATTTGTCATATTTTTATCACCTTTCCTTTGTTGACTGATGACATGATAGCTGTCTTGTCAGCTGTATTATAAGTGATAAATATTACACTGTCAACATAAAAATAAAATATTTGGTACTTATCCTTTACCGGATAAGTACCGACTTTATAATACCATGTTAAATCCATCCGCGAAGCTTAACTGCCTCTGCCACACGATTAATTGATATAACATATGCAGCATCACGCATATACAGGTTCTTCTCCTGAGCCAGTTTATGGACACTGTGGAATGCCGCTGTCATTTTCTGATCAAGCTTTTCAAGAACCTCATCCTTAGGCCAGAAATAATTCATATTGCATTGAACCTGTTCAAAATAGCTGCAGGTAACGCCGCCTGCATTACAGAGGAAATCAGGTATCAGATATATTCCTCTTTCTTTTATAAGCTCATCACAATCAGGTGTTGTAGGTCCGTTAGCACCCTCACAGATAACCTTAACCTGCCTGCTGATTTTTGCGAATGTCTCAGGTGTTATTTGATTTTCCAAAGCACATGGCAGCAGGATGTCCACATCTTGGGCAATCCACTGATCTCCGTCAAGCAGCTCACATCCCATGCTTATAGCCTTTTGTTTATCAATGGTTCCATATGAATCCTTTATACTGGCCATCTTCCCGATGTCAAGACCGTCAGCTTTACGATAGGTATACGGCTTCTTATCATTATTATCCCAACAGGAAATGGCAATAATCGTTCCGCCCATACTTGTATAAAGCCTTGCGGCATATTCTGCAACATTACCAAAACCCTGCAGGCTGGCTGTTGTAGAAGCAATATCTATTTTAAGCTCCTTAAGTGCCTCTCTTAGCGTAAATATTACTCCATAACCCGTTGCCTCGGTTCTGCCAAGTGAACCACCCATTCCGACAGGCTTACCTGTTATTGTCCCGGGATACCGCCCGCCTGCTATAGTCTCGTATTCATCCATCATCCATAGCATGTGCTGTGCGTTTGTCATTACATCAGGTGCAGGGACATCAGTATTTGGTCCCATATTTTTATAAAGCTGTCTGATATATCCGCGGCATAATCTTTCCTGTTCTCCCATAGACATTGTACGAGGATCGCATATTATTCCGCCCTTTCCTCCACCTAAAGGTATATCAACAACTGCACATTTCCATGTCATCCACATGGAGAGAGCACGAATTGTATCAACTGTTTCCTGAGGATGAAAGCGAATGCCGCCTTTTGCCGGTCCTCTGGCATCATTATGCTGAATTCGGTATCCGTTAAAAACTTTAGTTGTTCCGTCATCCATCTTTACAGGGATGGTAAAATGGTATTCCCTGCTGGGTTGTCTTAAGAGCTCACGGACTGATTTATCTAGTCCGATTTGGTCTGCTACATGATCAAATTGTTTTTGTGCTGTTTCATAGGGGTTGTAAGTAGCGTGTCCCATATTATCCCTCGCTTTTCATTATTTATTTAATATAAGTACTCAATGCTTTGCTGCGGTAAAGCATTGAAATTTATACCAATAATTCTATACTTAATGGTAGGATATTGTCAATAATTATATCGGAATCCGATAAATTTTTATATTGATAATCAACGTCAGCATGTCTTAATATGCAGACCGTTGCATATATAATAGTAAAAAAATGAAATACTTGTAGTATTTAATAAACACTTCTATAATAGGAATGGTAACCAATGATCTATGTTTAAGAAAAATATAGGATGATTTAAGAGGAAATTATGATAATTAAGAATAAACATTTTAATATAAAACAGATTGCCGAGTCAGGTCAAACTTTCCGAATGAACCCAATATCCGAGAAAAAATACAGCTTGGTTGCATTTGACCGATACATAGAGATAGAGCAGACAGAAGAAGATATAATAGAAATATCCTGCAGTGAGAATGAATATGAACTGATATGGAAGGAGTATTTTGATCTTAATTACGATTATGGCAAAATAGTGGACAAGCTTACCTCCGGCTCCGATGAATTCTTAAAGGCTGCCGCATCTTATGGAAGCGGAATCAGAATACTGAGACAGGATCCTTATGAGACGCTAATAAGCTTTATTATATCCCAGAACAAAAACATACCGTCCATCAAGGCCTGTATTGAAAGAATCTGCAAAGTCTATGGAGAGCGGAAGAGGGATGATATTAGCGGTACTGTCTACTATACCTTTCCGGCTCCTAATAAACTCGCCAACGCTGAGAAAGAAGAGCTTCGAAACTTAAAACTAGGCTATCGCGATGAATATATTATTGGTGCTGCACGAGCGGTTGCCATGAGCGATATAGATTTGGATTCACTAAAAAACGGAAGCCATGAGGATGCGGTAAATACACTAAAAAGTATAAAAGGCATAGGAGATAAGGTTGCCAATTGTATATCTCTTTTTGGATTACATCATATAGATGCGTTTCCTGTTGATGTGTGGATGAAAAGAGTCCTGTCAGAATACTACCAGGATGAATTTGACCCCAAACAATATAATGGATATGCAGGAATCATACAGCAGTATATGTTTTATTATATCAGGCATATTCATGGAATATCTTAAATTTTATAATCAATAAAATCATACAAACACTTACAATCCATATAGCTTTTGCCAAACAAGATCAGGTATATCTTATCCTTTGACGGAGAAAATAAAGTTGTAATAATTTTCTCATTTATTATGGAAAGGCGGGATTATATGGATAATAAAAAATCAAGAGATAATAAGGGCTTGGAAAATGAGCGAAGAATAGACCAGCTTGTCAACCTTGTCGAAAAAAACACAAGAACGCAAAGACATCTGGAAGAGCATTCAGACATATCATCATCTCCTGATAATATCGAACATGCTAAGGAAGTCCAAAGGCAGCGCAGTGATCAGATAGAAAATCTGAAAAATAAAATCGCATATGGGGATGCACACAACAGAGAGAAGCAGGTGGAAAATATTGAAAAACGCTTAAGGTATACTGAAGGATACCTCAATAATAATACAGATCATATGGACAGCGAAACCTTTAAGAAAACCAAGGAAAAACAAGAGCACCGAAAAGAGAATTTGGATTCTTATTTCTAAGAGCCTCATGAAATTATAGCCATATAAAATCATGAGCCATTTTACATCAAATATTTCTAAAAATAACTTTGCAATAAAATAATTTATGATATAATAAATAAAGTATTTATTGTTAATAACACATAAAAATGGAAAGGAATGATTATTATATGGCATTAGTTACAACAAAAGAGATGTTCCGAAAGGCTTACGAGGGCGGCTACGCAATCGGAGCATTCAATGTGAACAACATGGAGATTATTCAAGGAATCACAGAAGCTGCCAAGGAAGAAAATTCACCTTTAATACTTCAGGTTTCTGCCGGAGCAAGAAAATATGCCAAGCATAATTATCTTGTTAAGTTGGTTGAGGCTGCATTACTGGAAACAGATCTTCCTATTGCACTTCACTTAGACCATGGTGAAGATTTTGAAATATGTAAGGCATGTATTGACGGTGGATTTACTTCTGTTATGATAGACGGTTCAAAGCACAGCTTTGAAGATAATATTGCATTAACCAAGAAGGTTGTTGAATATGCACATGAAAGAGGAGTTACTGTAGAAGGAGAGCTAGGTCGGTTGGCCGGTATAGAGGACGATGTAAATGTAAGCGATGAAGATGCTTCATATACCAGACCTGATGAGGTTGAAGAGTTCGTAGCCCGTACAGGAGTGGATTCTTTGGCAATTGCTATCGGTACAAGCCATGGAGCTTTTAAATTCAAACCAGGTCAGAAGCCACAACTTCGCTTTGATATATTAGAGGAAATCGAGAGAAGACTTCCTAATTTCCCTATCGTTTTACATGGAGCCTCATCAGTATCCCAAGAATATGTCAAGATAATAAATGAAAATGGCGGAAAACTGGATGATGCAATCGGAATTCCTGAGGACATGCTTAGAAAAGCAGCCGGTATGGCAGTATGTAAGATAAACATAGATTCGGATTTAAGACTTGCGTTTACAGCCGGTATCAGAGAATATATGACTAACAATCCAAATCATTTTGATCCCAGACAGTATCTGACAGTTGCCAGAAATAATGTTAAGACATTAGTTAAACATAAGATTGCTAATGTGCTTGGAAGCTCAGGTAAGGCATAAAAAATGTACGAATGAAGTACTGATTCACAGCATAGAAGACAGATTAGGAGTACAGAGACCATAAATATGTATATCTTATCCGGATTAACATCCGTAACGATTATACATACTTATGGTCTCAGTTCTATTTTTGCCTAATCAGATCTTCCAGAGCTTGCGGATGAAGAGGATCAGAGAAAACAAAACCTTGAACGATATCGCATTTCTTTTCTCTTAGCAATTGAAGCTGTTCCTTGGTTTCCACCCCTTCAGCCACTACTTTAATATTTAGGCTGTGAGCCAATGATATGATTGATTCAGCAATATAGGCATCCTTTTCACTTATGCATATATTATCTATGAAGGATTTGTCTATTTTTAAAGTATTTATAGGCATATTGGTCAAGTAATTTAATGATGAATACCCTGTTCCAAAGTCATCCAGAGAGATTTTGACCCCCAGATTCTGAAGGTTATGTAGCAGCTCAGTCGCGTCCATAATAGAAGACACCAAGGTACTTTCTGTTATTTCCAATACGAGATATTCCGGCGGCAGCCCGGTTTCATCCAAAACGCTTGAAAGAAAATCTACAAATCCCGGACGGTTTATCTGAACAGAAGAGATATTAACCGAGACATATCTTGGTGGAGTACCACAATCAATTAGTCTTTTGTTAAAACTGCACGCTTCTTTTATCAACCAAGCACTTAATTCGATAATCAGACCACTTTCCTCAGCAATAGGGATGAATTCACATGGTTCAATAAAACCTAATTGATCACTGCGAATTCTCATAAGTGCCTCAAAACCAATAATGGTATTTGTTGCAAGCTCATATTGCGGCTGATATTGAAGGAAAATATCTTTGTTTTCTATAGCACCCCGCAGGATTTCAACTATATGAGTATTTCGGTTTAGCTCGTCCTCCATCTTTGAATCAAAAAGAGTATATTTGTTTTTACCCGTATCTTTTGATTTATACATGGCAATATCGGCATTCTTAATTAATGCATTAGGTGACAGACCGTTATCGGGGTATATTGCAATCCCGATACTTGTGGTTAAATATATTGACTCACCATCAATTTCTATAGGATCTTTAAAACGATCTATTATTTTGGAGGCAAATTCTGTTGCCTCATCCTTTGAAGCTATGTTTTCTTTAAAGATAAGGAATTCGTCCCCTCCTGCTCTTGCCAGCATTCCGTTTTCTCCAAGCTCTAATAATATCCTAGCAGTATGCATGAGCAAAGAATCGCCGTACTCATGACCAAGAGTATCATTAACAGTTTTAAAATTATCTAAATCAACAAAGTATACGGCATGTGATTTACTTGAGCCGGGTGAAGAAATTAAAGCAGCATTGACATAATCAAGAAAAGCAAGCTTATTTGGGAGATTTGTCAAGGTATCATGATAAGCAAGATATTCTATATGGTCATAATTGCTCCGAAGCTGCTCCTCGTTGGAAAGGAGTTCTTCATGCATTGCTTCTAAGTCCTCATAATTTGTTTTGATAATATGAAGCATTTTATTAAAGTTTTTGGATAATTCACCCAATTCATTTTTGCTTTTTATATTTGACTGAACTGAAAGGTCTCCATCGGATGCCGTTCGCATTGCATCCCTAAGCTGAATAATTGGTTCAGTATATTTCCTTGACTGAATATTTGCAAAAATAATAATAAATATAAAAAGTACTGCACATGTAATTATAAGAAGAATAAGTATAAATGTAGTCATAGACCAAATCTCAGAAGTATCTTGTTTTACAAGCAAGACCCAATCCAATTCCGAAATAATGCTATAACCATATATTTGGTTGATTCCATTATGATAATGCTCGAAGGTTCCGCTTGATTGTATAAGACCTTTATTATATTCATTAACAATACTTCTTAGCATCGTTGAGGTAATTTTGGTACCCATAAGGGACTTGTCAGGATGATACAGGATATTTCCATTGTGGTCCAACATCATAGCATGCCCGGTATCTCCAAACGTAATCGCACTAAGAAAATTATCAAAATACGATAAATCCAATGTACTTACAATATAACCTGCAAGGGAGTCGTTATTGGCTGCATCCGGGATGGGATAACCTATCTCGATAGAACCGTCCATATATCCGCTGACTCCTATGGCGGGCTTTTTTGTAGCAAAAAGATAAGACAGGGTCAGATTTAACCTGCCATCACTATTCAAATACTCTTCATCAGAACCGGCAATTGCATATCTGTCCTTGTTATATAATGTAAGAGCTCTGCAAAACGGATTCAAATTTTTTCGATCTCTTAATAACTGATTTACATTACTGATCAGGACAATATCCTTAGAATAATTCCCGTTGAGAAGTGATAATAATCTGTTATCATAAGTCAGTATGCTAATTTCGGTTTTATGTGTTTCAATCATTGCCTCAAGTCCGGAACGATTAAGCTCGGCTGCTTTTATAAGATTTGTCCTTTGTATCTGCAACAGTCTGTGGGACATTAAGCCGTGGGCTATGAGTGACACAATCACTACAGGAATAATTGAGGATATTATCATTATTATACGTAGAGATTTTTTAATAGACATTTACAGACCCCCGACTGTATTAACACCTATATTTCGTTAGAACAACGACACTTTTATTTTACCAATTATGTTAATATAAAGCAATATATTTCTAAGAGGTACAAAGGTAATGCGGCAATAATGAATTCAGTAATGTTATTGTGAGGATTAATAATCAGACAGTAGTGTGACAGGGAATACGCATATGATTTTGTGGTTGAAAATAATGCTTATTCAATGTATACTTGTGATGTTATAAATGACGATTAAGGAAATAATAAGCTAATAACATGTAGTATGAATGTGTAATTTGGAAAGCAGGAGTTATGTATAAATTAATTCAAAAGGACAGTAGTGCAAAAAGTGGTGAACTTAAGACCGTACATGGAACTATACAAACCCCCGTATTTATGAATGTTGGAACTGCTGCGGCTATAAAGGGGGCGGTATCTACTGTTGACCTTAAAAATATCGGAACTCAGGTACAGCTGTCGAATACTTATCATCTTCATGTCAGGACCGGTGATGAGGTAATAAAGAAGATGGGGGGACTTCACAGATTCATGGTATGGGACAGCCCCATTCTAACCGATTCCGGAGGTTTTCAGGTATTCTCTCTTGCCAAGCTAAGAAAAATCAAGGAAGAGGGGGTATACTTTAATTCGCATATTGACGGAAGAAAGATATTCATGGGTCCTGAAGAGAGTATGAAGATACAGTCAAACCTTGCATCCACCATAGCTATGGCATTTGACGAATGTCCGCCTTATCCTGCACAGAGATCTTATATTCAGGAGTCTGTAAACAGGACAACAAGATGGCTAATTCGGTGTAAGAAAGAGTTGGACAGACTCAACACACTTGAGGATACCATTAATAAGCATCAGATGCTTTTTGGAATAAATCAGGGCGGAACCTATAAGGATATTAGGATAGAGCATGCCAAGGTCATATCCGAGATGGAGTTGGACGGTTATGCAATAGGCGGTCTGGCTGTCGGTGAAAGCCACGAAGATATGTATCATATCATAGAGGAGACAGTGCCCTATCTTCCGGATGACAAACCGGTATACCTTATGGGAGTAGGAACTCCGGCAAACATTTTGGAGGCGGTTGACAGAGGAGTTGATTTCTTTGATTGTGTATATCCGACCCGTAACGGAAGGCATGGACATGCTTATACCGGACTTGGTAAGATGAATTTATTAAATGCAAAGTATGAACTTGATGACAGACCGATTGAAGAAGGATGCATGTGTCCAACCTGTCAAACCTACAGTCGGGCTTATATAAGACATCTGCTAAAAGCAAAGGAAATGCTTGGTATGCGTCTTTTGGTACTCCATAATCTATATTTTTACAATCATATGATGGAGGAGATTCGGGAAGCCATAAGAAGCAATCGATATAAACAGTATAAAAAACAAAAGCTTGAAAGCTTAAAGCAATATGATGATAAATAATATGAATTGCTTTAAACCCAGGTCAGTTAATCAGTAATACACTTGGGAGATATAGATACAAAAACAAATTTAACCTTAGGAGGCAGTGAATATGTATAATTTTTTAGTTTTAGCCGGGGAATCAACAGAAACACCCGCAGGCAACAGTATGATATTGCTTATAGTACAGCTTGGAATATTAGGACTTTTATTTTATTTTTTACTTATACGTCCTCAGAAGAAGCAGCAGAAGCAGATGCAGGCAATGCTTTCAAGCCTGGAGAAGGGAGACAGCGTATTAACCAGCAGTGGATTTTACGGAGTGGTTATTGATGTAATGGAGGAAGTTGTTATTGTGGAATTCGGTAACAACAAAAACTGCAGAATTCCGATGAAAAAGAGTGCCATCGCTGAAATTGAGAAAGCTAATAAGGAATCATAAGGATAATTTGAGGATGTCTCTCTACGGATATCACAGGATGCCGTAGGTATGCACACCGGTAAAAACACGGTGCATGAATATACCCCGACACCCTGTGATATCCTTTATAATTCTTTATACTTTTTGTAAAACCTTTACCTTTATCTTTGTGTTGGCTTCACCCTTATAATATTTGTATTCTTTATTTTGGTGCAAGAACAATTGGCTGTAGTTGTTTGCCATCCAAGGCATGCTCAATTGTTGGCAGCATCAGGTCAAAATGTGCAACCATTGAATAGGGCTTTCCTTTATAATTGTCCTGACCAAAGGGAACGAAATATATATTTCTTGAATTTATTAATAAACCAATGTTTTTAAGATTATTGCTAAGAGCGTCGTTGGTGGAGATGGCCAGTATTACCGGCTTATTATTACGAAGCAGCCCCTTTGTTGCCATAAGTACAGGGGTATCGGTAATTGCATTGGCCATTTTAGCTAATGTATTGCCGGAGCAGGGTGCAACCACTATTATGTCAAGGATATTATTAGGACCAAGTTTTTCGGCTTCAGTAATTGTATATATTGGATTTTTATCTGTTATGTCTTGTGCTTTCTTTAAAAAGTCCGCAGCTTTACCGAAACGTGTATCGGTTTTACTGGTTTGTTCAGAAAAGATTGTATATACATTGGCATTTCTTTTCACAAGATTCTCTATTTGAGGAAAAACCTTATCAAACGTGCAATAAGAGCCGGTGAGAGCAACGCCTATATTTTTCCCGTTGATATTCATTTAACCACTTCTTTCTTTTATCAGAGCTTCAATTTCAGTGACTAAGATGTCTGCTGAGGCTCTTGGAGCAACCTTTCCGGGAATACCAAGACATAATTTTGCATTTATGCCATGATTTAAAGCATATTCATAGTCTATCCCTCCCGGAGCTGAGGCAATATCAATAATAACAACATCCTCGGAAACAAGCTTTAAGCATTCCTGATCCAAAACAAGAGCAGGAATGGTATTAAAAATATATTGACAACATGGCAGCAAAGCCTTAATATCACATAATTTTATAGTAGAAAATCCTGCTGCACTTGCATAAGCAAGAGCATCTTCATTTCTGGCTGCAATGGTAGTGTTAGCATTCAGCCCCTTAAGCTTATCTGCAATAACCTTACCACAGCGACCATAACCAAGTACCAGACATCTGCTTTGATGGAGGTTTCTGTCGCTGATTCGTATTGCTTCCATAATAGCACCCTCAGCGGTGGCAATAGCATTCAAAACAGCTATTTTGTCACTCTTCATCAGGTCATAACAGAACACACCTTTTTTATCACATACTTTTATAATATCTGAAGGTATCATTCCTCCAAAGAGCATATGGTCTTTGTTTAACAGATGAATAATGGTATTTTCAGAACCGCAGACAGTACCATCCGATATAGTTACAAGATCTTTGGTTAGAGGAATAGGACCTATTAATATCCGGCAATTTTTCATTAGTTCATCCAATCCACAGACCTCAATATGGTTTTTGTGCTTAATCTGATTAAACAGCCTATAAGTATATACACTGTAATCCTTATCAAGCAGGGACAATGCCATATAAACCTGTCGTTTGTCACCGCCAAAAATTCCGATTTTCTTATTATAAGACACCTTATATCCCTCCTCATGTGACATTATATGAATTTTAGGTAAAAATGTTCTATTGAAGAAGCTTCAAAGATATCTTAAGTAAATATAAATTTTATATAGATACAGATTTGAAAATATTAGAATGACCATGCTTATGCTTGACAATAAATAATATCTAACCTTTAGTGATGGGCAACCAATTACAGCCAAGGACGTTCTGTTCTCAATGTATGTATTAAGTGATCCTATGTATGATGGTTCTTCAACATTCTATACCATGAACATACAGGGAATAAATGAATATCGCCTGCAGACCAGTGCAGATGTACTTGAGGCGGTTGATGCTATTCTCGAAGCAGGAATTACAT
>DUQV01000103.1 GCA_012837605.1 Clostridiales bacterium | reverse complement strand
ATTACTGAACATATGAATATTTATATGGATCAAGGACTGGAGAAGAAGGAAGCCATGAAAGCAGTTGCAAAGGATAGAGGCATCACTAAACGTAAGGTATACGAGGCTCTGATTGATGCAAAGCAAAAATAATAACCGTTGATTCTATCCGCTCTATGGGGAAGTCGGCTTTTGGAGGTGTAGCTGTGATTAACAGAATATTGCACGGGAGTAAAAAAAGGTGGATATTGATTGTTGCAGCCGTTATTTTATTATTTATTGTTTTGTATGTATATAATGACTATAGCTCAAGAAAGAGATATGAGGAAAAAGCCGTGATGGCTAAGGAGTATCTTGATTCGGGAAGCTTTGAAGAGGCACAGGAGGCTTATCGGGAAGCTTTGTCAATGGATTATGGTGACAAGGAGCTTATGTCCATAGGTCTGGCTGAGGCTTATGCCGGTGTCCATGATTATGACAAGGCACTGGAGGTTCTCAGAAGCAGATATGAGATTCATAAAACCACTGAAGTTAAGGAAAAAATCGAGGAGATTACAGCAAAAAAGACTGACCATAGATATTATCAATTAATTTCCTACGGTGACACGTATTTTTCTAATGGGGAATACAATAAAGCCATTGATGAATACGAAAAGGCAAAGCTGATAAAAAGTAAGCTGGACACATCATATATTAAAATTGTTGAGTCCTATATAGCATTGGAAAAGTATGATTTGGCAAAAGAGGAAATACAGGACGGATTAGCTTTGACTGATTCAGAGAGATTAAAGAGATTGCTGGACAAGGTGCAGTCCCGGCTTAATGAGATAAAATATGGAGAAATACTTACGAAAGCTTCTGAATATATATATCAGGAGAATTATGAGGAGGCAATAAATTGCTTCAATGAAGCCATATGGCTTCTTCCAAAGAGGGATTTGGCATATAATCAGATGGCTGAGATGTATATTATATTAAAGGATTATGATTCGGCAAAGGCTCTTCTGCAGAATTACCTAAGAAGCAACAGAAGTACAACATCCCAAGAGGTTTTAAATAAAATCGACGATTTAATTAAGAAAAGAGAAGAAAAGAAAGTCATACTAAATGAGCTGTATACGGCACTTAGTGTGGTTGATATAGAGACCATAACCCGAATCCTGAAAGATTCCGTCTATATGGATATTGTGGCAGAAGAAGGAACACCCTTTTATTATAACCCTTCCGGAAAAACGAATCTGACTATGGGCTATGGTTTGCTGATATCAGATAAGGATAAAATCTATGCCGGCGGCTTTAGGAACGGAATGAGGGGCGGTATCGGAATACAATTTGTTTGGTATGGTGATGTAGATACAAGCTGGTGCTATTATCAGGGCGAATGGAACAATGATGTACCTAACGGAATGGGAAAGGCAGCGGAAGAAGGCTTTATAACAGATGATGAAGGAAAACTGAAAAAAATAACTATTGAAACCAGCGGAATGTATTCATATGGATTAGAAAACGGAACAATGACCAAGACTTTCTATGTCGATGGTGTTGAGAAAAAGGTCACCTACGAAGCTTCGGAGGGCATACCAAAGGTCTACGTAGATGATAATTCACAGCCAATACGGTCAGATATGCCCAACCACTACGTAATAGGTCAGATATACATTAATAATAAACCAACAGGAGAATATTATAGTGTAAAACAAGGGACAAGATTTACGATTAAATTCTTAAAAGATTGAAAGAAAGAACCTCAAAGCGATGTGGTTCACCGCCTTGAGGCTCTACATGAATTGCTAAATATGTACACTATTCAATTAAACCAATTATCTTGGCCAGCTCTTTGATAGTGTCTTTAGAGATCTTCTTATGATTGTAATCGATAAGATTCTCTCTGCTACCGGTAAATATGTCATATGGCTCGTACTTCTGAAGGATAATTTTACCTTCGTCGACATAAATCTCGAGCTGATCTCTTTCACCTACGTCCAAAGTTCTTCTTAGCTCAATAGGAAGGGTGATTCTTCCGAGCTCATCGAGCCTTCTTACTATTCCTGTGCCTTTCATAACAAAGCCTCCTTTTCTATAGTATTTTGGGGACATGCCTATATACAGAAATCATAGAAGCCGTAATAATTAATAAGCCTTACATTTTCTGTATGTGGCATTAATTTAAGATATCATAGAGTCCAATTCTTGTCAACTAAAAAAATTGTCAATACATAGCACATTTTAAACAATTAATGTAAAAGGGATGCAAAACCAACTATATAAACACAGAATCAGGTCATGAGTTGGCAAGTTTTGAATATAGTTTATAAACAGGTTATAAATAAGAGGTAATAAGTGTTAAGTTATTTATGGGGCTTTATGATAATTTTCGGCATTATTGTCGGAGTATTTAACGGCAATATTGCAGATGTAAGCAATGCGGCAATTAATTCTTCTAAAGAGGCGGTTACTCTATGTATATCCATGCTGGGTATTATGGCTATGTGGACAGGTATGATGCAGGTGGCAAAAAAGTGCGGGTTAGTTGCGTCATTTACCAGAACTTTAAGACCTGTTATTCATATTTTGTTTCCTGATATCCCAAAGGAGCATGTGGTTAATGAATATATAGCATCAAATATGATAGCAAATATACTTGGTCTGGGCTGGGCAGCTACACCTATGGGACTGATGGCTATGCGGGAGTTTAAAAAATTAAATGCGGGCTCTGATATGGCAAGCTGTGATATGTGTACGCTGTTAATTATAAATATATCCTCACTTCAATTAATTCCTGTAAATATTATAGCATATCGGAGTCAATATGGCTCTGAAAATCCGGCTCAGATTCTGATGGCTGCAATCATAGCGACGTGTATATCTACATTAGCAGGAGTAATATTTGCCACGACCGCAAGAAAGCTTGTAAAAAGGAACCGTAAAAGATAAGCATGAAGAAAAATTTGTGTTAATGATTTTAATATGAGGAAGCAGGACAGTGTGTTTGTGATATTATTATGAATGGAGGATATACTTGAAATTTATAATCTATGTATCTGACTACATAATGCCGTTTATATTTTTCTATATAATAGGATTGGGAATACTGACAAAAACACCGATTTATGATGAATTTATCAAGGGAGCGAAGGACGGAATCAAGGTGGTAATAGAGATTCTGCCTACACTTATTGGCTTAATGGTGGGTGTGGGTATCTTGCGTGCTTCAGGAGCTTTGAATATATTGTCAGGATATTTGAGCCCAATTACGGAGGTTTTTAGCCTTCCTTCTGAGCTGCTTCCTGTGGTACTGGTGAAAATGTTCTCATCATCTGCCGCAACTGGTCTGCTGTTAGACATTTTCAAAGAATATGGTCCGGATTCATATCCGGGAAGGCTTGCATCTATAATACTAAGCAGTACGGAGACAATATTCTATACTATGGCTGTGTACTTTATGGCAGCGGGAGTAAAAAAGACAAGGTATACGCTGGCAGGAGCTCTTGTGGCTACCATTGCAGGAACAATTGCAAGTGTTATAATAACTAAGCTGGTTTTTTAAATGAAGCCGTGCTTTAAAATAATGCTGTCTTGTATTCGGTACATGTTACAGCATTATATATCAGGACTGTCAATACTGTAAGGTTATAGGGCTGTGCTGTTGCATATTACTGATAAAAGCAGTAAAATCTAGATAATAGCGGTTGTAGTATTAAGCAACAGAATGGATACGGACCTGACCGGCTGTCAGGTATATTAACCATAAATATATTGCAGTAGAAATGGAGATGAAGCCATGGCTATTTTAGGTGCTTTTATAGTTCCTCATCCGCCTATAATCATACCTGAAATAGGAAGGGGAGAGGAAAAGAAGGTTCAAAAGACAATAGACAGCTATCACAAAGCTGCCAGACAGATTGCTGAGCTTAATCCGGACACGATTATAATCACTACGCCTCATCTAATTCTATATTCAGATTATTTTCATATCTCGCCGGGTTCCGGTGCGAAGGGTGATTTTGGACGGTTTGGGGCAAGAGATGTATCATTTTCAGTAGAGTATGATGAGAGGTTTGTAAAAGAGTTGGAAGCTTTATCAGAAAGAAAGCAGATACAGGCAGGGACACTGGGTGAAAGAGACCGCAGCCTAGATCATGGAACAATGGTTCCTCTGTACTTTATTAATCAATATCTAAAGGAGTATAAGATAGTCAGGATCGGTCTGTCGGGACTTTCGGTTACGGAACATTACAAGCTGGGAAGATGCATCAAAGAGACAGCAGACAAGCTTAACGAAAGAGCAGTATTCGTGGCAAGCGGAGATTTGTCTCATAAGCTTAAGGAGGATGGACCATATGGCTTTAGTAAAGAGGGCGTGGAGTTTGACAAACAGATAACCGAAGCCATGAAGGAAGGGGATTTCTTAAAATTTCTTACCTTTTCACCTGATTTTTGTGAGGCGGCAGCCGAATGTGGGCTTAGATCCTTTATTATAATGGCAGGAGCCTTAAGCGGGCTTAGTGTCAAGCCGGAGTTTTTATCCTATGAAGGAACCTTTGGCGTTGGCTATGGGGTATGTTCATATAAGATTACAGGAGAGGATGACAGCAGGCATTTTGATATAATCTTTAAAGAGGAGCAGTCGAAGATGGTAAGGGAAAGAATAAAGAATGAAGATGCATATGTCAGACTTGCCAGATTGTCACTCGAAACCTATGTAAAATCAGGCAAATATGCGAAGCTTCCTGATAATCTTCCCGAGGAAATGATTAAGAACAGGGCGGGAGTGTTTGTATCACTAAAAAAATACGGTCAGCTTAGAGGATGTATCGGAACAATTTCCCCTGTTACAGGAAGCGTTGCGGATGAGATTGTCAGAAACGCTGTCAGTGCAGGGCTTGAGGATCCCAGATTTCCGCCTGTTAGCGAGGAAGAGCTGGACGATTTGGTTTATAGTGTAGACGTACTGTCAGAAGCAGAGCCTATAGATTCTATGGATGATTTGGACGTAAAAAGATACGGTGTGATAGTCAGTTCAGGGCGTAAAAGAGGACTGCTGCTTCCGAATCTGGAAGGCATAGATACTGTGCAGAAGCAGGTAGCAATTGCACGAAGAAAGGCCGGAATATTAGATAACGAAGAAATAAAACTGGAAAGGTTTGAAGTGATAAGACATGATTAATGAGCTGTCAGGCATGAATCTATCAAGTATAAATCTATTAAGAGTAGAGGTATTCAAAAATGAAAGCGGTATGCAATATATGTCCTCATAAGTGTAAATTGTCAGAGGGACAGTATGGGTTTTGCAACGGAAGAATCGGCAGCGAAGGTAAGGTAATTAGTGATAATTATGGAAAGATTACGGCTATAGCACTAGATCCGATAGAGAAGAAACCGTTATATCACTTTTATCCGGGCAGCAGGATTCTGTCTGTAGGAAGCTATGGCTGTAATTTACGCTGCCCTTTTTGTCAGAACTGTGATATATCCATGGTTAAGGGTACAGAGATAGATTATGCGGATATAACTATAGAAGAGCTTGTAAAGAAAGCCTTGGAGCTTAGAAGCAGAGGCAATATCGGTATCGCTTATACTTATAATGAACCCCTGATAGGGTATGAGTTTGTTAAAGACTGCAGCACACTTGCCAAGGAAAACGGACTTAAAAATGTGGCGGTAACTAACGGGTATATCTGTGAAGATCCTTTAAGAGAGCTGCTTCCGACTATAGATGCTTTTAATATTGACCTTAAGAGCTTTACGAAGGAGTTTTATACGAAAATCAAAGGAAACTTAGACACCGTTAAGAATACTATAATAATAGCTGCCGAGCACTGCCATGTGGAGGTTACCACTCTAATTATTCCCAGGGAAAATGACAGCGAAGAAGAGATGGAGGCTTTGTCCGACTGGCTTGGCAGTATAAGTCCTGATATTCCGCTTCATATATCACGGTTTTTTCCTAGGTGGAAGGTAACGGATAAGGAAGCTACACCTGTAAGGACAGTATACAGACTGGCTGAGGTGGCACGTAGAAATCTTAAGTATGTCTATGAAGGGAATTGTTAGAGGAGTATTAAAATCTTACATGAGCGGGGTTTTCTTTACTCAAGAATAGCAAACTTATCCATAATAGGGAAATATGAACAAATTATTGCATTTACAAACTAATTACGATATAATTTTTTTATAATTATTTTTAATAGCAAATTAGGGGGTAAGTTAGTGGCTAAAATTTTGGCGGGAGATTTATTGAAAAAGGCGGTAGAAGAAGGAAGAATCATACAGAACGGTGATGTCTCAAATTGTGGTGCAATTAAGTATGATTTTACATTAAGTGATGAGTTCTTAAAGGCTGATTATGGTGTACCAACAAAAATCTCTGAGCTTGAGCCGGAAAAAAGAGCAAGTGTCATTATTGCACCAAATGAAGTTGTTTATGTCCTTTCAAAAGAAACGGTATGTATGCCTAAAAATATGTTTATGCATCTGAGTGCTAACAGGGGAATGTCAGAGTATGGTGTTTTGACCCTTGGAGGATTTGCTGTAGATCCCGGTTATAATGGCAGGCTTATGTTTGGGCTTTATAATTATTCCAGTACGCCTTTTAAGCTAATTCCAGGAAAAAAATTAGTTGGTGCTGTATTTTATGAATTAGAAGAAGACGAGGTTGATGGAGTAGAGGATTATGACCCTCCGAAATCTATAAATGATTTTCCTCCCAGATTAATATCAATAATTAGCCAATATTCTCCTAAAGGATTATCAACACTTGAGGATGCCGTTAAAGCTATTACGATTCAATTAGAACATATCAAAAAAGATATGAATAGTCATGAATATTCTATAGATGAAATAAGAAGACTTTTAAGACAAACTAGAGAGGATATGGATGAAAACAATAGGACTGTAAAAATGCTTACCGAGAGCGTACAAATACTTATGGATGGACTAAAAGATGAATATGAACTAAAATAAACCGCCTTAGTTTCTCGACTAAAGGCGGTTTGTTTTTGCTTTTATTATTGTGCTATAATTTGAACTGATGTATAATGTACGGGACATATAAGCCAACCACCGGTAAATAATCTTAGAAAAAGAGGAAAGACTAATGATATTTGAAACTCATGCCCATTATGAGGATGCGGCATTTGATGAAGACCGTTGGGAGATACTGGAGAGCCTTCCCAAACATAATATTGAATATGTAGTGAATATCGGTTCGGGAATAAAATCTGTCGAACAGTCGGTTAAGCTTGCTGAGAGCTATGACTATATATATGCATCGGTAGGGATTCATCCGGAAGAAACCATGCTGTTGAATGAGGAGCGTCTTTTATGGCTAAAGGAAATGGCAAAACACCCGAAGGTGCTGGCAATCGGAGAGATAGGTCTTGATTATTATTGGGATACGCCCGATAGAGATACACAGAAGGTATGGTTTACCAGGCAGATAGAGATGGCAAAGGAATTGGACAAGCCTCTTGTAATTCACAGCAGGGATGCGGCATATGACACATATAATATACTAAAAGAGAGCAATATCGGAGATTTTGGAGCAGTTCTTCACTGCTTCAGCTATGGAGTGGAACAAGCCAGACAGTATCTGAACATGGGTTTTTATCTGGGAATAGGAGGAGTTGTAACCTTCAAAAACGGCAGAAAATTAAAAGAGGTTGTTGCATTTTCTCCTCTGGAGCAGCTTGTACTAGAGACGGATTGTCCTTATCTGGCACCGGTTCCATATAGAGGCAAAAGAAACAGCTCGCTGTATCTTCCCTATATCGCACAGGAAATTGCAAATATTAAAAATATTGATTATGATACGGCGGTTCGTATCACCAATGAGAATGCAAAAAGGCTATATAGAATGAAAGGGTAGTTAATGGGTACACTGGGAAATCCAAAGAATACAATTGAGATACTTAAGAAGTACAGTTTTGTGTTTCAGAAAAAGTTCGGTCAGAATTTTCTGATTGATAATCATGTCATTGAAAAGATTATAAGGGCGGCAGATATTACCAAGGATGACTTTGTGCTCGAAATCGGTCCGGGAATCGGAACCCTAACACAGCATCTGTGTGAAAATTCCGGACATGTTTTGGCAATAGAAATAGATAGAAGGCTCATTCCCATCTTAGAAGAAACCTTATCGGATTATGACAATGTAACCATACTAAATGAGGATATTCTCAAGGTAGACATAGCTTCTCTTGTTAAGGATTATAACGATAATAAGCCTGTTAAGATAGTGGCAAATCTTCCGTATTATATTACAACTCCAATTATAATGGATATTTTTGAAAAGCATATCCCCCTGTCAGGTGTGACAGTTATGATTCAAAAAGAGGTGGCGGATCGTATACAAGCAAAACCCGGTTCTAAAGATTACGGTGCGTTATCTCTTGCGGTGCAGTACTATGCAAAACCCGGTATTATTGCAAATGTTCCTCCAAATTGCTTTATGCCCCGACCGAAGGTTGGTTCAGCCGTTATAAATCTTATACCGTATAAGAATCCCCCATATCATGTAGAGAATGAAAAGCTTTTATTCTCGCTTATCCGTGCGTCCTTTAATCAAAGAAGAAAGACGCTGGTCAATGGAATATTTAATTATGAAGGCTTGGATTTTAACAAAGAGGATATTGTTAAGGTCTTGGATGACTTAGGAATCGCCAGAGATATCCGGGGTGAAGATTTGTCCTTGGAGCAGTTTGTGGCTATAGCAAACCATTTGTATGTTATTAAGTATGATAAATTTTCTTGATTAAATAAAAATAACAGTTGCATAATGATAAAGTTTCTATTAATATAAATAAGAATAAAGAAGGAGAGGCAGAAGAGAAAAAATACAAATTTTTTTTGCCCATTTTTATATAGACTTACCGTCAGAGGGATTTCTCACAATGAAGGAGGATTATATGAGTAAGCGAACTGACATTCACAAGGTATTAATCATAGGTTCAGGACCTATTATAATAGGACAGGCATGTGAATTTGATTATTCCGGTACACAGGCGTGTAAAGCCCTTAGGAATCTGGGATATAAGATTATTTTAGTTAATTCTAATCCTGCAACTATTATGACGGATACTTCAACAGCAGATGTTACCTATATTGAACCATTGAACGTAGAAAGACTGACGCATATTATTGAGAAAGAACGGCCAGATGCACTTCTCCCTAACCTAGGTGGGCAATCGGGCCTAAATTTATGCTCAGAGCTTGATAAGGCAGGAGTTCTAAAAAAATATAATGTTAAGGTAATTGGTGTGCAGGTTGATGCCATAGAACGGGGTGAAGACCGGGTTGAATTTAAAAAGACCATGAAATCTCTGGGAATTGAGATGGCAAGAAGTGAGGTCGCCTATACTGTGGAAGAGGCATTGGCTATTGCTGATAAACTGTCTTATCCGGTTGTTATCCGTCCTGCTTATACCATGGGTGGAGAAGGCGGAGGTCTGGTCTATAATGTGGAAGAGCTTAAAACCGTAGTGGCAAGAGGTCTTCAGGCAAGTATGGTGGGTCAGGTTCTGGTGGAAGAATCCATACTGGGCTGGGATGAGTTGGAGCTTGAGGTTGTAAGGGATGCTTCAGGCAAGATGATAACAGTTTGCTTTATTGAGAATATAGATCCTCTGGGAGTTCATACAGGAGATTCAATCTGCTGTGCTCCTATGCTGACAATATCAAAAGAGCTTCAGGAAGAGCTGCAAAGGCAGGCATACAAAATAGTGGATGCAATCGGCGTGATCGGCGGTACGAATGTTCAATTTGCACATGATCCGGTAACGGGCAGGATATGTGTCATTGAGATAAATCCAAGGACTTCACGATCCTCTGCACTGGCTTCCAAGGCAACAGGCTTTCCTATAGCATTTGTTTCGGCTATGCTGGCAGCAGGCTTGAATCTGAGTGATATCCCCTGTGGTAAATACGGAACACTGGACAAATACGTTCCTGACGGAGAACATCTGGTGATTAAGTTTGCACGCTGGGCATTTGAGAAGTTTAAAGGGGCTCAGGATAAGCTGGGAACTCAGATGAAGGCAGTCGGTGAGGTTATGAGCGTTGGAAAGACCTATAAGGAAGCCTTTCAGAAAGCAATTCGCAGCTTAGAGATTGGTCGTTATGGGCTTGGAGGAGCTAAGGATTTTGCATCAAAATCCAAGGAAGAACTACTTGATATGCTTCATAATATCACCAGTGAACGCCAGTTTATTATGTATGAAGCTTTAAGAAAGGGAGCAACCGTTGACGAGCTTCATAATTTGACTAAGATTAAGTATTATTTTATAGAACAAATGAAAGAGCTTGTTGAGGAAGAAGAAGCACTTAAGACATATAAAGGCAGTATTCCGCCGGTTGATGTGCTTAGACAGGCTAAGCTTAACGGCTTTTCTGACAGATATTTAAGTCGGCTTCTTATGGTAAGTGAGGACAGCATTAGAAGGGCAAGATATGATGCGAATATCAAGGCTGCATGGGAAGGTATTCATGTAAGCGGAACCAAGGATGCAAAATATTATTATTCTTCCTATCATATCAAAGAGGACAAAGTCCCTACAACTAACAATAAAAAGGTAATTATTCTCGGCGGAGGTCCAAACCGTATTGGTCAGGGTATTGAATTCGATTATTGCTGTGTTCATGCGGCATTTGCTTTAAAGGATCTGGGGATAGAGACAATAATAATAAACTGTAATCCGGAGACTGTATCGACGGATTATGATACTTCTGACAGGCTGTATTTTGAGCCTCTTACGATTGAGGATGTCCTTAGTATATACGAGAAGGAGAAGCCTCTTGGAGTTATCGCCCAATTCGGAGGACAGACACCGCTAAATTTGGCACAGGAATTAAAGAATAATGGTGTTAATATACTTGGCACCACTCCCGAGACAATTGATTTGGCAGAGGACCGAGACAGATTCCGTGAGATGATGGATAAGCTTGGTATTCCTATGCCTGAGGCGGGCATGGCTGTTAATGTAAGCGAAGCACTTGATATAGCACAGAAAATCGGATATCCGGTTATGGTACGCCCATCCTATGTGCTTGGCGGCAGAGGCATGGAGATAGTTCATGATGATGAAAGTCTTAAGGTGTATATGGAGGCTGCAGTCGGAGTGACACCGGATCGTCCTATTCTGATAGACCGCTTCCTTCACAATGCTATTGAATGTGAGGCGGATGCCATAAGCGATGGTAATTATGCATTTGTTCCTGCGGTTATGGAGCATATAGAGCTGGCAGGAATTCATTCGGGAGACTCGGCATGTGTTATACCTTCTCTGAATATTAAGGAAGAAAATCTGAAGACCATTAAAGAATATACTGTTAAGATAGCAAAGGAAATGAAGGTATGCGGACTCATGAACATGCAGTATGCCATTGAGGACGGAACAGTATATGTTCTGGAAGCCAATCCAAGAGCATCCAGAACAGTTCCATTGGTATCTAAGGTATGCAACATACAGATGGTTAGACTGGCCACACAGATTATGGTCAGCGAATATACCGGCAAGCCTTCTCCCATACAGTCGTTAAAGGAGAGCAGGTTCACACATTATGGTGTTAAGGAAGCAGTATTTCCATTTAATATGTTCCCTGAGGTTGATCCCGTGCTTGGTCCTGAGATGCGCTCCACCGGTGAGGTGCTGGGACTGGCTCAAACCTTCGGTGAAGCTTTCTTTAAAGCACAGGAGGCTACAAATCATGGTCTGCCTTTATCAGGAACAGTCTTAATCAGTGTCAGTGACAGAGATAAGCCTGAGCTTGTGGAGGTTGCACAGGGATTTGCAGATTGCGGCTTTAGGATACTGGCAACATCAGGAACCCATGATATGATTGTTAAAAACGGTATTAAAGCTGAGAAGATCCATAAGCTTAATAAGGGAAGACCGGATATCATAGATGCTATTACAAATGGACAGATAGATATCATAGTAAATACACCGATTGGTAAAAAAGGAGCCGATGATGACAGCTACATCAGAAAAGCTGCTATCAAAGGAGGAATCAGTTATGTTACCACTATGGCGGCAGCCAGGGCCACCATAGCAGGTATTAAAGATATAAAGTTTAATAAGGCAGCAGGAGTTCGTTCCCTGCAGGAGCTGCACAGTCAGATACATTAATATGAGTAATCATTACGATAGGAGTTATACAGGGACAGCCGTAAATATAAATTAAAATATTTGGCAGGGTAAAAGACAGACCGGTTATGTTTAGGCAAGATTGCTTTGACATGACCGGTCTTTTGCGTTTTGGATGAAGAAAGTAACCGATAGCATATAGTCTTAAAAGTTATTTGTCGGGCTCTTTTTATTCCGGCAACACAGCAGGTGAGAACTTAAGTGTTATGGCTAATTTTTGTAATACGATGCATCTATTAAAGGGAGTAGGAAATGGTAAAAAAACTTTAGACACAGCAATAAAATGGAAAGAAATAGAAGCTGAGAAGTAATGTGTAAACAAAAGAGTGAACTACCGGCAACCAACTTTTTTTTAAAATGAGAATAGGGATTGGGCATACAAAACTTAATCATTAGGTTCCTAATGCCTATCATAAATATGAAATCATAAAACAAATTCATAATGTTACAATCTCTGAAATTGCGGAAGCTTGGAAGAACTGATAAAAGATTCTGCTTAACATATAATAACGATAAATGAGAAGTGTATTTTTGCGAAAGAGGAATAAAAAATACACAAATGTTTTTTAATACAGAGGAAGAAGCATGTCAATATATTTGTGACGAATTAATAGATAAATAAAAATATGCCAGTCGTATTCATCATCAGCGGAAATTCAATCTGTTTAGGCTGACGGAACTTGGATATATTATGATTGGGACGGGAATAAGGTTAGCTATCTGATGGATATCCTGATTTTATATTGGCAGGTATGGTAAATCAAGAAGTTCGAAAATGAATGATGATGGAATGCTTTTTAGTGAATTTTCCTGAACGTAGTTCGGAAATTAGGAGTAAACATTTAGAAAACTGAAGGCCATAACACCATGTAGCTAATCCAAACATAGCTAATAAAGGTGTTATGGCTTTTCTCTGTCCATTTTATTATTTAATGAAAGTATTCCTATATAGCAAAGGTACAAAATAAAAACATTACGACACAGTAGGAGGTGAGAAACGAAATGAGCCAATTTATGAGTATTACATATTGGTAATAGACTAGGAGTTGGCATAATGACCGTTTTCATGGAATATATTGAATAGAATCATGAAACAACCCAGAGCATTATGGATAAGTAAGGGAGCGTGGTTATTTGGCTGATTATAAAAGATTCGTATCGTATATGTATGAATATGTGAACGGGAATAAGAAAAAAAATGTAGGTTATGTCAGAGTAGAGATAAGAGATGGCGAATGCAGGTTTACAATACATATGCAGCTGAATGGTTTACAGGAAGGAATATTCCCAACCTACCTGATTCATAGACCGCAAGACAAGTTGGATTTGGTTTATCTTGGAGACAGTGTGGTTAAAAATGAGATAATAGACAGCAGACTGAGTGCTAAAGAGCAAAATACTATGGATTCAGGATATAAATTTTCCGATATGGGCGGTATATTGCTTTTTCTTAACTCCGCAGTATTCTATGCTACTCAGTGGGATGATAAGCCGATTATATTAAATGAGGTTTTAGAGGCTCTTAAGCCAAAAACAAAAACAGAGATATCTACTGACAGGACATCTTCTGTGCCCATTAGAAAACCGGCAGACTTAAGAGCAGACGCAACCAAGAGAAAAGAGGATAAACTGCCAACCGATCCGTGGGAATTGGTGTATAGGTATAATGATTCTATATCAAAGATTATTGACAGTGTAGAGACACCCGAGAAAAAAACCACAGGCAAGGATTCAGAAAAATCTATTGGAGGAGTTATAAATAAATCTACTGACAAAGCTTCCGGGCGGTCTTCAGATGAATCCATAGAAAAATCTACAGAGATACTATCAGACAGATCAATAGAGAAATCTTTGGAAAAGCTCATTGATAATTCTGTTGAGACACCTCAGGAGACACCAACAGATGAAACGACAGAGGTATCTCAGGAGAAATCTATTGATAAATTCACAGATGAAACAGCAGAGGTATCTCAGGGCATCCCTCAGGATAAAAACAAAGAAGTTCCTAATGAGAAGCCCTTAAATGAATCAGCTGAGAGATTCACAGAGAAGGTATCGGAGGAGTTTATAAGAAATCTTACAAAGAAATCCGAAAAAAAAGCTTCTGAGATAGCTTTTGAAAAGACAACAGAAAAATTTGCGGATAAATCTGCTGAAAAACTTATGGAAAAATCCATTGAAAAATATCCAGATAAAGCAATAGAGAAATCGGATAGAAAAGAGAATCCATCAATTGCCGGAATATTTGCGAATTATCCAAGGATTAATCCGTTCGAGGATAGTGACATTACAAGATGTGTAAAGATTGAACCTAAAGATATAGGATTGCTCCCTTCAAGCACATGGAGTTATAGTAATAACAGCTTTCTGCTTCACGGATTTTATTGTTATCATCACTTAATTTTTGCAGAAATATCAGATCGATACGGAGTACGTTATATTCTTGGAGTTCCGGGCATATACCATAACAGAGAACGATTTATGGCCAGGATGTTTGGATTCGAGAGCTTTAAATCAATACGTAACAAAACTTTAAGGCAGGGCGATTTCGGGTATTGGTATATTGAAATAAAAGTCTGATGCGTGTCAGTCAACACCACGAATTCCGACATGTTTAACATACACTGACAGCATCTCTTTATATGATATTAATGTTTCCTTTGAGGGCGTGGTAAAACCGGATGAGATCACATCATCGGAATCTGCATAGGGCTGAAGATAATAAGCCTTGGCTCCTTTAATCCACTCCCCTATAGAGCGCATATCGTTTTCAGTATGAAGCTCGTTTACAATGGTGGTTCTAAACTCATAATCTACGATATCTGAAAGAAGCAGGGATATACTCTCATGGATGTTATCCATGGAGATATCCTTATTTCCTGCTGTGATTTTATATTTTTCTTTAGAGTTTTTGATATCCATAGCAACATAGTCAATTAGCTTCTTATCTGTCAGATCTTTTATCATAACCGGATTTGTTCCGTTTGTATCGAGCTTTACTTTAAGTCCGATCTCTTTTATTTTAAAAATAGTATCGGGAAGGTTGTCATACAAGGTCGGTTCTCCCCCTGTAATACATACACCTTCCAGTATGTTTTTTCTTTTTTCCAGATATGACAGAATATCCTCCAAAGGGATAATCGGTTGAGTGTAAGGTCTTAGAACCAAAGAGGCATTATGACAAAAAGGACAACGCATATTGCAGCCGCCCACAAATATTGTGGCTGCCAGATGCCTTGGATAGTCCAGTAGAGTGGATTTGTTAAAGCCGTGTATATTCATGTTGCCTCCTTAAGAAAGGGTTACTGTAATTTCGGTTCATTTCTTCATCAACATAAATAAGGTAATATCCTTCAACATTATATCTTTCATGTTTTTATGTGGTTTTTCATATCTACGAACAACATTGTAATATATGAAACATTAAATATCAATATAATCATTTGACATATCATAATTACTCATATATGCTTTAGTAAATCATAATTTACTAATGTACGATTTACTAAGATGCGATTTACTAAATTCTATTTTAAACAAAACAGGAGCTTTATTTGTAAATAGATATGATACACAGAAAAGGAAATGATACCATGACTGATGAGAAATATATGAGGGAAGCTTTGAAGCAGGCAAAAAGGGCATACCAGCTCGGAGAGGTGCCTATTGGCTGCGTAATTGTATATCAGGGTAAAATAATAGGCAGAGGTTATAACAAAAGAAATACAAGTAAAACCACTCTCGCCCATGCTGAGCTTACAGCCATTAATAAGGCAAGCAAGAAAATGGGAGACTGGCGTTTAGAGGACTGCACTATATATATTACATTGGAGCCCTGTCAGATGTGTGCAGGAGCTATAGTTCAGGCAAGGATAAAAAGAGCGGTAATCGGAACCATGAATCCGAAAGCCGGATGCGGAGGATCAATATTAAATCTTTTGCAGATGGAGGAATTTAATCATCAGGTGGATATAACTTATGGAGTTCTTGAAGATGAGTGTACGAACATACTTCAGACCTTCTTTAAAGAGCTTCGCATACGAAACAAAATGGAAAAGCTTGAGGCTTGACAGCTAAGCATAGAAGCATTATACTGATGCATACATCTTTAAGATTTATTTTGTCATAAGATTTCCGTGCAGCCGGGGAGATAGCGGTGCCCTGTACCTGCAATCCGCTACAGCAGGGGTGATATTCTGCCGAGGGTGTTTTATTGTGAGGCTGCCCTTTATAAGTGATGTTGACGTCCGGGTCTTACGCAACAGAAATTCGTGAACCGTGTCAGGTCAGGAATGAAGCAGCACTAAGCGAAAGCTTCTGTGTGCCGTAAGGTCACCTGGACCGAGTTAACTGTAAAGGTAACGCTTATGGTAAGCATTCGAAGCAGAATGCACGGAAAAAATTATATATATAGTATATATAAGGGGATGTCGGAATCCGGCATCCCCTTTTTTACAGATTTCTCATGAGAATTTTGTACTATTTAGGGAAAATGAGGGAAAAAATCTTTTTATTAAATGAAATTTAGTATATAATTGTAATGTAATAAAAATATTAAACAGATTGGGGAGAGCCAATTGAAGCAAACAATTAACTTGAATGCAGTAAATCAATATAAAAAGGGCGACAGTATATATACAGAAGGAGATACACTGTCCAGCATAGCACTTGTAATTAAGGGTCGTATTCAGATACATAATGATGGCGCGTGTTATTTGATGGGACCGGGAATGTTTTTGGCAGTAAGTGATATTATACATGGAAGGTATCAAAGTACATATACGGCATGTGAAGATGCTGCTGTCTATGTATTTGCAGTAGATCATAAGGATGATTTAGAGAACATTCTTTCAATAAATAAAGATTATAATGGATTTATCATTATGTCTTTGAACAGAGTTATCAGCGAGCTGGGAAAGATATATAAGGAAATATTAAAGCAAGGTCATGGATTACATGACTTTTTAACAAGCAAATTCAAGCTCTATTATGAATCGGCATCCAGACTGGGGTATACAGCCAGAAAGCCCAAGTGGGTTGAAGAACTAACCGAATTTGACAGCTATATCACACTGGATTTGGGAAAGCTTGATTATTATATTGAGAGTACATCTATTCCTGTTGATGTGATGAAGTCATACTATTCATACAGTAATGTTGTTACCATGTTTCAGATGGAGGATCAGATTGAGCTTATTAGTCAGCTTAATGAGATATTGAAAGAATATGTAAGCAAGCTTACGACAATGACAGAATATTTAATAGATGAAAGCGACACATGCCTTTTTAATTTGGTGGCAGCTTATGCGTTAGAAGTTACCAAAGCCGATGGCAGCAGCAGCGAGCTAATGGACATTATGGATAGTGTAATAGAGAAGATTAACAAAATAGAAACCTTATTTAAAAACCGGCTTGGCAGAAAATTGAAAGTAAACCGTAAACTGATGGAAAACGCTTATCATCTGATTATTAACGGTGCCAAGGACAAGGATATTAGCGTACATAATTATATGCAATATACGGCAGATGATGCAGAGAAGGTTCTGGCAGAGCTTAATGATTCCTATAAGCAGATTCTTGATTACTCTGGAATAGATGAAAAAATTGCACAGAAAATGCAGGATACCATGTATGATTTCGTTAATCTGAAAGACAGGCTTTCTATTGATGAAAGTGCAAGAAAAATCCGAAGAATTCTTACTGATGAATTTTATGAATTATATAAGCAAGTGTTCTTAAAAGCTTATAAGGATAAGAATGTACCCAGAGTTGTAGATATGTTCTTAAAGTATGGATATGCTGATGAAAGACTGCTTGATAATGAACATAAACTGTCCTTATATTTTCTGGAGGAAGAGGAAGTATCAGACAGCATTCGTGTATATAACATCAAAGAGTGGCTGAAATTAATATACGAAGGAAAGAAGGAGCCTTCGAAGAATGAGTTTGATCTTGAATATAATGAAATGCTTGTTTCTCTAAAGAATAAAGGAAAGCTTACAGCCGGTCAAATTAAGGAATACGCCAATGACATGGAGAGAAAGCTGGAATACGAGATACAGAATATGTTTCGTTATAATAACAGAACCACTAATGGTCAAATAAGCACTTTTGTACCCGTATTACACAAGGACATGATCTATGGCCGACTTGACAAATCCTTTGTAACGCCAAGTATTTTCGCAGAGGCATTTAACAAATTGTTAGACATAGATTACTCTGTATTTGACAGAGAAACGCTATATGTCAATAAGGAAAAGAATATAGAAAAGGAATATATAATCGAGAGAATCTACCCGGATGTAATATTAATGCCTACAGTAGGAATCAACGGTATTATGTGGCAGGACATCACAGGAAAGAGAAGAAACAGCCCGGGACGTTTTGTATTTCCGATTTTTTCTGGAGCAGATCTGTTCCAAAACATAGTTAAGGTTTGCGGCAGATTCCGCTGGGAAATGTGCAGGACTATAGAGGGTACAGCCTGGAATGATATTAAGGTTAAGTCTTTAACCTCTGAATATTCCGATTATCTTCAGTTTTATAAAAAGAACCGTGATTTATCGGAGGAAAGAAAGGAAAAGATCAAGCTTCAGATACAAAAGGGAAGAAACAACAGCAGAGAAATATTTGTTATTGATTATGAGGCTTGGATAAATTATGAATCAAGGGGAGCTATAAAGCTGAATAAGATTGTCAGAGAAATTATGGCAACCTATTGCCCGTTTTCTAAAAAAATAAGAGATCAGTTAATTATTCAACCTATATTTGAAGAAGCTTATGCAAGATTTATTAGAAACCGGTTGAAGAAAGTCCGGGAAATTGAAGGAAGACACCGGTTATTGCAAAAGGATAATATTGAGATAACAAAGGAATTGACGGATACACTTATATACTTCAAAGAGACATGATTATTATGTATAATAAGATAAAGCGATGCCTAATCATTTGTAAGGAGGAATAGTGATGGGAAGCTATGATATTATCGTAAAGACTGAAGAGATTAAAAGAAGGGTCCAGGAGAAAGACTATGACTCGGCCCAGAAAATCTTGGACACCATGGCATTAAAAAAGGTAAGAAATATAGCAGACCTTAGCTTATTTGCAGATATTTGCATTCAGAACAAAAATTATGATAAGGCAATGGCTTTGCTTAATAGAATATATAAGAAATCAAAAACAAGAAGAACCTTGTACCAGATGGTGCTTGCCTCAATAAAAATAATGAATATAGAGGATGCAGAACGCTATTTAAAGGAGTATGAGGAGCTGGCACCAAATGATTACAGCATCTATATATTCCGATACAAAATCGATAAGGCAAAAAAAGAGCCATATTATATCTTGATTGAATCCTTACAAAAATTAAAAGAGTATGCTTATATTGAGAAATGGGCATATGAGCTGGCCAAGCTTTATTACAAGGCAGGGATGGAAAAGGAATGTATTCAGGAGTGCTCGGATCTTATTTTGTGGTTTGGAGAGGGAAGCTATGTTGAGAAGGCTAAGATTCTTAAGGCATATTATTCGGGTGAGATAGATAAGGATGAAATAATTGAAGGTCTTAAAAACAGAGCATTAAGCGGAATAACTGCTGATCTTGACGAAAGCATTCAGTCCATAGACAGTCAGCAGGAAATCGCAGAAGAAGAAAGCTCAGATGCTGAACATCAGGCCGGCGATACCAAGCCCATAATTCAATTACAGGATACTCCTGAAGATATGATATTATATAAGGTTGCCGAGACAGTAGGAAAAGAAGTAGACAGCTTAATGAATAAGGATGGCGAAGTCACAGCAGATTCAATGTCCGTTTACGATTCAGAACCCGCTTACGGTTCAGAGCCTGCTTATGATTCAAAGACTGTTGATGAAAAGAAGGCGGATGTTTCCGATTCGAAGCCTGCTTACGATTTAAAGTCTGCTGATGAAGAAGAGACGGATATTTACGATTCAAAATCTGTTAATGAAGACAAGATGGATATCTACCGGTTTATTAGGACAGATGATAAAAACGAGGATTTGGACAGGCTAGATAAATTATCCGAGAGCCTTGGTATAGATGTTTATCAGATCTTTGGGAAATGGCTGCATGTTAAGTCTATTCAAAAGCAATTGGCAAGAAGTCTTGAATTAATCATGAACAAGCATACTAAGAGTGTTCAAATGATTATAACCGGAGCTCCTTCATCGGGCAAAACAACTCTGGCAAGAGATATTGCAGTATTCTTAAATAGGACTGAGAAATTAAAAACATCCAAAATAGCCAAGATATCATCTATAAAATTAAATCGAATTGACATAACAAATATGAAGGAAGAATTAAGAAACTGCTGCTTGGTTATCGAAAATGCAAGCGAACTGAAAAAACCGACCATAGACAAACTATTGGAGCTTATCAGATATTTTCATGGGGACATTGCAGTTATATTCGAAGAGAATAAGAAAAACATGAACAGGCTGTTCAGAGAGTGTCCAAAACTTATGGAGCTGTTTAAGAACAGAATACATCTTCCTTCATATACAGAAGAAGACTTACTGGGATTTGCATATGCTTATATTGTACAGCGTGAATATAAAATAAAACCTTTAGTACTTGACATACTAAAGGTTGGTATAAGTGAAATTATTAAAAATACAGATAGAGATAATAGACTTGAGAGCATTTCAAATTATGTCCAAAGTGCAATGGATTCGGCAGATCTAAGGACAGGAAAGCAATTACCTAAGCTTGCAGCAGAGGGTAGATTAGCTGAAGCAGATATCCTGTCTCTGTTGCCAGAAGACTTCAGTTATCAGGCTACAACTTAAACTGTATAGTAATATCATGCGGCAGCTTCTGACCTCTCTTAGACTCCACTTTACTGGACACATGTAACAGATAGGATTCGTTTTTGTTATAAGGTTCCAAAGGCTCTATCTCTATACAGTTATTTACCGAATCATATCGTATATTCGTTAATAAAGGTACGTTGTTTAGGGTGGTTACATTCAGATTCCTGTTATTAACCGTGGATGGTTTAAGAGGAGCGGTGAATTTTATACGCCAGACAAAGTTGCCTGTCCTGAATTTCAGATCCTGCTTTACACGATTGCTAACACCACCGGTAACAGATTCTATTGTTATGTATTTTGACGCCATTGCATTATCTCCTGTTAAATGTAAAATAATATTAGTACATAATAATTGACAAATTGATAAAATAGTATATAATCACTCATTAGTGCTTATAATACCAAGTATTTCTGGGGCATCTTTGAATTTTGTGTATATTATACCATGAAATGTAAACAACTTCAATAATTATAAATAAAATATGATTATGAAATGGTTATTATTGATACTTTTTCTTTGATTTTCAGAAGCTTTTTTTGAATATTATTAAATAAATCACTTAAAATAATAACAGAGAAAATTATATTTAAAAAGCGGAAGCGGCATAAAATGGTATATTTACGCAAATTAGGTAAAAATAAATACCTAAAAAACAATTTACAAAAGTACGCATTATGGTATAATCAAAATAGTGGATAAATATTTAACAAAAAATCACTATAATTTTATGCAGATTAATAGCATGATAGATAAAATACGAGGTGAGCAATGGAACAGTATATTATTAAAGGCGGTAAACCGTTAAGAGGAGAAGTATCAATCAGCGGTTATAAAAATGCAGCACTTGGAATAATAGCTGCTGCTGTTATGACTGACGAGACTGTTAAGATAGAGAATGTTCCTGATATTAGTGATATAGATATATTACTAAAGGTTATTACAGAATTAGGTGCAAAGGTTGATCGTATAGGGAAGCACACAATTCGAATTAATGCTTCCAAAATCAATACAGTAAGAGCAGATTCTGAAAATGTCAGAAAAATCAGAGGATCCTATTATCTTGTGGGAGCCTTGCTTGGCAAATATAACAAAGCACAAGTCGCATTACCCGGAGGCTGCAATATCGGAAGCAGACCCATAGACAGGCATATTAAAGGCTTTGATGCATTAGGGTCTGAAGTAAAGATTGAGCATGGTTTAATCTGTGCCAAAGCAGAAAAGCTGACCGGTGCATCTATATACTTTGATGAATCAAGCGTGGGCGCAACGATCAATGTTATGCTGGCAGCCTGTATGGCAGAGGGACAAACCACCTTGGAGAATGCAGCTAAAGAACCTCACGTGGTAGATGTGGCAAACTTCTTAAATAGTATGGGTGCCAATATAAAAGGAGCAGGAACTGATGTAATCCGTATTAAGGGAGTAACAAAGCTTCATGGAAGCGAATACTCAATTATTCCTGATCAGATAGAGGCAGGAACCTTTATGTTTGCTGCCGCAGCTTCTAGGGGAGATGTTCTTATTAAGAATGTAATTCCCAAACACCTTGAAGCATTTACAGCTAAGCTGCTGGAGGTTGGTGTAACGGTAGAAGAATATGATGATGCAGTCAGGGTCATGGCAAAGGACAGGCCCGGAAGCACACATGTTAAGACCTTGGCATATCCGGGTTTCTTAACAGATATGCAGCCGCTTATGACAACATTGTTATCCTTATCTGATGGTACAAGCATTGTAACAGAGAGTATATTTGAAAACCGATTCAAATATGTGGATGAATTGACTAAGATGGGAGCTAATATTAAAGTTGTAGAAAGCAATACCGCAATTATCACCGGAGTGGAGCGTCTGACAGGTGCAATCGTCAGTGCCTCCGATTTAAGAGGCGGAGCAGCCTTAGTAATGGCCGGCATTATGGCAGAAGGCTTTACTATAGTTGAGAATGTTGAATATATTGAGAGAGGCTATGAGGATTTTGAAAGTAAGCTGCAGAAGCTAGGCGCAGTGATGGCCAAGGTGGATTCAAATGACTTAAAAGCCATAAAAAAATTTAAGCTTAAGGTGGGTTAAGCCTTATAATGGGAACCTGCATCCTTTGTGAACATAGTCCGCATTTGAGGAAGACAATTATGCAGCAAAAAAACCATATATTATATAAGTGCTTGTATGTATAGATCGCGATGCTTAGACAAATCAATAAATTCGTCACGGACCTTTATAACAGGTCTAGACAGTGAGAGTTTGTTAATCATGACTATCTCGCCTTCCATATTATTATTCAGGCGGACATTATTATTAATATAAGTCTGTACTATCCCCTCTAAAAAGGTTAGGATGTATTTTGTATCATATTTTAAATAGCCTTCTGTTTCAAAGAGGTGAATCACCTCAAAAGGACATAGCGGACCTCTGTATACTCTAGCACAGGTCATAGCATCGTATACATCTGCTATTGCCACCAGCTTGGCAAAGGAGTCAATTTCGTGACTTATCAGTCCATTAGGATAACCGCTGCCGTCACATCTTTCGTGATGCATTAAAGCGGTATTTTTTATTCTTTCATCTATGTTTTTATCCCGCAATAAATTATAACCTCGGATGACATGAGTTTTTATTAGTGAAAACTCTTCGTTTGTAAGCCTTTCAGGCTTAGTAATTATATTATTCGGAACCAACAGCTTACCAACATCGTGGAGTAGTCCGCATAGAGTAACAACCTCCAGGTCTTCTGAGTTAAAATTAAGCCATTTACCCATTATATTGCATATCAAGGACACATTCAGACTATGAATGTAGGTGGTGTCATCATATTCTCTCATACAATGCAGCATATTAAAAAGTTCAATGTTGGTTTTACATTGATATAATATCTTATTGACATCATATAAGAGCTGCTCGGGGTTTACGTCTTGTTTTTTTAATGCAATATTATCTATGGAGTCCTTAACATGGTTAACAGTATTCTGATATGCTTTGCGAAATAGCTTGAAGGAGGCACTTTTTTTGATTTCACTATAAAAGGTGTTCTCAATATACTCGTTCTCAATATGAATAAAGTTATTATTAGAATATACAGAGATATCTGTTATCGAATAAAATTCCAGCCTAGTTATAATCTTATCCGTTAAAACAGTGTCTTTTCCTATTATGAGATGAAGATCCTTTGTATATACATCTTCTGCAACAATCATTCCCGGTATAGCTTGTGATGTTAATATCTTTTGAGTATTCATAGGATTCACATTGCCAGATAGTATAACTTGGCTCTCCTTTCTGAATAATAATACATACATACTGGTATTATGTGGTTGACACTTTTAGTATAGATAAAAAAGGCAAAAATGTCAATTATTTTGTAGAATTTGATAGAATTTCTAAAGTGCAAGTAGGCGGTTTATCAAAGTATTATAAGAACGGAAAAGACTACACATGTGTTGTAGATAATATTTCACTGAATGTAAAAAGGCATGATATGATCTGTATCATTGGACCGTCAGGAAGCGGTAAATCGACATTACTTAAGATGATTGCAGGTATTATCAAGCCGAGCCTTGGAACAATATCGAAAGATCTTGGTCTAAACATTTGCCGCCGCTAAGCAGTTAGCAGAATACAGAAATCTATAATACATTAAGATTATTGTAAAATCGGCTGCGATTTATCATAAGCCAAAATGTGGACATATTAAAATGTTGGGGCGAAACTCTTTAAATTTCGCCCCAACATTGTATTATCGACTGATAATTGGCAAAAACATAAAAAAGCTTGACTAGTTTCATAATAACGTTTATCATCAAACTAAGTGAATATCAAAATTTCTCTTATTCAGAGTGACGGAGAGGTAAGGCTCGATGAAGTCACGGCAACCCCATTAAATGGAAGGTGCCAACCTGAGCGAGTAATCGAACAATAAGGGGATTTGAGTTTTGTATATCAAGTCCGCTATTGCGGACTTACTTTATTGATGAGAAAATTGCGATCTTGACTAAATTAACTAATCAAAAACTACGGAGGAAGAATTATGCAAAAAAGACTGTTTACGTCAGAATCTGTGACTGAAGGCCATCCTGATAAGATTTGTGACCAAATTTCAGATGCCATATTAGACGAACTGCTTAAGCAGGATCCCATGAGCAGGGTGGCTTGTGAAACAGTGGTTACTACAGGATTAGTGCTTGTTATGGGAGAGATTACAACACAGGGATATGTGGATATTCAAAAGATAGTCAGAGATACTATCAGAGAAATTGGGTATGACAGGGCTAAATATGGTTTTGATGCAGATACCTGTGGTGTAATAGTTTCAATTAACGAACAATCACAGGATATAGCACTTGGAGTAGACAGGTCATATGAGATTAAGGAAAACCTGACCGATGATGAGAATCTGTCCTTAATCGGTGCAGGGGATCAGGGAATGATGTACGGTTATGCCACTGATGAAACAGAAGAATATATGCCTTATGCGATATCTCTGGCACATAAGCTGACCTATAGGCTTTCCCAAGTAAGAAAGCAAAAAATTCTTGATTATCTAAGACCTGACGGCAAATCTCAGGTAACGGTTGAATACGATGAGAACGGTAAGCCAATACATCTTAATGCAGTAGTATTGTCCACTCAACATGATGAAAAAGTATCTATGAATCAATTAAGAGCGGACATAAAAAAGCATGTGCTGGATGTAGTACTTCCTCAGGATTTAATAGATGAAAGAACAAAATTCTATATCAATCCTACAGGAAGGTTTGTCATAGGAGGACCCAAGGGAGACAGCGGACTAACCGGAAGAAAAATCATAGTAGACACTTATGGCGGTTATGCAAGGCATGGCGGCGGAGCTTTTTCCGGTAAAGATTGTACTAAGGTGGACCGTTCGGCAGCTTATGCAGCCCGCTATATCGCAAAAAACATTGTAGCAGCAGGATTGGCAAAGCGTTGTGAGGTACAGCTTTCATATGCAATAGGAGTGGCTGAGCCTACATCTGTTATGGTAGATACATTTGGCACAGGCAAAATGTCCGATATGGAGCTGGCCTCAGTCGTAAGAAAGCATTTTGACCTTCGTCCTGCAGCTATTATCAAGACCCTCGACTTAAGAAGACCTATATATAAGAAAACAGCGGCATATGGACATTTCGGAAGAAATGACGCTGATTTCACTTGGGAAAGACTTGATAAGGTTGATGAGCTTAAAAGGTGTCAGGCACCATTACAATAGTGTTAACCATATGTAATATTTACGTAATATTATTGTAACAAAACCGTAATGGTGACAGGCACTATTACAAAGGATTGATGAAGCATGAAGCTCAAGCATAGATTGATTATTGCATTTCTCATTATGATAGCTATGCCGGTGATATTGATATCTGTCACTGCGGGAACCATAGTTCGCTTTCAGATGTCGTCAATTCATGAATCATATGATGTGGAAGCAAAAACGATTCAGGTAATTACGAATCCCATTCAGATTCTCAATAGAATAACCAGGGGGATTTTTAATGAGATTAAGCTGTATTCGATAAATCTTCCGGAAAAGCTGAGTGATTTGGATTACTATCAGGAGATTGATGAACAGCTTAAACTAAAACATTCGTTTTTGATTGTCAGGAAGGACGATGAATTCATATATGTAGGTAATGAGGAAAAGCTGGCTATGATAGAGGCTTTGCTTCCCGATTACGGAACCGCAAGTACAGAGGTTGACGGTGGAATCTATCTGGGAGGAAAGAATTCATTTCTTGTTAAGCTGCAGGATTTTGTGTTCACAGACAATAGTAAAGGAACCATCTTTGTTATTACCGATGTAAATATCCTAATGCCGCAGATTAAGGCTGTCGCGATTCAGAGTGTAATATCATTAATTGTTATTTTGTTTTTAACTGCATCTTTGCTTATTTTCTGGATTTATAGGAGTATTCTTAAGCCCTTGAATATCCTTAGGATAGCTACTGATCATATTAAGGATGGGGACTTGGATTACTCCGTAGCTTCTGATTCAAATGATGAGATTGGTCAGCTGTGTGAGGATTTTGAAAGCATGAGACTGCGTTTAAAGAGGCTTATCGATGATAAAATCCAATATGAGGAGAATTTTAAAGAGCTTGTCAGTAATATATCTCATGATTTAAAAACACCGCTTACCACTATCAAAGGGTATGCCGAAGGACTAATTGACGGTGTGGCTGATACCGAAGAGAAGCAGAACAAATATTTAAGAACTATTTATAACAAGGCAAATGATATGACGGTACTGGTGGATGAGCTTGCATATTATGCCAAAATTGACAGCAATACTATCCCGTATTCGTTCAGTAATATTAGCTTGGCTGATTATTTTGAGGACTGCGTGGAGGAGCTGCATCTTGAGGTAGAGATTAAGAATATTAAGCTGGATTATGAGAATCTTGTAGATTGTGATGTTAAAGTGGTTGCTGATGCGGAACAGTTAAAAAGGGTTGTACATAATATTATAAGTAATTCAGTCAAATATATGGATAAACCTGATGGAATAATAAAAATCAGAATAGTTGATGAAGATATGTTTGTCAGAGTTGATATAGAGGATAATGGAGCAGGAATTGACGAAGAAGAACTGCCGTTCATATTTGACCGTTTCTATAGGGCAGATGCTTCTAGGGGAACCAAAACCGGAGGCAGTGGTCTGGGTCTGGCTATAGCCAAGAAGGTTATAGAGGATCACTTTGGGAAGATATGGGCGACCAGTGTGAAGGATAAGGGGACTACTATAAGCTTTACACTAAAAAAGGCAGTGTAGAGGTAAGAGGGAGGAAAATTCCTACGCGAAAGGTAGCGAAAATTTTAGTTTTATATAGGAGGAATGGGATGAAAAAGATTCTTATTATTGAAGATGAATTGTCCATAGCTGAGCTGGAGAAAGACTATTTGGAGCTTTCAGGCTTTGAAGTGGAGGTTGAGACAGCGGGGGATATAGGTGTTAAGAGAGCTCTTAATGAGGATTTTAATTTAATTATTCTGGATTTGATGCTTCCTAATGTGGATGGATTTGAAATCTGCAAGCGGATCAGGGAAGAAAAAGACATTCCCATTATTATGGTGTCGGCGAAGAAGGAGGATATAGATAAAATTCGCGGATTAGGCATGGGAGCGGATGATTATATTACAAAGCCTTTTAGTCCGAGTGAGCTGGTTGCCAGGGTAAAGGCTCATCTTGCCAGATATGAGCGTTTAATCGGATCGGGACAGAAAGAGAATGAGGTAATAGAAATCAGAGGTCTAAAGATAGATAAGACTGCCAGAAGGGTGTTTGTAAATGATGAAGAGAAGATATTTACAACAAAGGAGTTCGACCTTCTTACGTTTTTAGCCGAGAATCCTAACCACGTATTTACCAAGGAAGAGCTTTTTAGGGAGATATGGGATATGGAATCTATCGGTGATATAGCGACCGTGACGGTCCATATTAAGAAGATTCGTGAAAAGATTGAATTTAACACATCAAAGCCTCAATATATTGAAACAATATGGGGAGTCGGTTACCGCTTCAAGATTTGATGTTATACAGTATGCAAAACTAAATAATGAGTAAGAATCTTTTGGTTTATTAGTACTATTTAAATTGATATGTCTAAATGGAATATTATACTAGTAATCTAAGTTTTTGATAAAATAAATAAATTGAGTCCGAAACTGTTAAATAAGGTTTTAGGGCTCTTTTAATTACAAAATGATGTAAAGTATTTATTTTAACGTAAGTGACATATTTTGTGGTAATTCCATCATTTGTAACATAATATACTAAAAATCCATTATTTTAAATTCAAAACAGTGGTAGAAATTAATTATTAATACTAAAATATAACAAAATTTACTTATTATTTTTAGCACTTTATGCCATTGACATAATTTAACTGGAATATTATACTAATAATAAGAAAAACCTCGTATGCAAACAATGTTCGCACTTTGATGACGCACTATTTCGTAAGTATATTATCTCACTTCATTTGATACTTAATTGACCGGAAGTATGCTAGGGTGTACTTGAATATGTGAAAATATTTGTAATTTTGATTGGGAAAATTATTTATAATAGAAGGATGGTTTAAAATGAAAAAAAAGTATATATCTCTATATCTGCTATTATTAGTTTTAGGCATACTGACACAAGGTTGTTTGAAAAATCAGACTAAGCAAACGAACCTTGACAATGATAACGGTATTATTTCTTATGAGCAATATAGAAAGCTATTTAGCGATTTATCAGAAAACTTTTTACCTAAGGATTGTGTCAAACTAACAGCGACGGAAAATCTTCATTTAGTAATAGTTGATAAGGATAACTCTTTCGGTAAGAGGGGGTTTTTGACATTAGATGGAGAGCAATCTGATACGTCTACTCAACAGAGTATATGTTATGAAAGTATAAATAAAGAATATATACTTTACATTGAACTTATATATCTAAACAAAGAACTGGACAACGATCTTGTTTATTGGCATTCAAACTTTGCAGATGGGTTTATAGACGAAAGCCTAGCTAAAATGTATGACGAAAATATATTATCATTTCATAATATTCTTGTGAAAATGACTTTATTAAGGAAAAGTGACAGCAGCACATCAACTTTTGAATTCTTTAGATTAACAACATTAGATATGGTGGACTTCCTAAGTAATTATGAATTTAGCTAAGAGTCAATCTAACCTTCTGCCTATAAGGCATGTAGGAATATACATTACTTTTTCAATTAACTGTTTTAGCTAAGAATAAGAAAAAACATTAACTATTTTAACTAAAAAAATATAGATTTTAACCTTGACAATAATTTAACAATGTGCTAGAATTAGCAAAGCCGATTTAGAAGGGTTTCCTGATAGAGAGGCATAGGACGATAATAGAGATACCTGATTTTAGGGGATACCCGAAGAATAAGGTTCTTGCACAGGATTTGCTTGATTCTATATATCCCTATGCCGGGGAAGATATCCCATTGGCATAGGGATTTTTGTATGATGGGATGGCGTCCTATTATAGAAAACATTTTAGTAAAGATTACAGGAGGAAAGTTTATGGAAAAAAGAATTGCTTTAATAGGTATCATAGTTGAGAATACCGATTCGGTGGAGAAGCTGAACAGTCTGCTTCATGAATATGGCGAACATATAATAGGCAGAATGGGAATACCATACCGGGAAAAGGATATCAGCATTATAAGTGTAGTTCTTCATGCCGAACAAGATATAATCAGCACCTTGGCAGGTAAGCTGGGTATGCTAAACGGTGTAAGTGTAAAGACAGTATATTCTAAGAAATAATACAGGAGGATGACATAATATGAAAGTTAAAATTGAACGTTTAAAAGATAACTTGCTTATATCAATAATCATAATACTGGCTGTTACCGTTCTTATTGGATGTACAAAAGACAATAAAGAGGCAGATTTAAATAACCATACCGGTGAAGAGACAGTGATTTCTGAAGAAGATAAGGATGATGATAAGATAGCAGCGGATAATACAGATAATACTGATGCAGGCAAAAGCAAAAATGCGGACAGTCAGGATGATATGAAGGAAGACAACAAGAAAGACAATATGGAAAATAGTAAGGAAGATAATATAGAAAGCAATAAAGAAAAAACAGAGATTAATATTGCGGCTTTAAAAGGACCTACAGGTATGGGGATGGTAAAGCTGATGGAGGATGCCGAGGCAGGCATTACGACCAACGATTATAAATTTACTGTTGCAGGTGAAGCAGATGTAATAAGCACAGGCTTAATCAAGGGAGAATTTGATATTGCTGCTGTCCCCTGTAACCTTGCTTCGGTTTTATATAATAAGACACTGGGAAAGATAAAACTTATCGGGATAAACACTCTTGGGGTTTTATATATTGTGGAGACAGGCAACACAGTTAACAGCGTAGAGGATCTTAAAGGCAGGACAATATATTCCACAGGGCTTGGAACCACACCTCAGTATACGCTTAATTACCTCTTAAGCTTGTACGGGATAGATCCTCAGAAGGATCTGACAATTGAATATAAGACTGAAGCTACCGAGGTGGCGGCTATACTTGAAAATGCAGACGATGCCGTAGCAATGCTGCCGCAGCCTTATGTAACCACGGTAATGATGAATAACGACAAAGTAAGAATTGCTCTTGATATTGAGAGGGAATGGACAGCACAGAATAATAACAGCGGTGTGGTTACCGGCGTAGTGGTGGTTAACAGCGAATTTCTTGAAAACAATCCGGAGGCTGTAGAGAAATTCTTGGCTGAGTATGAGCTAAGTACGGATTTTGTAAATAATGAGGTGGATATTGCGGCAGATCTTGTGGAAAAGCACGGGCTTTTTAAAGCAGCAGTTGCCAAGAAGGCCATACCATACTGTAATATTACACTGATAAGGGATTCTGAGATGAAGGAAATGGTACAGGGATATCTGAGCGTTTTATATGAGCAGAATCCGAATGCAGTCGGAGGTTCTATGCCCGGTGACGATTTCTATTATGTGCATGAATAAAAATATTAGCTGTGTTTAGGAGATGAACATGAAGCATAACAGGAAATTATGGTCCAAAGCTGTTACAACAAACAGAACAGTAAAATCGGATGGCATTACCGCCAATAACAAAGGCATTAAATATTATGGCGTAAAGCTCTTTGTTGTAATTTTCTGGATTATTGTGTGGGAGATTTTGAGCAGAATAATTAATGAGGAGCTTTTTCTGCCTTCTTTCAGAAGTGTCATTCTGACAGTATTTGAACTAAGTAAAAGTCAGGGGTTTTGGATTAGTATAGTCAATTCCTTTGTAAGGATTATAGCAGGCTTTTTCCTCGGTCTGGTTATGGGGGCATTATTAGCTGCCATTTCCTATAAAAGCAAGGTGATATATGAACTGATATCTCCCTTGCTGAAGATGATAAAAGCAACTCCGGTAGCATCCTTTATAATATTGGCTTTAGTATGGATAAGCTCGGTTAATCTGTCTGTATTAATAGCATTTTTAATGGTACTTCCCGTGTCGTTCTCAAACATACTGCACGGGCTTAACAGCACAGATGTAAAGCTGCTTGAGATGGCACATGTATTTCGTGTGGGCAGATGGAAGCGTATTAAAGCCATATATTTTCCTGCGGTTGTACCGTTTGCAATATCTGCGATATCTATAGGATTGGGCTTTGGCTTTAAATCGGGAATTGCGGCAGAGGTTATCGGCAGACCGGCAAATTCCATAGGAGTAAATCTTTACGAAGCGAAGCTTTATCTTATGATAAAGGAACTGTTTGCATGGACATTGGTGATTGTATTTATAAGCGTGTTATTTGAGAAGACAGTGATGATATTATTAAGTCGTTACGGAAATATTCAGGATAAAGCTACAGATTCCTAGAAGGGGGCATACTATGGACATCAAGGTTAATAATATATGCAAAAGCTTTAACGGACAGCAGATTCTTGATAAAGTTACAATGTCTTTTCCAAATGGCAGCACCACATGCATCATGGGAGCATCCGGTGTGGGAAAGACGACATTGATTAATATACTGATGGGACTTCTTAAGCCTGATTCCGGTGAAATAACCGGTCTTTCCGGTAAACATATATCGGCTGTATTCCAAGAGGATCGGCTAATTGAGAACTGGGATGCCGTTAGGAATGTTATGCTTGTTTCCGGAAAGGATGTAACGGAAGAAAAGGTGGAACGGCATTTATCAGACGTAAGCTTAACAGAGTATAAGGGTAAGCCGGTCAGGGACTTAAGCGGAGGAATGAGAAGAAGAGTGGCTATAGTACGGGCATTGCTTTCAGATTATGATTTGCTTGTGATGGATGAACCTTTTAAAGGACTGGATGATGAGCTTAAAAAGCAGGTAATATCTTATGTAAAAGAAAATACAAATGGTCAGACACTTATTATTATTACTCACGATAAGGAAGAGGCAAAACTGTTGCAGGCGGAGATTGTCGTATTGGATTAATGACGAAAAGCAATGTTGTATTCTGAGGATGATTCAGATATAATACATTCATAAAAACGGATTCGATAAGGTAGGAAGAAAAATGCATATTACTATTACAGGAAATCTTGGGAGCGGAAAATCAACTATAGCAAGGATAATCAGTGAAAAATATAATTTTGAGATATACTCTACCGGAAAGGTTCAAAGAGAGCTTGCAAAGCAGATGAATCTCAGTACTCTTGAACTGAACCAATTAATGATGAGTGACCGCAAATATGATAAAATGATTGACGATGCAACCGCCCGAATTTCCAGGGAGAATAAGGATAAAAACATTATTTTTGATTCCAGGCTTGCTTGGCATTTTGTTGAATATTCCTTTAAAGTTTTTGTATCGGTAAGTCTTGATGTGGCAGCAGAGCGCATCATGAAGGATCAAAGAGGGACTGTTGAGAAATACTCCTCGGTTGAAGAAGCAAAGGCTTTGCTGGCAGAACGGGCAAAGACTGAAATGATTCGTTATAAGGACATTTATAATCTTAATTATATGGATTTTTCCAACTATAATCTTGTTATTGACAGCACCTTCTGCGATCCGTATAAAATAGCCGATATAATAATGGAGGAAGCCAAAGATTTTTATGCCAATCCCGACAAAACATTTATAAGACTGGTCTCGCCCAAGAGATTTGAACTTGAAGGCTTAAGCGGGGAAGATAAATCCCGGCTGGATGACATGATTAAGGATCTTAAGAATACCACATATGTCAAAGACAGGATCATTAAAGTAAGGCAGCAGGATGGCAAATATATTGCGGCAGAGGACATTGATTTTGTAAAGGCGGCACTGTTTGCTGAGGTATGCTTTCTTCAGATTGAGGTGCTGGATTGATTGTATATAATGATCGTGACACAAAATCTTGTCATAAAAATCATACGGTTTACCATTGATTAGCCTGTTTACTCACAGATATTTCCAATTTAAAAAATAAAAATACTCAGTATAAGATAATATATCCTTTTTATTTCAAATTATCACCGAGGATATAAATAATCGAATAACAAAAAATAATGATAAGAGAATTCATAAGTAGATGAATTCTCTTTTTTGGGTAAAAAGCGCTTCTATGCAGATTCTATGCAGACATGGTTCGTATTTTTGTGCGTATCAATTAAAAAAATCTTTCGTAGTTAGTGATGCTCAATAATACATGAAAATGTGATGTTTCATGCAGAAGGCTTACAGAGCTGTAAGAAAGGCGTGGTTCTTGTTATGGAATTCCGGGAGGTTATGAATGAAAGGACAAGGCTGTTTATTAGGCTTGCTGTGGTTACACTGGGAGTATATTTGAGCTTTCGGTTTATACTGCCTCTTATATTGCCGTTTATATTTGCCTATTTTTTAGCATGGGTTGTAAGACCAAGTACGGAATTCTTATACAAGAAAGCAAAAATACCAAGAATAATCGGAGGCTCGATATCTCTTCTCGTGCTTGTTTTTATTGTTGGTTCGGGACTTGTTTATCTGGGAAATCTTTTAATTAAACAAGCGGTCAGCTTCGCAAGGAACATACCAATTTATCTGAATATCCTGGCAGGCAAGCTTGATAATATCTGCAGCAGCTGTGATGAAATATTGGGGCTTTCAGTAGGAAGTGCACGGGAGGCAGTGGATGATAATATACTGAATATGGTTGATAAGGTAAAGACGGATGTAATTCCCGGCATGACAGCAAAAACCTTAAATTTATCGATTAAAATAATAGCTTTTGCGGGTGTGATCCTGCTTATACTTGTATCCGCAGTTCTTATTGTCAAAGAAATTCCTGAAATCAAACAAAAATATGAAAACACCAATCTGTACATTGACATCAGTAAGGTTACAGTAAGACTGGCAGATGCGGGAATTGCGTATATGAGGGCACAGCTTCTGATTATGGTTTTTGTTGCGGTCTGCTGTGTTACCGGACTGGTTTTAATCGGAAATGAATATGCACTGTTAATAGGAATATTAATAGCCATCTTAGATGCACTGCCTCTTATCGGAAGCGGAATGATATTAATTCCATGGACCATTATAATGCTGATAAACGGCAACATATTTGCTGCAGCAGTCCTCATTACGGTATATCTCCTCAGTCAGATAATCCGTGAAGTGGCAGAGCCTAAACTAATCGGCAACAAGATAGGGATAAGACCTCTATATACTTTAATCTCTATGTTTATTGGCTTAAAGCTTTTCGGAGCAGCCGGATTTATACTCGGACCGATAGGATTAATCATAATAATTGCCATATTATCTGCAAAATGATGCTGTCTTCTAAAGCTAAGGGTTAGTCATGTACTTGACAACTGCGTTAATCTGGAATAGAATAAGGTACATTAAACGGCGATGATGAGGAATAGTAGAAAGAATACACATCTCAGAGAGAGAAGCAGTGGTGTGAGCTTCTTATGCAGTAGCTTTTGAACCTGACCTCGGAGCCTTGTATGAAGGAGGATATGATATTCTCCCCAAATACAACGTATTACCGGCGTTAACGGTAAAGAGAGAGTATACAGGCATCATTTATGCTTTGATACTAATAAGGGTGGTACCGCCGAGTCTTTCGGTCCCTTTGTGGGATGAAAGGCTTTTTTTATTTTTCAATTTAAAATTGCAAGGAGAGATAATTATGGCACAGGAAAAGAAATTAGTCGAGGAAATAACCTCAATGGAGGAAGATTTTGCCCAGTGGTATACGGATGTTGTGAAAAAAGCTGAACTTATCGAATATTCCAGCGTAAAGGGCTGTATGATTATTCGTCCATATGGTTATGCTTTATGGGAGAATATTCAAAGACAGCTTGATGCTGACTTTAAAGCAACCGGGGTTGAGAATGTCTACATGCCTTTGTTTATTCCGGAAAGCCTTCTTCAGAAGGAGAAGGATCATGTGGAGGGTTTTGCTCCGGAGGTTGCATGGGTAACTCATGGCGGTGAAGAAAAGCTTCAGGAGAGACTATGTGTCCGCCCGACATCAGAGACCTTGTTCTGTGATTTATACGCTAATATTATTCAATCATATCGTGATCTGCCCAAACTGTATAATCAATGGTGTTCGGTAGTAAGATGGGAAAAGACCACAAGACCTTTCCTGCGTTCAACTGAATTTTTATGGCAGGAGGGACATACAGCTCATGCCACCGAGGAGGAAGCCATAGAGAGAACAATTCAGATGCTTAATGTATATGCTGATTTCTGTGAAAGGGTACTTGCGATTCCTATGATTAAAGGCAAAAAATCCGATAAGGAGAAATTCGCCGGAGCAAAATCCACATATACCATAGAGGCAATGATGCACGACGGCAAGGCACTGCAATCCGGAACCAGTCATGATTTTGGAGACGGTTTTGCGAGAGCATTCGATATCCAATATACAGATAAGAATAATCAGCTGCAGTATGTTCATCAGACATCATGGGGTATGTCTACAAGAATAATAGGAGCAATTATAATGGTTCACGGTGATAACAGCGGACTGGTTTTACCTCCGAAGGTAGCACCCGTTCAGGCAATGATTATACCTATTGCCCAGAATAAAGAAGGTGTCCTTGATAAGGCATATGAGGTTAAGGAAAAGCTAAAGGACTTTAAAGTAAAAGTGGACGATTCCGATAAGACTCCCGGCTGGAAATTCAGCGAACAGGAGATGCGTGGAATCCCTGTCAGAATAGAGATAGGTCCTAAGGATATCGAGAAAAATCAGGCCGTAGTTGTAAGAAGAGATACAAGAGAAAAAATCTTTGTCAGTCTGGATGAGATAGAAGAAAAATTGGCGGAAATACTTGAAAAGATGCAGTCGGATATGTTGGAGCGTGCAAAGGCTCATCTGGCTTCTCATACCTATACTGCCAAGAACATGCAGGAGTTTGAAGAGATTATCAGCAACAAGCCCGGATTTATCAAGGCCATGTGGTGTATGGACGAAGCCTGTGAAAATGAAATAAAGGACAGAACAGGTGCAACATCCCGCTGTATGCCATTTGAACAGGAAAATATCGATGATAACTGTGTATGCTGCGGTAAGCCTGCAAAGACTATGGTATATTGGGGTAAAGCTTACTAAGCATCTATGAGTGTCCTTGTATTGTAAAATTCTCTTTGCTATAATCTGATTAAACAAAGCACAGAATTACAGGAGGTTGCCATGGAATTTAAGGTTCCCGAAAAAGTCCAATATATAATAGACACATTAATAAGCAACGGATTTGAAGCTTATGCGGTCGGGGGATGTGTCCGAGACATGATTCTTGGCAAGAATCCCGAGGATTGGGATATCACAACTTCTGCAAAGCCCCATGAGGTAAAGAAAATATTTAGAAGGACTGTCGATACGGGAATTGTCCATGGCACGGTTACGGTACTGCTTGACAAGGATCATTTTGAGGTGACCACTTACCGCTTGGACGGTATATATGAGGATAATCGCCATCCCAAGGAGGTATCCTTTACAGGGGATATAAAGGAAGACCTAAAAAGGAGAGACTTTACGATAAATGCAATGGCATATAACCACAAGGACGGTATTATAGATCTGTTTGGCGGAATGGAGGATCTGCAAAACCGCTTAATTCGATGCGTAGGAAATGCTTATGAACGGTTTGACGAGGATGCTCTCAGGATTTTGCGGGCAGTCAGATTCTCGGCACAATTAGATTTTCATATAGAGGAACAGACTAAAGAAGCCATCAGGTCAAAAGCCAAGCTGCTGGAAAACATAAGTGCAGAAAGGATTAGGACGGAGCTTACCAAGCTTTTGGTTTCCGACCATCCGGACAGGCTTAGGCTTTTATATGAGCTGGGTATCAGCCGGGTAATATTGCCGGAATTCGATAAGATGATGGAAACAGAACAAAACAATATCCATCATGCATACAATGTAGGAGAACATACCATAAGGACAGTCAGTGCGGTAGCCGGTACTGTCTCCGAAGGCAGATTTTCACCTCATGAGAGGAGTATTCTTCGCTGGACCATGCTGCTTCATGATATAGAAAAGCCAAGTACAATTACTGTAGGCAAGGATGGACAGAATCATTTTTACGGGCATCAGGAAAAGGGAGCTAATACAGCAAGACGTATTCTAAGAAACCTGAAGTTTGACAACGAGACTCTGGATGCAGTCGTGCATCTGGTCAGGTGGCATGATTACCGTTTCACGCTTACACCCTTGGGGATTAGAAGAGCTGCAGCCAAAATCGGAAAAGAATATATGGAGCTTTTATTTGAGATCAATTATGCGGACACCAGCGGTAAAAACCCCAAGATAAAGCAAGAAAAATGCAATCAGCTTGAAGAAGCAAAGCGGCTTTATAGGGAAATGATATCAAAAAATGAGTGTGTAAGCCTTAAGGATCTGAAAATCAGCGGGAAGGATCTGATTGCGGCAGGCTTTGAACCCGGCAAAGAAATGGGGATAATACTAAAGCGTCTGTTGGATGCGGTTATTGAGAATCCGTCCCTGAACAATAAAGAAACGCTTCTTAATATGGCTATATCTATGAAGTAAAGGCTTATGAAAATCTTACTTTATAAATTTATAAAAAATAAACTTTAACAACAAGAGGGTCAAGGGTATGACCCTCTTAGTCTGTTTTTATAAGCCTTATCTTTTTATTCATGATTTCATGAGACATATCATAATATTAGAAGACAGATATTATCTATTGTTGGGGGTGGAATGCTTTGGAAGACAGATACCAGGAGGTACTAAAAAAATATCCTCTTAAGGTATATAATATATATAGAGCAAGAGGTGCTCATCTATTGGAAACGGATAACGGACTTAAGCTGTTTAAGTGCTTTGAAGGTTCAAGAAATCGTGCACTGTTTGAGCATAATGTAAAAGAACATCTTTATATGCACGGCTATTATAATACGGATCTTTATGTTAAAACCTTGGAAAATGACATAATAGCCGAGGATCAATCCGGATGCAGATATATTATTAAGAACTGGTTTATGGGGGAGGAATGCAATCTGAAGGAGCTGTCCCAGATAGAAAAGGCATCTGCCAACCTGGCAAGGCTTCACAGCATTCTTAGGGGTGTCGAGTTAACAAAGGAGCAAATAGAGTATAATGTCACGGATAATCTGCCGGAAACCTTTGAAAAACGCAACAGAGAATTAAAGCGTGTAAAAAGCTACATTCGTGACAAACGTCAAAAAAATGAATTTGAAGTAATATATCTGAATTTCTACAATGAATTCTATGACCAAGGCGTAGAAGCCATAAAAAAACTGTCAAACTCTGACTACAAACAGATTGCAGAAGATTCGGTCAGTCAGAAAATAGTATGCCACGGAAACTATACATACCATAATATTATTATGCTTAAGAACAAATATGAAACCTTATCAAGGTCTTATACCTCTTCCGGATGGGTCAGCAGACCGTCCGTATCAGCCGCTGATGTATCATCCGAATGGAACGAAGCCATAGCAACTACCAACTTTGAAAAATCTCATATTGGACTTCAGATAACAGATTTGTATCATTTTATCAGAAAGGTAATGGAGAAAAACGATTGGGATATCCTGTACGGAAGCAATATTATAGAAGCATATGACAGGATACAGCCTATATCCAAGAGAGAGCTGAAAATATTATATGTATTATTGTTATATCCCGAGAAGTTCTGGAAAATAACGAATTTTTATTATAACGGAAAGAAAGTGTGGGTTTCCGGTCGAAACATCCAAAAGCTCAGCAGCATAGGTGCTCAAAACCCTAAAAAAGAAATATTCTTAAAACGATTAGAAAGTATTTTGTAATATTTAGAGGTATTTCCTAATTATAAAAAATATGATATACTACGCGTAAGAAGGCAAGCGAAGGAGCGAAGCTCTTGGACTGCTAAACTGCTTATTATGCAACATTCATTACATAAATTAAAGAGGTTGTTATGGCGGCATATACTAATGAGCAAAACAATAAATCACGGATACATGTAAGGCCAATTCTCAGCCTTGTAATTGGCTTGACCTTTTTTACGGCTATATTGGTAATTGCTTTATTTGAGGCCGGAAAGAATAACCGAACACGTGTAAATAAGACTCCAAAAAACATGACAAATCAGGAAAATACAGATAACTCAACCGCATATATTAAGCCTGATATAAGCACTGCCGCAGTAGTGCTTGAAACAGACAAGCATGGCAAAACCATACGTCTTTATGATATTCAGAAGAATGAAGAGATAAATCTTAATTATACCGGGGGAACAAATCTTTTTGATAAATATGGACAGGCTATATCCGTTGACAGGATTGAAATTGGCTTAATAGTTGAAGTAAGCTATCAAAGCGGCAATAACAGGCTGACAGAGCTTAGATTCTCAGATAAAGCTTGGGAGTATGTCGGGGTTAATGACATAATCATTAATCCTGAAGAGAAGGTCATAAGAATTGCCAAAGCAAATTATACATATGTGAATCCTTTTGTTATAGATGGAGACAGCTTTGTATCCCTTGACAATTTGGCTAAACAGGATGAGCTGACGGTAAGGGGTCTAAATGAAACCATCTGGTCTATTATCGTTACTAAAGGTCACGGAACTGTAAGATTAAAGGATTATGATGCTTTTTTAGGCGGCAATATTACGGTAGGATATGAGGCTGTTACCCAGATTACGGATAATATGGTTATTACAGTTCGTGAGGGTAATTACAATTTGACAGTGGAAAACGGAGAATACAGCGGAACAAAGAATATCACGGTTAATCGAAATGAAGAGACGGTAGTATCTCTGGGGGATTTAGGGCCTGAGCCTATTAAATACGGCAAAACTGTCTTTGATATTACACCCTTTGGAGCTGATTTGTTCATTGATAATGAGCTTACCAACTATGCAAGTCCCGTAGAGCTGGCCTATGGTAAGCACAGCATAGAAGTATCATTAGGTGGGTATTCTACTTACCGCGGAGAAATCACAGTGGATTATGCAAGCAAGAAGCTTCAGATTATTCTTCCGGAACTGCAAAGCAAAGAAAATGTCAGCGTCATTGAGTGGGATGAAATAGAAGATACCGACTATGAGGAATATAACGACTGGGACAGTGAGCAGTATGAAGACTGGGATGATCCTGATTATCTGGATTCCTTTGAAGGGGATGATGATTATGAGGAAGATCCGATAGTTGATCCAAACAGTTTAATATATATTCAGAATCCCACGGGAGCGTCAGTCTACCTTAACGGGCAGTATAAAGGAGTTTCTCCGGGAAGCTTTCAGAAGGTTATAGGAAGACATGTAATTACCTTCATTAAACAGGGGTATCAGACTAAAAGCTATACGATTGATATTGCTGATGACGGTATGGATACATATATTAACCTTCCCGATCTTGAACTGTCCCGCTAAAGAGCATTTGGCAAAAACCTTACAGTGTAATATCGTGTCGCGATGTGTCTATCGATTTTAAAATCCTTCCCTTTTCAAAAAGTACATTTCAAGCTATAATGAATGTAAATATATGGAAAAGAGAGGGGTTTTTTATGATTCAATTTATTTATAATAAGAATATAATTATCTATACCTTTGCCGTATTATGCGGACTGGGAATTATAGTCCGCTTTATATTGGATTTGGTACATATATATCTGGTAAGGGAATCCGATAATTTGGGGCTCACCAAAAATAAGCTTTTAAAGCATATGAAAATGAGGTTTGAGACCTGCTACAGGTTGAATATTGGCGTGAATAATGTGGATACATTTGTGGATAAAAGCTTGACAAAGTATAAATTCTGCGGGATTTTATTATCCACATGGGAGAATTTTAGTGGACAAGTTCTTTTACTTAGCTTTCTGATCATTCCTATAAGTGCGATTTTTGGGGTGGTATTTGAGATAGAACGGGAACGGATTTTATACACAGGTGCGGTCGGTGTTTTAACCGGAGCAGCCTTAATACTTGCGGATAAAATGACAAATCTATCTGTAAAAAAGCAAAGGATTCGCCTAAATCTTTTAGATTATCTGGAAAACTTCTGCAAGGTCAGGTTAGAGCATGAGGTATCGCAGCCTGAGAAACTGGAGCAGTTCAGAAAGGAATATCTTTCTGCAATCGAAGCAAAAAGTCGTATGGAAAAATCAGAGCCGAAGAATAAGGAAGCAAAAAACCGCAGGAAAGAGATAAGAAAGCAGAAGGAAGAGGCAAAAAGATTACAGGCATTAAAAAGGCAGGAGGAACAAAAAAGGATTGAAGAAGCCAGAAAGGAAGAGGAATTAAGAAGGCTTGAGGAAAAAAAGCAATTGGCAGCAAAGCGAAGAGAGGAAGAGTTAAGAAGGCTTCAGGAGGAAAGAGAGGCTCTGAAAATCCGCAGAGAAGAGTTAAGGAAGAAGGCTGAAGAAAAACAGAGACAAAATGAACTAAAGAAATTAGAAAAAGAAGAGAAGGAAAAGATGTTATTGCGGATGGAGGAAGAGCTTCAGGCAAAAAAGGATATCGAAAGAAAACAGATATCAGAAAGTATGGAGGAGGCAGCGGCAGAGATAGAAGACTCTTGCGATGAAACCGACATGACGCCTGAGGAAGAAAGACTGATAGAGGATGTTCTAAGAGAATTTTTTGCATGATTACAGGCTATGGCAGAATCATAGCGTAAAATTTTTGTAGGAAATAAATAAGAGAACACCAAACTTTGTGTTAAAATTAATTCACCACAAAAAATCAAAACATAAAGGAAGGTGTTCTCTTATGATTAAAAGTATACAGCTTTT
>DUQV01000102.1 GCA_012837605.1 Clostridiales bacterium | reverse complement strand
TGTAGAAACCGTACCGGGCTCTACCTCAAATACCATCTTAAAATTATTGCGGTCAGAGACAGTAACCTTGTTCCCTCGGATAGATACTGTAGCTGTATTTTCAAAAAGCGAATCAGGCTTAGTCAGTGATAAATCAATCTCAGCCTTGGCATCCGTTCCATAAGCTTTAGCACCGGATACCGTAAGACCCAGTAAATCACATAGTGCCGGCTTATCACAATGTATATCAATCTTCTGGTCGGAACCATAATCCCGGGTTACGAATACCAGCAGGTCACCTGCTTCCAACTGCTTGCTGCTATATCCTGCAAGCTCAGGGTTTCCGGTTAGGGATGGCTGCCCGGTTGGATTGGTCACTGCATCATATAAATTATCTTCTGTAGCAAATACATTGATATTAACATTATCACAAGCATCTCTTAACTTCTGGAATACCTCGTCTATTGTATCCCCTTCGTTAACCCTAATTGTTTCACCGTTTACATTAATGGAACCTGCCTCCGAAGCAGTAATTCTTCTTGTGGTTGTAGTATACGAAACACCATCAGCATCACCTAAGTCAGCTATAACATTTCCTACTATAACAGCCTGTCTTGCATCCTGGGTAATCTTAATAGCATAATCCCCCACCTCAACTGTATCAGACAGGGATATCAGACTTACGCTGTTATTGCTGGAAAATGACTTTCTGTCTATATTGCCGTCCAGTAAGGTCATTGTATTAAATTCCGTGGTCTCTGAGATACGTGTAATTTCTGCATTTAACTGATCGATTTCAGCCTGGATTGCTATTCTGTCCTCGGTGGTATATATACCGTTAGCCGACTGAACTGCCAGCTCCCTCATTCTTTGAAGCATGGACTCAACCTCTATAAGTGCACCTTCTGCCGTCTGTATTACGGATATACCATCAGAAGCATTTCTTGAAGCCTGCTCCAAGCCGGAGATCTGTGTTCTCATTTTCTCCGATATAGCAAGTCCTGCTGAATCATCTGCCGCACTGTTAATACGATAGCCGGAGGATAATCTCTCCAGACTGGCATCGAGAAGCTTATTTGTTCTTGATAGCTGATTATTTGCTTTTAATGCCGGAATATTATGGTTTATTCTCATTGTTGCTCACTTTCCTTTCATCTGAGCCGCCATTTTCCTCCTTGATGATGGTCAGCAATTTTTATATATTATTTCAGCTACCTCCATGTTGCCGAATTTGTCTTGTTGTTATGCAACTGCACCAACTGATTCCTCAGCAGACCGAATCATATGTATCATCGCCTTTGCTACTTTGTATAAAATTCTTTCAGTCTCTGGATTTTTTTCTTCTTCTGTATCCCAAGGCTTTTGATGTAAATATACGGCATCGGCTTCCTGCATTAAGCAGAAATTCATCTGACTAATGGTAATGCCTTCTTCCTGTGCTGCAGATATTAACGGTGCTGTCTGATTTTCAAGTATCTTAAGGCTTCCTGCGTAATCACTAACAATATATCCGCTTAGCTTATTTCCCTTAAGGGATGCCTCAGCTTTTATGCTTCCCAATCTTTCAGACGTAAGTGAAACTGTGACCCTTCCTGATGTGGATTTTCCACGGATAATGGTCAAGTTGACATTTGTGATTTTTCCGGATGTCTCTATCGGTATCTGATAGAATTCACGCCTTGCAAGATTTTTCAAAAAATTAAAATGCATTCCCATGAGTTTTAGCTGAGCAAGATCGTCAAGATTCACATTATCCTTGACAGCTTCTTCCTCGATAACAGCCTTTACTTCCTGCTCCAACTGTTCATAGGTCTTAGTCATGGTCATACTGTCAATTAATGTATCGGACAATTCTAGTTTTTTCTTAAGACCATTTTGCGACTTTTCTTTCTCTTCTTCCTCTTTATCTTGTATTAATCCAAAAAGCTTTTTAAAAGCTGTCGTATTATTATTAATGATATGTCCTGCTATCATCAAATTGGCTGCGGTACAGGGCATATTAAATGTATTTAGAAAATGTATGGATCTGTCGCTGTTATTTAAGACCTCCTGCAGCATTCTTATTTTTTCATCGTAATATGCATGCTCCTCATCGGAATCTGTCTGTATATTCTTTAGGTTATCCAGAAGCTGCTCAAGAGACATGTTTCCTATTGTTTTCCATACGTTTAAATCGGCTGCCTCTTTCCCATCAGAATTAACGGCCATATTCTGAATATCAATGTAAAGCTGGTGCAGTTTTCCGGGTGTCAGGCTATTAAGAAGCTCCTTAATAATAACATTTTGAATCTCTTCCTGTGCAGAAGAATCAACAAGGGATATATCCGTATCCGAAGTCATATCCTTACTGCTGTTATTAAATACAGCCCCCAGCTGATCCGTTATTGATTCTTTGCTGAATGAAATTTCCTGTAAGGCTCCGAATCCATCATCTATCTTATAATTAACAGAACCCTTTTTGCTTGTCCGAAGAGCTGTCAGCAGATGGTTTAATGTTATATTCTGATTTGATTTAATAACCGCACCCAGAGCGGCGCCATCCGACTTTTCTATCTGATATAAGAGCCGGTATATTCCTATATAAGCTTTTCTTTCATCATCAGATAAGCCCTCTTCTCTTTCCAGTTTATAAAGATACGCACTGTATTTATCAAGTGTTGAATATCCCTGTTCCTTAAGCATATCTATATGCCTGTTGAGCTCATCAATAGGGATATCCAGCGGATTTACTCCCAACTTAATAATCTGAACAGCAACCTTTGGATTAAGATTCTGAAGAAGATAATTTACACTAAGATCATAAGCTTTAACCTTCTCTATGTTTTCATGTGTTATCACCATTCTGTTGTAGCCTAAGATTCTAATTGCCCTTTGGTTGTACTCCGTATTCTCGATACCCATTTCCTCCATCAATGAGTACATATTGGAAAATGCCTTCCTGATGCTGTCTCCATATTCAGCTCTGGGTATTGTAAACAGGGCTTCATAAGCTTCATTTGCCTTATCCAGTTCGGTCTTTATACTTTGACCTGCTGCCAGTAAATCAGGCATTGTCCGGTCTTTTCTGTCGTTAAGAGTTGCTCCCAGAACATAAGCAGGCATTAATTTAAGTTTGTATACGGTTTCTGACGTTAATTGCAGCAGCTTTAGAGAGGCCTCATCCGGCTCATCGGACTCTGATACGGTTTGACTGTAAAGCTCCTTATAATAGTTTTCTTCCTCTGTCCGAAGTCTTTCTACCACTCTTTCCAGTGTCTCGGTTTCTATATGAAAGCCTTTCTTTTCAAGGCGAATGGCAGCTTCCAATGTCATTTTCAAACGGATTTCCTCAATCTGTCTCTTTGCCGTGAGGAATTTAACCTGCTTCTCCTTGTCTGCATTCTCAACTGACTGAACGTCGGTTTCATCACCTTCACGACTGTCTGTCAGATTCCTAATAGTAATATCATCATATGTATTAACAGTCCGGATAATATCATCCTCGGTGATACCATGAATATCCTCCAACAGCTGCTTTATGTTTATACTCTTTACTGCTGCAATATTATCACCTTGTGATGTCTCATTAATACTTAACTCATCCTTTTCTATAAGAACAGCATCCTTCGGCAGAATTCCTTCTTTCATTCCCTTAAAGATTCTGTCTAATACCAAATCCGGGCTGTAACTCTTTATTAAATCCTTTACATCTGATATTAATTTTATATTTTCTTTTGTTAAGGGTACGTTGTTTTCTATGAGCCATTTGGCATCTTCAAAAAGCTCCTTGCCGGATGTTTCCGCAGTATCCCCTATAATCTCACAAACCTGCGGAATAAGTGCTTCCCATTCCCCGTCGGTAAGCTTAACCGACATCTCCCCATTTTGACTGCTGTATCTTGCTTTATAGAGGTTTTCAATAGACGGTGCTAATCCCTTATTAAGAAGATATAATATGTCCTTTTTCTCCAAGCGGGGAATATCTTCGCTGATTTTGAGTGCTCTCATAATCCGATCCACTGAATCCTTGTTGACGGGAAGGTTCTCTGCTTCCATTCTTCTTATGATTTCATTTTCAGATATTACACCTGTGTTACCTGAAAGCTCATTCATTATATTTGTGTTTTTTGAATGCTCATTCGTACTATATGCATCTGTGTCCTTGAGAGCGGCACCTTCAAAATATTCCTTAATTACCTGTATGGCTTCAGATAATGCTTCTATTGTTAAATCCTCAGGTTTAAATCCTTCTTCATAAAGTTTTTGATAGTCCTGAGCTGTCATCCTGTTTAGAATGCCCTCTATCATGTTTTTTGTTTTGGTATATGCGTCATCTTTTTTAAAATGATCTTTTTGATGTTCATTTTTTGGTGTAATAGTACTTTTTTCATTTTCCGAATACTTTAAGGAGGCCCCCGGAGAATAAGAGAAATCTGTACAGATTTCTCCGGTATCAAGAGCCTTGGTACTTTCTTTGTTTTGAATATTTGTTCTGACCGCCTGAGAACGGCGAAGTATATCCAATATCACATCTGCTGCATTATCTGTTTTAATGCTTATCATAAAGATATCCGTTCCTTCCGATATGCTATTCTAATAATATTCTAATCTGTTTGATTACATTATCTGTTATAATATTATTAATTTATCGTTACAGTCTATATTTCGGCTATAAACAGTTAAAACTTTATGGAGCAAAAGAGATATAAAGATTAGATACTATCTTTGATTAATACTTCTTTTGACATCTTTGTATGAATACACTTAAATTAACACATATCAAATCCTGCAATGGAGGTCATAATGCATAAAAGAAGGATAAAACTCTATATATTAATAAGCCTGTTTTCGTTATTTGCCATATTGAGTCTTGGATGTAATCAAGAGAAGCTTCAGGAATCCCAGCAAGAATTATTTGATAGATTTATATATGAAATATTTGTTGAAGAGGTTCAATCCGATACTTTGTCTTTGAACTATGCCCTTGCACACCCTGAGGAGTTTGGTATCATACATACCGAACCCACTCTTGGCGAATATACCATAGAATATATGAAGGAAGAGCTACTGACCAAAGAACAATACTTAAATGACCTTCTTAAGTTCAATTATGATGAGCTGACTATCGATCAGCAGCTGACCTATGATATTCTGCAATATTGTCTAGAGCTTGAACTGCAGTTAGGCGATTATCTGTATTATATGGAAACGCTCGGTCCAACTACCGGCTTACAGGCTCAGCTGCCTATTCTCTTGGCCGAATATCATTTTTATGACAAAGCCGATATAGAAAGATATCTGGAGCTTTTGCCCTGTGTTAAGGATTATTTTGAGGATGTGGCTGAATTTGAAAGAGAAAAATCTGAACGGGGATTATTTATGACAGATGCTGTGGCTGACAGAATTATAGAACAGTGCGGGACATTTATAGCAAATCCTAAGGAGAACCTTTTGATAAAATATTTTGATGAGAAGATCGATTCTTTTCCGGAGCTGTCAGAGGAGGATAAGAAGGTATATAAGCACAAAAACCGTCAGGGTGTTCTTGATTATATCATTCCTTCCTACGAGATGCTTATTGATACTCTAAGGGAGCTAAAAGGTACGGGTATAAATGATTCCGGTTTATACTATTACCCTGAGGGTCAGGCATATTATGAGCTTCTTACTAAGTTTAAGACCGGCTCAGATAAAAGCATGAAGGAAATAACAGATATGCTTGATACGGCGATCGGGGACGATATACTTACGCTGACAAAGCAAGTTCTTGTTAACCCTCTGATATTTGATAAGTTTGAAGCCTTTACATCCTTTCCGTTAACAGATCCCAAAGTTATATTAGAGGATTTGAAGGAGCAAATCCTTGAGGATTTTCCTGAACCTGAGGATGTTAATTGTGAGATAAAATATGTCCATGAATCTCTGTCCGAATACCTTAGTCCTGCCTTGTATCTGATACCGGCTATTGATAATTACACCGATAATAATATCTACATCAACGGTGACGATATCGAAACCTTATCAACAATATATACAACGGTTGCTCATGAGGGATATCCGGGTCATCTTTATCAGAATGTGTATTTTAGAAGCAGAAATCCGGCTCCTGTCAGAAGTATTCTGTCTTTTATTGGCTATGATGAAGGCTGGGCAACCTATGTGGAGTTTTATTCATATCAGTATTCAGGAATCGATGAGGACTTGGCGGACTTAATGGAAGTAAACAATGAGTTGATACTCATGATGTATGCCAGAGCCGATATAGGTATTCATTACGAAGGCTGGAGTAAGTCCAAAGCCGTATCATATATAAATAAATTTACAGGAGATGAAGCTGTCGCCAACCAAATATATGATGTTCTTCTGGAGGAGCCTGCCATATATCTTCCTTATGCTGTCGGATACCTTGAAATTATGGAGCTAAGAGATATGGCTGAAGAAGCACAGGGAAATAACTTTGATATAAAGGAGTTTCATAGATTCTTACTCGATATAGGTCCCGCTCACTTTGGATTAATCGAGAACTATATGGAAGCATGGCTTGAAAGCGAAGAAAATATCTTGGCAGGGACCATATCAGAATAATTATAGGAAACCACCTTAAGAATACCTTCGATTAATGTGCATTACAGGAACCCATTGTCCAATGTAACCACCTCATTAAATATTAGG
>DUQV01000101.1 GCA_012837605.1 Clostridiales bacterium | reverse complement strand
GCCCCCTGTCAAGTAGACAGGTCAAATATCTAAAATGCTGAGGTAGTGAATGACCATACTTTAAATGAGGTATGGTCATTTTTCTATGCACACCATTTTTCTTTATATTTGTTAATACGCTTATTTAATGTCAATGGTTGTTTTTATTTTTTTATAGAAAATATATATTACGCTATTTAAGAGAACAAAATAAATATAAGCGAGTCACAGGTATAGTCTCACACACCCGTTAAAGGTGCATTTTGACTATACCTATGACCCGCTTATTATCTTTGCAGCATTTCCCTGCGTCATTCTTTATTAATATTTTATGATTTTAATTGAATTCCCAGCTCATCCAACTGTTTTTTATCTACAACATTCGGGGCTTCCGTCATTATGCATGAAGCATCCTTCGTTTTTGGAAATGCTATGACATCACGGATGCTATCCTCTTTAGCCATAAGCATGATGAGCCTGTCGAGTCCATATGCAAGTCCGGCATGAGGCGGAACGCCATATTTGAATGCATTCAGTAGGAAACCAAATCTCTCATAAGCGGCTTCCTTTGTGAATCCCAGAACCTCAAACATCTTTTCCTGTATATCACTTTGATGTATTCTTACCGAACCTCCGCCTATCTCTGTACCATTTAGTACAATATCATAAGCCTTAGCTCTTACCTTACCCGGATCTGTATCCAGCATATGAATATCCTCGTCCATAGGCATAGTAAACGGATGATGTCTTGCTACATATCTTTGTTCTTCTTCGGAATACTCAAGAAGAGGAAACTCTGTTACCCATATGAATCTGTAATCATCCTTATTTAACAGTCCCAGATTTTTTGCCAGCTCAAGCCTTAGATTTCCAAGTACGGCAAATACTGTCTCATCCTTATCGGCTGCAAATAATAAAAGATCTCCCGGTTCAGCATCCATGACATTTACAAGTGCTTTAAGCTCGTCATCTGTCATGAATTTTGCAAAGGATGATTTATAGGTTCCGTCCTGATTAACCGCCAGATAAGCCAGCCCTTTGGCCCCAAAATCCTTCGCAAAATCTACCAAAGAATCTATCTTCTTTCTAGGCATATCTGCCTGACCCTTGGCATTTATGCCGCGAACTGAACCGCCGTTTTCAACAGCGGAGGTAAATACTCCGAATCCGCAGTCCTTTACTATCTCCGTCACATTCTTCAGCTCCATTCCGAAACGGATATCCGGTTTATCGGAGCCATATCTGTCCATAGCCTCTGCATAAGTCATTCGTTGTATTGGAAGCTCTACATCTATATTTATGCATTCTTTGAACAGCTTTTGCAGCAGTCTCTCATTTACATCTATCACATCATTTACATCTACGAATGATAATTCCATATCTATCTGAGTAAATTCCGGTTGACGGTCCGCCCTTAAATCTTCATCACGGAAGCATTTTGCAATCTGGAAATATCTGTCATAGCCTGCACACATAAGAAGCTGCTTAAACAACTGCGGCGACTGCGGCAGAGCATAAAAATTACCCTGATGTATACGGCTTGGAACAAGATAGTCCCTTGCTCCCTCAGGTGTACTTTTTGTAAGCATAGGTGTCTCTACCTCAATGAATCCCTCATCTGACAAGAACTGACGCACAATGTTTGCAGCCTTGCTTCTAAGCATAAGATTTCTCTGCAGATCAGGTCTTCTCAGATCCAAATATCTGTATTTAAGCCTTAGATCTTCCTTAGTCTTACTGTCCTCTTCAATAGGAAAAGGCGGTACATCAGCCTCCGACAGTATTCTTAGACTGCCGGCTCTAATCTCAATATCTCCTGTTATAAGAGCTTTGTTAACCGCACCTGATCTGGCTTCAACCTTACCTACTACAGCTATAACAAATTCACTTCTTAGCTGTTCGGCCTTTTTAAAGTCTTCACTTCCGACATCGCTTTCTTCAAATATAATCTGCACTATACCGGAACGGTCTCTTAAATCAACAAATATTATTCCACCTTTGTTCCTGCTTTTCTGTACCCAACCCATAACAGTAACCGTCTCTCCGATATTCCGGTTTGATAATTCGGTACACCGATGGCTTCTTCGTAAGCCTTTCATTGATTCTGCCATAATAATCGATCTCCTTAGTCCATATAATAATCAAAGCATTTTCTGTTGCATGTTCTGGGTCTTACCACATAGGTTGCCACCCTTTGATGCTCAGGATGTGACTGATATACCTTATATGCCTCTTCATCTTCGAATATGCAATCCAGCAATATATCCGCATCGGAAGAAAACATCGCCTTAGTCAACACCTCAATTGATACTATACCCTCAATAAGGTTTTTCAGATTCTCCAACTCCCTCTTAATCTTATCTCCATACATTTTTTGCTCATCATCTGAGTATTCCTCTCTGAAATCCCAAGCTACAATATGCCTTACCATATTGCTTCCTCCTTATCACACTATTATACTAAGTTCATATTAGCGATCCGCTATTGCTGCTTATTCACATATTGTAATAAAATCATTTATTTTATCAATATCAACCTCCACCTGATTACCGGTATCCATATTTTTAATATTGGCTTTACCTGCTGCTAATTCATCAGCACCTATAATCACTGTATACCTAGCTCCTATTTTATTGGCATATTTCATCTGGGCCTTTATACTCCTGTCCATATAATCGGTTTCAACTATAAGACCTGCCTGTCTTAGGCTTTTAACCAATCTGTATGCCGCAGCTTTTGACTCCTTTCCCAGTATTCCTACATATAGGTCAACTGATGGTTCAGCAGCAAGCTCTATTCCTTCCGCATCCAGCTCTTTAATGATTCTCTCAATCCCAAATCCGAAGCCTACAGCAGGAATATCAAGCTTTCCGTCTATCTCATTTATCAGATTATCATATCTTCCGCCTCCGCATAGAGTCAGTCCTTCGCTGTTAATGAACTCAAATACTGTTTTCGTATAATAATCCAAACCTCTTACTATCCCGGAATCTTCCTTATAGGCTATATTCATCTCATTCAGCAGGCTTTTCAGCTCTTCAAAATGCTCCTTGCATTCTTCATCCAAATAATCAATTGTCCTTGGTGCATTCTTCATGATCTCATGACAGGAAGGAACCTTACAGTCGAGAGTCCGCAATGGATTCTTCTGCATTCTTTCCTTACATGTACCGCATAGCTCATGCTCATGTTTTTTTAGGAAGTCCAGCAATACCTCATTATATATTTTTCTGCAATTCTTGCAGCCTATGCTATTAATATACAGATTAACCCCCTTCAGTCCAAGCTCCTTCATAAATTCGGTTAAGAGAGATATAATCTCAATTTCCGCAAGAGGACTTGCTGAACCAAATATTTCCACACCGAACTGATGATGCTGTCTTAACCTACCGCTTTGCGGATTCTCATAGCGAAATGCCTGTGTAATATAAAATAGTTTTGTAGGCTGACTCTCAGCATACAGACTGTTCTCCAGATAGGCACGGACAGCTCCTGCAGTACCTTCAGGCTTTAGAGTGATGCTGCGGTTTCCTTTATCCTTGAAGGTGTACATCTCTTTCTGTACCACATCAGTTGTTTCACCTACACCTCTCTGAAAAAGAATTGTATGCTCAAATACAGGAGTAATAATCTCCTTTATATGATATGCTCTGCAAAGCTTTCGTGCAATTTCTTCAATGACGGTCCTTTTGTACATATCCGGACCGTACCAGTCCTGCGTTCCCTTCGGTCTCTGTGTAATCATGCCAAACCTCCTTGAAATATAAATTAATTAAATTACTTATAACGGAGGTTTTAACCTCCCTCAGTTTATTATATCCTAGGGTTCTTTATCAAGAATTCCTTTTTTCTCGAAATCATCTCGTCTATTCTACTGATGTAGTCTTGTGGTGCTTTTACATTGTCTACACGCTCAATTTTATTCATGTTATGGAAGATGAATTTCGACATAGCGCCGGCACCCAGTGCCAAAATAGTCTGTTTTTCCTCCATAATTAATATATTATAGATTCCTTCCTTGCCATGCCTAGCGTAGCCGATATTCTCAAGATTGTCTGCCATATTCTTTTGTCTATAAAGATAATATGGCAGATAACCGTTATCTTTAGCATATTCTTTAGTTATCTGCAGCATCCGGGAAACATTCTTTGCCCTCAGACCTTTATAATTCTCTTTATCGATATTAAGCCTTGCCGCACGCTTTATAGCTAAAGTATGAACAGTTAGGCTGTCCGGATTAAGCATCTTAATTTTATTCAGAGTATCTTTGACATCCAAAGGAGTTTCCCCTAAAAGCCCAATAATAATATCCATGTTTATGTTCTCATAACCAACATCTCTTGCCATATGGAAAGCATCGTTTATTTGTGATACCGTATGCTTTCTTCCTATCAAATCCAGGGTTCTCTGCTGCATGGTCTGGGGATTGACAGAAATCCTGTTGACTCCATGTCTTTTCATAACCTCCAGCTTTTCCTTTGTAATACTGTCAGGACGACCTGCTTCAACACAAAACTCCTTAACATATGAAAAATCATAAAAATCTTTAATTAATCCTAGTAAACGGTCCAGCTGCTTTGCTGAAAGTGTAGTAGGAGTACCCCCTCCCAGATAAACAGCAGACAGCTTCTTGTCCGGAAAACAAGTAGAGCCATATCGTATCTCTTTTTCCAGAGCATCAAGATAATCCTCAACAAGATTCGCATACTTTTCTATCGAATAAGAAGTAAATGAGCAATATAAGCATGTGCTTGGACAAAAGGGAATACCAATGTAAAGGCTATACCCGTTTCTATAATCCATCCCGTTTAGTATCTCTATTTCCCGCTTAGCTATAATGATACTTGTTTCTGTCTTATCCTTGGAGCACAGATATTCCTTCTCCATTCTCTCATAGATTTCATCCTCGTCAAGACCGTTTTCAAGCATCTCATAAACAAGCTTTGTAGGTCTGATACCGGTTAATATACCCCAAGGTAACTCCTTGTCGCTTAGCGAAGAAAGCATATGATACAGTTTTCGCTTTACAGTATTTTTGTAAGCCTGTTTGTCCTTTATCGGATTCGGTGTATCGATGGTTGATATATGTCTTTCTCCGGCAGTATCAATAATTTCAATATTAGCTCTATCAGATTTAAAACCGATTCTTATTGTATTTACAGCAGCAGCCTTATTGCCTGTATAATTATTGTCATTATCGTTATAATCCCTTATTTCATCCGACATTTCCGACATCTTTATGTCTTCTTCGGGATAAAATGCCTTTACAATAGGATATATATCATTCTCATATGCTGTATCTGATATAATAATTTTTATCATTATTACTCCTGTACTTATGGCGGTAATAAATTTACATTACCATTAGTAATGCAGAGCCGTATATCTGCATTATTTGATTTTTTTAATTCTTTATAAATAAGGGTTGTTCCCCTTCTCATGACCAATCGTCGTAGGTCTTCCGTGACCGGGATAAACCTCTGTGTCGTCCGGAAGAATCATAAGCTTATTTTGGATAGATTCAATCAGAACCTTATGGTTTCCTGTGGGAAAATCCGTCCTTCCGACACTCTCATAAAACAGAGTGTCCCCGCTGAACACTATTTTGTGTTCCTTCAGATAATAACACACTCCACCTGCGGTATGACCGGGGGTATATAATACATTCCAAGATAATCCGGCTATTTTAAGCTCTTCATTATCTTTTACCGATATATCCGGTCTGACGCTTATCCTCTCTCCCATATAAGCCGATGCATTGATTTCAGGATCCTTTAGGATATCTGCTTCGGCTTCATGGGCATATATGGGTGCATTCGTCAGTCTGTTAAGCTCCGGTGCCGCCGTAATATGGTCAAAATGACCGTGGGTAAGTAATATCGCCTTACACTCCAGGTCATTTTCCGATAAATATTTATATATTTTATCCGCATTGTCACCGGGATCAATCACTACTGCTTCATTTGAATCCGGCTTTCCAACAATATAACAGTTGTTCTGAACCATTCCCAGTACCAATGTCTTAATACGAATTCTTCTCATTTTTTACCTCTGTTCTATTGATTTTTATATAATATAAGTATATGATTAGCCCGCTGTACGCTCAATGTCCAATACGCTCTCAACATTTCTTATTTTAGCTATTATCTCATTAAGCTGTTCCACTCCATTTATCTCGAATCCTATGCTTATGGAAGCGGTACCTTGTTTACTGGTGCGTACATTCATAGATGTTACATCTATTTTGTTCTCGGTAAGCACCTTTGATATATCTACAAGAACGCCGGTTCTGTTGTTTGCATATATTTTTATCTCTGCCGGATATACTCCTACGTCTTTTCCATCCTGTACATCCCATTCGGCATCTATAAGTCTTGCCCGGTCATCCTCAGGCAGGTTTATAACATTGATACAATCGGTTCGGTGTATTGATACGCCTCTTCCTCTTGTAACAAACCCAATTATTTCATCTCCCGGAACAGGGCTGCAGCATTTTGAGAATCTGACCGCCAAATCATGGATTCCTTTTACTACTATACCACTCTTTGATTTTTTTACTCCCGGTCTGTGTTCCCTGCTCTCAGATATGATTTCCAGTACATTCTCATCAGTAATATCTAACTTGTTCTTTTTGCGATATTCCTCATAAAGCCGGTTAACAACCTGACTTTCCTTCAGTCCTCCATGTCCTATCGCTGCCAGCAGCGAATCCCAGTCCTTAAAACCGTACTTTCTCATGACAACTTCGGTAAATTCCGGCTTCAGCAGATCACTCAAAGTAATATTCTTCTGCTTGCAGTAGTTTGACAGAAGTTCCTTACCTTTATTAATATTGTCTTCCTTTAATACGGACTTGAACCATTGATTTATCTTATTCTTTGCCTGTGTACTCTTAACTATTGAAAGCCAATCACGGCTGGGACCTTTGGAATTCTGTGATGTCATAATCTCAATTCTGTCACCGTTTTGAATAACATAATCAATAGGTACCAGCTTTCCGTTTACTCTTGCACCTACCATCTTGTTACCAACCGCACTATGGATACTATATGCAAAATCAATGGTATTCGAGCCTCTGGGCAATGTCTTAACATCACCCTTTGGTGTAAATGCATATACACTATCTGAGAATAAGTCAAAATCATTTTTCAGCAGACTTAAGAATTCTCTATTATCAGAAAGATCCCTTTGCCATTCCAGTACCTGCCGCAGCCATGTGAGTTTCTCCTCTTCTGCGTTGGTGGTTTTTTTCCCGTCGGCTCCTTCTTTGTACTTCCAATGTGCTGCTATTCCGTATTCTGCAGTTCTATGCATTTCAAATGTTCTGATCTGCACCTCAAACGGCTGCCCTTTAGGTCCGATTAAGGTTGTATGAAGAGACTGGTACATGTTAGGCTTCGGCATGGCAATATAATCCTTGAATCTGCCCGGAATCGGCTTATACATCTCATGTATTACGCCCAAAGCAGCATAACAGTCCTTTAGAGAATCAACAATAATACGTATGGCAAATAAATCGTAAATCTGATCTAGGGTCTTATTCTGATTCACCATTTTCTTATATATACTAAAGAAGTGCTTTATTCTGCCATCTATTTTTGCAGTAATACCTGCTGCATCGATATGTTCTCTAACCTCACTGACAATACTGTCGATAAATTCCTGGCGTTCACTCCTTTTTGAAGATATCTTATCTGCCAGCTCTTTGTATATATCAGGCTCAAGATATTTTAAAGACAGATCATCCAGTTCAACCTTAATCTTTGATATACCAAGCCTTTGTGCTATCGGAGCATAGATGTCCATGGTTTCTCTGGCAATTTCCTTTTGCTTATCCTCAGACATGTACTTCAAAGTGCGCATGTTATGAAGCCTGTCAGCCAGCTTAATCAAAATGACACGGATATCCTTAGCCATGGCAAGAAACATCTTTCTGAGATTTTCTGCTTGAACCTCTACTTTATCTTTGGAATATTTCAGCTTTGTCAGCTTTGTCACTCCGTCCACAAGAAGAGCAACTTCTTCAGAAAACATCTCTGCCACCTGTGCAATTGTAATGTCCGTATCCTCAACCACATCATGGAGAATTCCTGCCACCATGCTTTCCTTATCCAGCTCTAATTCCGCTAGGATGTTTGCTACACACAAAGGATGTACAATATAAGGTTCACCTGATTTTCGACGCTGTTCCTTATGAGCAGCCATCGCCAGATTATATGCCTTTTCCAGCATGGAGATATCTGCAGACGGATGGTATGAAACAACCTTATCAATAAGCTTCTGATAAAGCTGCGCAGGCGAAGTAAAGTCAGCCGGTACGGAAGTAGCTGCTGGCCTGTTTAAAATGCCTTGATTCATAATATCATCCTTATCCATAGCAACAATCTCCATAAAAAAGTTTATCTATTATTAATCATATTGAACAACAGATTCTACATCATAATTGGTTAGTTTTTCCCTTCCGTTCAAACCCTTCAGTTCAATCAGAAAAATTATCTTTACAACTTCTCCTCCAAGCATCTCAATTAGCTTTGTAATTGCTTCAATGGTACCACCCGTTGCAATTAAATCATCCACTATAACCACTTTTTGCCCGGGTTTGATGGCATCCTTGTGAATCTCTATAGTAGTCTTGCCATACTCTAATTCATAATCCATTGATATGGTATCGCAAGGTAATTTACCCACTTTTCTGACAGGAACAAATGCTTTGTTCAAATTATACGCAATAGGTACCCCAAAAATAAATCCTCTGGATTCAGGTCCTACGATAAGGTCAAAATCAATATCCCTGACCAGTTCCTGCAGCTTATCTATTGCCAGCTTAAGTCCATCCTTACTCTGCAGTACGGTTGTTACATCACGAAACATTATCCCGGGCTCGGGAAAATCCGGTATTGTTCTTATATAATCCTTCACACTCTTCATCATTTATCATTACCTTTCTGTCTGGCCTGTTTTACTTTTCAGCCCTTTATAGATGATAATTATACCACTTTCGTCAATTCTACGCAAAGCATTATTAATATTATTTGAATAGTCTGTACTTAGTATAATAAAAAATCTGATCTATCTGTAATTTTGGATCATTATCTGCATATTTTTATATCCGTTATATTCATTAACGGCAGGATAATAGGTAACAGTAAGCTTTATCTGAGATCTCCTGCCTGTCTTTAGCCGTAAGGCTTCATCTTCACCGTACGTATCCTGAATGTACTTAAAAAATCCATCTACATCTCCAAAATACAGTGCATCCATTTCCCTTCCATATGTGTTTTCAACTCTAAATTTTAATCCACTGGTGTTTTTTCCTATAACAAGGACTGATTTTATGGTCAAATCCCGCTCCGCAAACAAAGGCTTATCATTTCCATTGCCAAAGGGCTCCAAAAGCTTTAACTCATTCACCAGCTCCTGTGTAAGATATCCCAAAGGCAGCAATATATCTATAGTAATTTTAGGTTTCAGCATCTCCTCAGTCAATTGCGAGTTCTCATTCAAGGCTTTTCTTAGTGACTCAATATTTTCAGGCATGATAGACAGTCCCGCTGCCATCGGATGACCTCCGACCTTAATCATAAGCTCTCTGCATTTTGACAGCTCTTCTATCATATCATAATTATCAATAGATCTTCCCGAACCCTTAACACAATCCACGGAATCAGTCAGTATCAGTGTTGGTCTATGATATTTTTCACGAATTCTGCCTGCTATTATACCTGCTATGCTTTCGTGACAATCAGGAAGATATATAACAAGTACCGTATCTTTTAGCATACCTTGTTCTTCTACTGTAATTATCGCCTTCCCGGTATATTCCGCTGTCATGTCTTTACGTTCCTCGTTTAAGTTTCTTAGCTCTGTTGCCAGCTCTATTGCTTCATTCTTAGTTTCCGACAGTAAAAGACTAATACCCTTCTTTGCCGAATCAAGCCTTCCTGAAGCATTGAGGCAGGGACCTATTATATATCCCAGATGAAATGTCGAAAGCCTCTCTTTATCCATCTGACACACATCCATTAAAGCAAGCAGACCATTATTCATGGTATTCTTAAGAAAGGTCAGACCGTACTTAACAATGATCCGGTTCTCATCTGTCAGTTCCATCACGTCACAGACTGTAGCTATTGCCGCATAAGAAATCAGTTCCTCTTCATATGACATTTTATACGACAGCTCGTATCTGTCAAGCAATGCGACAGCTAATTTGTAAGCTATTGCTCCACCGCATAATCCCTTAAACGGATATGTACAATCAGGCTGTTTTGGATTGATGATGGCATCGGCCTCAGGAAGTATAATCCTGTTATCATCCGTCACATGAAGACTGTGATGATCCGTAACAATAACAGTCATCCCATATTCCTTTGCTTTTTTTATCTCATCCGCTGCAACAATCCCATTATCACAGGTCAAAATTGTATCTATATGCCCTTCTCTTGCTTCTTCTACCATTCTGATATTTATACCGTAGCCGTCACTTATCCGATCCGGTATCTCATAATCTACATTTGCTCCAATTAATTTCAATGTACGATATAAAATATATGTTGACATCACTCCATCAACATCATAGTCACCTATTATTCGTATCTTCTTTCCAGACTCAATCTTTTCATGCAGAATATCACAGGCTTTCTTCATATCCTTCAGAAGAAACGGACTATAAAGGTCATCCATGCTCGGATGAAGAAACGTTTTAATTTCTTCCGGATCCTTCAGCCCTCTATTGACCAGACACCTAGCCATTACCTCACTAACATCGCATTTTTCCATTATAAATGAAAAATCCGCCTTGATATTCTTTATCACCCAGTTTTCCAAATCTTCCTCCTTTATTCAAGTACGCCCCATTGTGCCGTCACGCCAATTTTCTATAATATTCTAGCATATAATAAATGTTTTGTTAATATATGTCGACATTCTTTTTGCTGTTTAAAGCCGCCATATATAAGTTTATATTGAAAAAAACGGATTATTTGTTATAATATATTGTGTCTTCAAGTTACGGTATGCTATAATATATTATGTCGTAATAAATACTACTTATCACTATATTAATAGCCCTTTCGACGGGTAATACTAACTTTTATTGAAAGGTAAGGTGAAAGAAATGAAGGAATTTATTATTACCACAGACACCACCTGCGATTTGCCGGATGAATATATCAGAGAACATAATATAAGAATAATTCCACTGTATTATAGTTTTGATGACACCGTATACGGTGATAAAAATCAATTAAATCCAAAGGATTTCTATAATAAAATGCGTGGCGGTTCAATGCCTACCACGATGGCTGCCAACCCAGATACAGCTAAGGATATTTTTTTAGAATTATTAGATAAAGGATACGATATACTTCATATCTCATTCTCTTCTGCATTAAGCGGAAGCTGTTCAGTGGTTAATACTGTGGCTAGGGATTTATGCAATTATAATCCCGATGCCAACATAAAGGTTGTCGATTCCCTATGTGCTTCCATGGGAGAGGGTCTTTTGGTTCACAAGGCGGTTCAGATGAAGGAAGCAGGAAAATCAATGGATGATATTTTTGACTGGTTGGAGGAAAATAAGCTCAACCTATGTCATATCTTTACCGTAGACGATCTTCACCATCTTCACAGAGGAGGTCGCCTGTCCAAAACCACAGCAATAATAGGAACCCTGATAAATGTAAAGCCGGTTCTTCATGTGAACAATGAGGGGCGTTTGGTTCCTCTAAATAACGTTAGAGGTCGAAAAAAATCTCTTATCTCATTGGTTAACCAGATGGAAAAAAGAATATCCGGCTTTGAAGATAAGAATGATACTGTGTTCATAAGTCATGGGGACAGCTTGGAGGATGCCGAATACGTTGCTTCTTTAGTAAGAGAACGTTTTGGTGTTGAGAATATTGTAATTAATTATATATGCCCCACTATAGGCTCCCATTCCGGACCCGGAACCATAGCATTATTCTTTATGGGCAATCCCAGATAATTAATCTGTGCTTTATTCATATAATTAAAGAAAACGGATACAAGATATTATAACAAATCAGGACAGAAGCCGATTTTCGGTTCTGTCCTTCTTTTTAACCTGATTGCTCATCTGTATAGTCTTTTCGGATGCTAACTGAATGTTCCCCCATCATGGAGATTACTTACCACTTCCATGACGCGGTTTTTAGCATCCTCACCTGATGTGGAATCTTCAATATATCTGATTAACTCCTGCTTTTTTGCATCAGACAGATTTGAAAAATTAGTCATTGCCTTCATATCCAATGCAAGACGCATACCAAGCCCTACCGGCAGTTGTGAATTACCATCCAATAAGCTCATGCCTTAGCTCCCTTCAATAATAGGCACCATGTCAACCTTAATCTATTTTTTATTATGAAGAGGAGCCAGGCATTTTATTCATCAATTCCATTTCTTTATCGTGGAAATCTATGAAAGCTTTATAAATTCATCTACCAGATTCTCATATGCTTTTAGGCTGGTTCTCCAGAACTCCGGATCCTCAAGATTTATATCAGCCTCCATAGCACACTCCTCAACCGTACTCACTGTGGTTGCATTTAGCAGAGCTTTATATTTTGGTACAAATTCTTCTCCTTCTTTTTTGTATTTTTCATACAGACCCCGGGCGAATAAACCGCCAAAGGCATATGGAAAATTGTAAAAGCTCAATTCTTCTGAATAGTAATGCGACTTTACAACCCACATATAAGGATGTAGGCAGTTATGGTCCAGTCCGTCACCATAGGCAGTTTTCTGGGTCTTAATCATGATTTCATTAAGCTCATCGGCAAACAGAAAGCCTTGTTTAGATTTCTCAAATACCTCTGTTTCAAATAAATATCTGGAATATATATCGCATATAATCTGAGTTATATCCTGGAGATGGCTTTCAATTAAAGCCATCTTCTCAAGTCCTGAAGCTTCCTTAATAACTGCCTCCATAATTAAGGCTTCATTAAAGGTAGATGCAGTTTCAGCTACAGGCATGCTGTAATCTGTATTTAGCGGCAAATGCTCCTGAATATTCATACCATGATATGCATGTCCCAGCTCATGAGCAAGCGTTAACACATCGCTCAATGTACCTGAAAAATTGGTTAGAATCCGGCTTTGCTTAACAAATGGTAAATTGCTGCAAAAAGCTCCTCCTACCTTTCCTTTTCTCGGAAAGAAATCAATCCATTCTTCTTCAAAAGCCTGCTCAATCAGATCTGCCAAATCATCAGAAAATCCTCTAAAATGCTTAATCAGATATTCTTTTGCTTCCTCAACGGTAAATTTTGAACTGCTTTCTCCTATTGGGGCAAACAGATCATACCAAGGAAGTCCGTTTTTGTGTCCCAGAAGCTTTGCCTTATGCTTCAGATACTTATGAAATATGGGCATATATTCTACCATTGCCTCCAGCATGGCATCCAAGGTTTTTTTCTTCATTTGAGAAAGCTCCAATGTCTGTGCAAGAGGCGACTCATATCCTCTTAATTCAGAAAGGGTATTAACCTGTGTCTTAATATTGTTCATAGAATAGCTGATTGCATCCTTTACCTTCTCATAAGCTTTAAGCTCTGAATAATACGCATCCTTCCTTACGGTAGAATCCTCGCTGTATGCCAGATTACGAACCTCAGGCATTGTAATAATTTTTCCTCTGTATTCAACCTCAAGGATTGAAGTCAGATAGCTTTGCATATTACTCCATGCCATGCCCGCCGAGATGTTCAGTTTTGCTATAACGTCCTCCACGTCGTCGCTTAACAGGTGTTTTACATCCTTCTTAATATTATTTATCATAAATGAATAAGCCTTAAGCTTGGGGTGCTTATCCATATACTTGTCCATGTCTTCAATGCCGGCAATCCATTTCTTAATTATGGTGAATGGCTTAGACAGCTCGCTTAACTGTTTGGTAAGAATATTAAGCTCATTGACAATCTCACTGTCTGTTGTGTTTACAGATTCTCTTAAAGTTAAGTATATCATTAAGGAATCACTTAATACCTTGTACTGCTCTATATATTCAATAGCTTTTAAAAGAAGCTCTTCCTCATTCCCGCCATCGGACAGAATCTTACTGAAGCTTTCTATATCATTTATCAACTGTTTAAGCTTATTAAAATCATCTTTATATTTCTTATCCTCCAATCCCTTATAAAGAATATCAAGTGACCATTCATTATACATAATTCTTCTCCCTTTCTGATATGTTTTCTTAAATATTATTATCTGTTTCTTCTTGCTCATCTTTTCTAAATACCATCTGCCAATTGACCGG
>DUQV01000100.1 GCA_012837605.1 Clostridiales bacterium | reverse complement strand
ACCTTCTTTATAGCTTCTGATAAAGCTACCGGTGGTTATAAAATCAACCATATTTATTAACATTTTTATGACATATTGGGTATATTAAGACACATATTAAAGCTCCTCAATGCCTCAACCCAAAATACTTATTCAGCCTAATTGTCTCAATCAGGGCGCAATATTTATCTGCGATACATATAATCAAGGCTTCTCTGCTCTTAGGGATCTTCGTAATTGTAAGCGGCCACATATGACTGCGTATAGCCTCCTGTTCTTTTTCAGATATGCCAAAGTGCTCTATTGCGTTATCACAAGCTACATCAGGGTGGTATAGACCATGCAGTCTATGGCTCGAATCATCTTCATGCCAGTCATATAAATACAGATCATGAAGCATTGCTGCTTCAACCAATTCTTTTTCATTCGCATTCAAATGCAGTTTCTCATTAATCAGATAGCTGATCCAAGCCACATTTTCGCAATGCTCCAATGTAGTAGTCGTACCGTGTTGAATGAATTTATCCATCTGCTTTACGACATCGGATTCATAGAAATCCTTAATCAGCTCGATAAATTGCTTTTCTCGAATCTGCTTCGCAATTTGATTTTTCCTCTCCGGAAGTTTGAAAACAACAACACGCTGAATTACATTCTGAAAATTAAATTTCTGTTTGCTGAAAACCCTATTAACAAAATCCGTCACATGGTTTTGAAATCCTTCGTCTATGAAAGCAACATATTTTCTGAAGTCTGTCAGTGACATTATAGTTAATGTGGTATCAATAGATATAATTGAAACAAATATAAGAGCCAATACATTTATTACAGACTCGGGCAGCAAACTAAGCCTTCTATCAACCAAAGGTATTAGGACATCCATCACCAGTATTGCCGCAAGACCAAATGCAACGGATGTAGGGACACTTGTCCTTCCGTTGATATTCATAGGGAATTTGCTATAATCCCACCACCTTGCATCAAACAATTTTTCAAGCACCCATGATGTAGGATACTCTAAAACCATACTTACAATAAATCCAAGTATAAATATCTCCCACCATTCAAGCTCCGGCAGGTAACCGGCTTTAACCAAGTCATATATAATAAAACCAAGTAATGCTCCAAATCCATAAATCGGGCAAATCGGACCATAAAGAAATCCACGGTTAACCAACTTATGTACTCGAAAACTGCAATATATGGTTTCCCAGACCCAACCCAGAAAACTGAAAATGAAAAAGGTTATTGTATATCTGTTCAAAATACCAGCACCCTTTCATTTATTATACAGATGATATAAATCTTGCTTTTACTTATATTTCGACTTATTCAGCGAATATTTGATAGTCCTTTAATTGTCACAACCATTCATACTGTAATTATATGTACATTTTAAAAGAATAATGTCAAAAAATCAATGCAGTAGCATAAATTTATACTTATTAGTCATATTAATATGCCTGAAAATTCATGCTATATTATAGATTGTTGTTAATTATACTGCTTATGAAAAAAGAGTCATCGCAGTGATATGAAACGCAACTTTAAGAATTATAAAGACGGAAAATATCTTTCCAGCGATTAAAAAAAAGATTTAAGTTTTGAGATTTAAGCAATATCGAGTAATAGGCGAAGCTATAGCTTCCCTCCGCAGTATGGACAATAGCTGAATTCCGAGAGAACATCTGTATTGCAGTCCGGACAATGCTTAAAAGGCATATGACTTCTAATCTGCTGCAGATGCTCACTCCTGATTTCAGTACCGGGATTTTTCTCAAATTCCTTACCAATAACAGGATCTAACTCATAAAGACCGCTGCAGCAAGAGGTTTTCACAAGATACCTGATATTCCACTTAAAAATCGGGATGAAGAACAAATGAAAATACCTGTAATACTTATTAACCTCATATTTGGTCAGTCTTTCGCATGAGGGACATATTACATTATTACAAGTTCCTATGTGTTTTTCCTTATCCTGTATACCAAAGAATGCAATGAAGAACATATGGATCACTCTTTTTCTCTTATAATTATATATCTTTATATATTATACAACTAGAAAATGAATAATATCAACTATAAACCTTTTAATAGAAATTTACATAATTAAAAATAAATATAACAACTGCATATTTGTATGGTTTGACATATACTAATAGTAAGGAATGTAGGGTAATCCCCACTATTAAATAATGAATAGAGGTCTTTTCATGAAGAACATACTAATAGTCGATAGTGCTAAGGTAATGGCTAAAGGTCAAATAACACTACCTAAAGATATTCGCTCAAAACTTCATCTTTCTACCGGAGACAGAGTCACCCTCATATGTGAAGAAGACAGAGTTATACTTATGAATTCCGCTGTTTATGCCATGAAAATGCTACAGAAAGAAATGGAAAATGAAGCAGAAAAAGCCAACATTAGAAATGATGATGATGTAATTGCACTTGTAAAAGAAACACGCAAGGAAATCGAAGGATTATGAGAATTTTAATTGACACAAATATTCTTATCTCTGCTTCTTTATATAAAGTTGGAACACCTTATCAAGCGTACTTAAAAGCAGTAACTTATCCCAACCACGGTATGGTTTGCGATCAAAATATTGATGAGCTACGTCGGATATTCAACCAGATATTCCCATATAAAATTCAAGCTCTTGAACACTTTTTAGCAGTTGCTCTTACTACTCTTGAAGTTGTTCCAACTCCTGAAATTGACATGTGCTGCAGTACTAATCATAGTCAGTCAATCCAACAAACATGTTTCCTATATCAATTTTACCTTCTTATAATTAAGTTCTATACCAACCCTAAATATTTATCAAAGAAATTTAGCAGCTTTTCAATTATTCCTTGCTTTTTCAAATCTCTATAACCATCAAAACGTGATACTGGTGGCATTATTCTATCGATGGCAGTACCAGTTGTTTTAAGCACTCCATCTCGGAAAGCATTATCGATGAAACGGCGGGTCTCTTCAGGCTTCAATTTTTCTTCTTCTATAATTGCTGAAATATCTGCTTCTTTACGCTCATGCAGATATTTATGCCAATCCTCATCTACTTTGGTCGATACATTCACCTGCTCAATAAAACGTTCAATAAGCTCTTTCTTACTTCGAAGTTCTAAGCTCGAATTAATGGCCTTATCAATAGTTGTAAGAATGGTTTTATCCTTGCAGTTTGTTTCTTGATATTTGGCTACAAGCATAAGGATGTAGTCAATATTTACCTCTATCTGTTTGACAAGTTCAATCTCGAAAACTATGTCATCATTAATTGTTTCTTTGTCACCATCAGCACCTTTTCTATATTCCTGATACAGGTCAATGTAAATGCTCTGATAGTCCTGAAAATCCCTCTCAGATAAAATCTCGTTTCCTTCAAAGTCATCGAAGGAAGTAAGAATATTCTTAAGTCGAAGTATTGCTCCATATAGCCGTATAAAGTCTTTTTCAGCTTCTTCTCCGAGAATAGGTTGGCCAAGGGGATACTGTGTTGTAAGAGTTGCAATCAGTTCTGCATAGCCCGGCTTATATTCACCTTTATCATCATAGCCGTTATAGTATT
>DUQV01000099.1 GCA_012837605.1 Clostridiales bacterium | reverse complement strand
GTTATAGGCTCACCGCTTTTGGCCTTTCTCATAACTGAAGCCAATCTGGACAGATTGCCTTCCGCCAGGATCGCATTAGACTGCATTGTCTGTGAAACATGACTTGTAGTCATCTGAGGGAGATTTGAATCATCAGGAATAACAGAGCCTTCTATAGGCTGATTATCTTCTTTAATATTAATTTCTTTTAAATTATCAAATGAACTATTCATAAGATTATCCCCTTCATCATTGTTGTTTTCGTCTTTATTAACTGATGTATTATCATTATCAGATATAGAATTGGCATTATTCTTACATCCACAACTAATAATAGCTGTAAAGAGTATTATTAATAATAATTTTATTCTCATGTTTTTGAATATTAAAACCTTTCTATTCAAGGATATAATGATTCTATCATATTTAATATTTTTTCTCCATCAATTATAAAAAATTGTACTTAAATTGTACTTAAATATCAAGGAATTTTTTCTATAAAATTCAAATGTGTATAATGAAAACTGCTTATATATAAAAGAGAGCCTAAACTCAGATATTGTCCAAAGGCTCTCTTTGTATTTTTGGTGTTATTATTTTGTATTGGTAAAACAATCGGCTTTCTGCTGCTATGATTACTCCCACTCTATCGTTGCCGGAGGCTTTCCTGTTATGTCATAGCAGACTCTGTTCACATGCTCGACTTCACTGACTATACGCTTTGAGATTTTGCCAAGGACGTCCCAAGGAAGCTCAATATATTCTGCTGTCATGAAATCAGTGGTTTTAACAGCACGCAGAGCAACGGTATAATCATAGGTTCTTTTATCATTCTTCACACCTACGCTTTTTAGGTTGGTTAGAACAGCAAAGTACTGGCTAATATGTTTGTCAAGACCGACCCTTGCTATCTCATCACGATAGATATAGTCAGCCTCTTGGAGTATCTTAACCTTTTCAGGAGTAATGTCACCGATAATACGGACACCAAGACCGGGACCGGGAAATGGCTGACGGTTTACCAGCTTCTCAGGGATTCCCAATACAAGACCGGCTTCTCTAACCTCATCCTTGAACAGATCTCTTAGCGGTTCAATGATTTCCTTGAAGTCAACGTGGTCAGGAAGACCGCCCACATTATGATGGCTTTTTACAAGACCGGATTTTCCCACTCCGCTTTCTATTATATCAGGATAGATTGTGCCTTGAACGAGGTAATCCACCCTTCCGATTTTCTTGGCTTCTTCTTCAAATACGCGAATAAATTCCTCGCCTATTATTTTACGCTTACGTTCAGGGTCTGTAACACCTGCCAGTTTATTATAAAATCTCTCCTGAGCGTTTACACGAATTAAATTTACATCAAATTGGTTGGTAAATATCTCTTCAACCTCATCAGCTTCGTTTTTTCTAAGCAGTCCATGATCAACGAATATACAGGTTAACTGTTTTCCGATTGCCTTGCTTATTATAACTGCTGCTACTGAGGAATCTACGCCACCGGATAGGGCACAGAGAACCTTCTGGTCGCCAATCTTTTCTTTTAACTGTCGAATGGACATATCTACATATGATGTCATATTCCAGCTCCCGACACATCCACAGGTTTTGTATAGGAAATCTTTTAAGTTTTCGATATTTTTAGGTGAATCCTCTTTAGAAAGGTTAATATGTTCGATCAGTTCACCGATATATATGACAGGAATACCGAGTTCATATATATTGTGGTTGCATGTGGAAGAGATGTTATCTGCCGTATGCTCTACTTTCTCGGTTAATATAATCCCTTTTGGAGACTTGCGTCTAATCTTTTCTATATCTGTATTATAGGGCAATATCTCGCAAAAAACATTGCACTGCCTGATTTTTCTGGCTATAAGCTGACTATTACATCCGCCAAGGTCGAGAATGATGATTGACTCTTTATCCACTTTTTTACCTCCTAATTTGATGACATGCAATCGCCACAAGAATTATGATTAATAATAACTTATTTCAATATCAATGACAAGTCCCAGGTTTTTATGGTTATATTAATTTTTATTATTCTATTTATTAGCAGTTCTTTAAAAAACAGTATTATTGTGACCTTAGTATGGAACGATTCTTACCTTGTTAAGTTATAATATAATAGAACATCACATATAAGTTACTAATATAGGAAAATATGCACATATATTAAAATTTATATTTACAAAAGCACAATATGGTGTTATTATGATTCTGTATTATTACAATATATGGTGTCAGTACTTTTTTGTTTGCAGCTTGGAGTGATGGGTATGAATGAGTATACGATAAAAAAATTGTTTGATGAGTTACCTGAGATTGATTTTAATACGGGATATCATTATTACCTTTGCAATATTAATAACTATTCGAAGGCTTTGTTATCTACGCTCAAAAGCATACGCTCAAAGCTTCCTATTCTTAAAATAATGGCTGAGACAAGTGAATATGAAGGTTTGAGGACGATTACCCAGACTCTTAGAAGAATGATGACAACTATCGGTGGAGAATCTATTGCCGAACTGTCCTATCAGCTGGAGATGGCACTGCTAAATAATGATGAATTATTTGATGATAAGCTGTTTGAGTTTATGTTTACTCTGGAGGATTTAGCATCACGCATGGAAAATTTGGTTAAAAAGCTTGGAATTTCACATGTAAAAGATGAGAAGAACAGACAAGATTCTTATTTTGACTATGATCTGACCAGAACCAAAGAAAGTATCAGACTATCTTCTGATTTTATTGATAAAAAGATTATTTAACACCTGCTTTTTATTACCCTCTGGCAAGCCCTATCTTACATAATCATAAAAGATAGGGCTTGTTTTTTGGGATTATATTTTTATAATTTTGCCTTCTGTCCCTTATCTGCACGTTTGCGGATACGGATTTTCTTTGCACTGTATTCTTTATTGTTATATACAAAGGTTTCGGTGGTTGGACTTACTGCAGAACCATAGCATACCTTATCGTCCTTATCAAGCTTGATGGCCTTTACACCGCGGCTGTTCTTTTTTAATTCCGGTACTTCTGAAAGCGGAAAGCCCAGAGACAGTCCTTTATCGGTAAGTATTATGACCTTCAGATTATTGGCCAGAATATCTCCTGCAGACAGTAAGGTAATACCTACCACCGCATCATCAGCCTCCAGCTTGGTAGCACTTATCTGTGAGCGATTGGTTTCAAATTCTGCCCCTGATACCTGCTTAATAAAACCTTTCCTTGTAATAAACAGCAACTGGGATTCAAACAGCTGTTCAAAGGATGTATAAAGAATGACCTCTTCCTTATCAAGCTTGCATAATGTCTGAATTAATGAACCTCTGTCTTTCATCTTGCATTTTGGTATATTCTCTGCCTTGATCTGGAACATATTTCCCTCGGCTGTAAAGCAGCATAGCCTGTCCGTATTCTTCATCTGAATGATGTAGTTAAATTCTTTAAGATTGTCTTCTAGGACTCTCGAATAGCTTGTTGTGTCTAATGATTTGACATAACCGAATCTGTCTATAAGCACATAAATATCTTCAATCTTAACTTCTTCTACATAATCCTTGCTCTTTGCGTTAATAAGCATGGTTTTACGGTGAGAATGGAAAATCTTCTTATATTCAAGCAGGCGTTTTTTTATAATCTTATATAATTCCTTAGTGCTTCCGAGTATTTTCTCATACTCTCTGATGGAATCATTAAGGGAATCTTTTTCATCATGCAGTTTAAGAATTTCCAGCCCTATTAATTTGGACAGCTGCATGGAGAGTATGGCATCGGCCTGTCTTTCTGTGAAACAAAAGGTCGCTGCCTCTTTCTTTGACGCTTCGGACTTAAACTTAATATCTGAGGTGTTTCCCTCCATAAGGCATGCTTTTGCCTGCTTTATGGAAGAGCTTCCCCGCAGAACCTCTATAATCAGGTCAATTACATCGGTAGCTTTAATTAAACCATCTACTATCTCCAGCCGTTTCTGAGCTTTATCAAGAAGATAGTTATATTCTTTAGTATATATTTCCACCTGAAAATCTACAAATTCGCTTATCAGACCTTTTAAGCTGAAAACAACAGGCTGCTGATCCTTGATGGCAAGAAGGTTAACTGAATATGTATCCTCTAAAACGGTTTTTTTGTATAGACCATTTAAGAGATTTTCAATATCACGGTCTCTTTTTACTTCAATGACAATTCTAATTCCTTCCTTGGAGGACTCGTCTCTTACATCATGAATCTCTTCAAAAACCTTATCCTTTATCAGGTTTGAAAGACTCTCAACAAGCTTTGATTTGTTTCCGGCAATTGTATAAGGTATCTCTGTAATAACAATATTTTTTCGTCCGTTTTCTCCGTTTTCTATTTCTGCCTTTGCACGAATTCTGATTTTGCCCTCGCCGGTTTCATATATCTGTTCCATTTCATCTACATTAATAATCGTTCCGCCTGTGGGAAAATCAGGAGCCGGAATATATTCCATAAGCCCTTGGGTAGTGATATCAGGATCATCCATGTACGCAATTACACCATCGATTACCTCGTCCGGATTGTGAGGAGGAATATTGGTTGCCATGCCTACAGCAATACCGGTTGTACCGTTTATTAGAAGATTAGGAATCATGGCAGGAAGTACAACGGGTTCCTTTTCACTGCCGTCAAAGTTAGGATTAAAATCTATCAGACCCTTTTCCAAATGATCAAGAAGAGCCATTGCACCCGGTGAGAGTCTTGCTTCGGTGTAACGCATGGCTGCGGCTCCGTCTCCGTCTATGGAACCAAAGTTGCCATGTCCATCCACCAATGGAACCATTAGAGTATAATCCTTTGACATGTGTACCAATGCATCGTATATGGAGCTGTCACCGTGCGGATGATATTTACCCATAGTATCACCGACAATACGTGCACTCTTTCTATGAGGTTTAGTGGGATCCAATCCCAGTTCTATCATGGAATATAATATTCTTCGTTGAACAGGCTTCAGTCCGTCCCTAACGTCCGGAATAGCTCTGGATACTATGACACTCATGGCATAGTCGCGAAAGCTTGTCCTCATTTCTTCCGAATAGTCCAATTGTATGATTTGATCATGTAGATTTTGTTTCATATTACCTCCCAGTCTCACAGTAAAGGCATACCTTCACTTTAAATTATTTATATATCCAGCTTAGCGTATTTTGCTTCATCCATTATGAAAATACGCCTTGGGGGAACATTACTGCTCATCAGAATATTTGTAATTTCATCGGCTTCAATATGGTCACTTATAGTTATTTGAGCTAATGTCCTGGTTTCGGGATTCAGAGTGGTTTCCCACAGCTGATGTGCATCCATTTCGCCAAGACCTTTATACCGCTGGATGTTTAAAATTTTATAATCATTATCTTTTCTAAGTTTCTCAAGTTCAAAATCGTTATATAAGTATAATGATTCTTTAATCTTCTTATTATTTTTATTTGTTTCATATTCTACTCTGTACAAAGGAGGCAAGCCTTTATACAGCTTACCGGCTGTTATTAATTCAGGCATAAACCGGTAGAAGAATGTAAGGAGCAGAGTACTGATATGAGCTCCGTCCACATCAGCATCGGTCAGGATAATTATTTTATCGTAATTAAGCTTTGATATATCAAAATCATCACCTATGCCGCATCCGAAGGTAGCAATCATAGATTTGATTTCGTTATTTACCAGTATTTTTTCAAGAGAGGCTTTCTCAACATTCAATATCTTGCCTCTTAAGGGCAGCACGGCTTGGGTACGACGATTTCTTGCGGTCTTTACCGTTCCGCCTGCGGAATCACCCTCCACTATGTATAATTCACATTCTCCCGGTTTTTTTGAGGAACAGGAAGCAAGCTTACTTCTGGTATCTACATCATTTAGCTGCTTCAGTACGGCAGTTCTTGCCTTATCGCTGGCTTTTCTTGCATTAAATGATTTCATTGAATTATCAAGAATCGCCTTTAATACCTCGACATTTTTATCAAACCAGCGTTGGGCTTCTTGTGAAAATACTTCTTCAACTGCTGTTTTGGCATCGGTATTGCCAAGCTTTGTCTTGGTTTGTCCCTCAAACTGCGGATCAGGATGTTTTATTGATACTATTGCCACAATACCGTTACGGATATCTTTTCCGTCGAAGTTTTCATCCTTATCTTTTAATACGCCAAGTTCCCTTGCGTATTGGTTCATGACACGGGTAAGACCTGTTTTAAAGCCGGTAACTAAGGTTCCACCGTCAACAACGTTGATACAGTTGCAGTATGAGTTTATTTGCTCAGAAAAACTGTCGGTGTATTGGAAGGATATTTCCACCTCGATATCACCGCTTTTGCCTTCCAGATATATTGGTTCATCATGAAGGGTATTCATATCTCTTGTCAGATAGGAAATATAACTTTTTATACCGTCTTTTTCTATATAGGTTTTTGTAATTCCGGTTATTTCGTCCTTAAAATTAAGAAGAAGATTTTTATTAAGATATGCTATTTCTTTAAGTTTTTTTTGAATTATATCAGCTTTGAATTCTACGGATTCAAAGATTGTTTCATCCGGATAGAATATAACTTTCGTACCTGTATCTGACTTGCTGCATTTTCCGACAACAGGAAGAAGACCGTTTTCTAATTTCGTTACAGGCTTACCGCCATTTATATATTCATCACGATATATTTTCCCATCCCTTCTTATCTCTACAAGCATACGCTTTGAAAGAGCATTTACTACTGACGCACCGACTCCGTGAAGACCTCCTGATACCTTATATACGGTACTGTCGAATTTACCTCCGGAGTGAAGTGTGGTGTAGACTACACGGGGAGTTGGTATCCTTTTTATTGGATGAATATCTACCGGTACGCCACGTCCGTTATCAAAAATCTCTATACCACCATCTTTTCGAATTGTAACGTCAATCTGATTACAATATCCTGCCAAATGCTCATCAATACCGTTGTCAATAATTTCCCATATAAGGTGGTGAAGACCTCTTGGTCCGGTGGAGCCTATATACATACCCGGTCGTCTGCGGACTGCTTCAAGCCCTTCTAAAACGACAATTTGACTTCCGCTATATTGTTCCATTGTCATATTCCCCTTTTACCAATATTCTATATGTAGATTATTCTAACTGATTATAACACAACAGTTTGTATTTTTCTAGTTTATTTACAATCATACGTTCGTGAAACTGTTTCATTCTTTTAACAAAATAGTGGCACAAAAGAGTTTTTTAGATTATAATAGAGTCTGCATTCATTTGGAACATATTATGAATGCATTCATAACAGATTGGATGTTAAGTAATAAAGTGTTGGAAATTATAATTAAATGATGTATAATGTGAGCAATACTCAGAAGGATCTATTATTATATATAATAATAGATACTACAGACAGTGTGATATGCTAGTTTAGAAAGGCTAGGTGTTACAGTGGGCTTATATCTATATGAAACCCATCTTCATACCAGTGAAGCAAGTGCATGTTCTTACGTTACCGGTGCAGAACAGGCAAGAAAATATAAAGAAGCCGGATATACCGGTATTATTGTTACAGATCATTTTTTTACGGGAAATACAGCCATTCCACATAATTTACCTTGGGAAGAACGGGTAAATTTGTTTTGTAAGGGATATGAAAATGCCAAGAAAGAAGGAGACAAGATTGGATTGTCCGTATTCTTCGGGTGGGAATCTAATTTTAGAACGACAGAATTTTTAATCTACGGATTAGATCCTGATTGGATGAGAAATCATCCGGAGATGCTTTATTGGTCGGTAGAAGAACAGTATTATTATATTCATAAAGCCGGGGGTTATGTGGTTCATGCACATCCTTTCAGGGATAGAGCTTATATTGAGAAGATACGTCTTTTTCCTGAGCATATTGATGCAGTTGAGGTCTATAATGTAGGAAACAGAAGTGCAGAATGTGACCGAAAGGCGGTTGAATATGCAAAGAAACATAATCTGCCCGCCTTTGCAGGAACGGATTCTCATGGCTTTGAATCAGAATATAATGCTATGGCATTCAAAAGACCACTTAACAGCATACATGATTTTATCTCTTGTGTTAAGGCGGGTGAATACAGCTTGGTTAAGAACATCTGAACTGCCGTTTAGGGAAGACGGTTCAGTCATTGGAATCATTGGATGATATTAAGACAAGCTGACATATTTGAAATTATTTTATTAAGATTATTACAGAATATTCATAAATGGACGGTATATTTTATATGTTATAAAGATAAGATATAAGTAACTTTTCAGCAGGATGAAATTGCGAAAAAATGTCCCAATTGTGTGAATATTTTGATAAATAATGAGAAATTATAGGATAACTTATAATGTTGACAAGAAACTATTGATGATATATAATACTTTGAATGTGTTATATGGGATTAAAAGTAATATGCAACATGGAGGAAGGGTGTTTTATGGTCGAGAAGAAAAACATATTAACTTATGAAGGGTTACAAAAATTGGAAGAAGAGCTTCATGACTTAAAGGTTAACAAAAGAAAAGAAGTAGCACAAAAAATTAAAGAAGCAAGAGAACAGGGGGATCTGTCAGAGAATGCGGAATATGATGCTGCTAAGAATGAGCAGAGAGATATTGAACTAAGAATTGAAGAAATTGATAAAATCCTTAGAAATGCTGAAGTGGTCATAGAAGATGAAGTCGAAGTCGATGTAATCAATATTGGCTGCAAGGTTCGTATCTATGACTTGGGATTAAAAGAGGAGTTAACATATAAAATCGTGGGATCAACAGAAGCTAATAGCCTTAAGGGCAAAATATCAAATGAATCTCCGCTTGGCAGAGAGCTTCTTGGGAAAAAAGTTGGTGAGATTGTAAATGTTGAGACCCATGGCGAAATCATTCAATATGAAATATTGGAAATACAAAAATCAAATTAATAAAGTAACAAATAGCTACTAATGTAGCGGAATGAGAGGTATATATGTCTGACGAAAGATTACAAAATGAACAGGATATGAATGAACTGCTAAAAATTAAAAGAGCAAAGCTTGCAGAGCTTCAGGATAAGGGTAAAGATCCTTTTCAGATAATGAAATACAATATTACTAATCATTCTACTGATATTATCGATAATTATGAAAGTTTTGAAGGTACAGTGGTATCCGCAGCCGGACGGATAATGACAAAGCGTATAATGGGCAAGGCTTCATTCTGTAACATAAGAGATCTGAAGGGTGATATTCAGATTTATGTTAGAAGAGATGAAATCGGTGAAGAAGAATATACTGAGTTTAAGAAATATGATATAGGCGATATAATAGGTGTTGAGGGTGAAGTATTCAAGACTCACTCGGGTGAGATTTCAATAAAAGCAAAAAGCATAGTACTTCTTTCAAAAAGCCTGCAGGTACTTCCTGAGAAGTATCACGGACTTAGGGATACAGATACCAGATACCGTCAAAGGTATGTGGATTTGATTGTAAATCCGGAGGTAAGAGATACCTTCATTAAGCGGTCGCTTATTATTCGGGAAATCAGAAATTATCTGGATAATAAGGGATTTATTGAGGTTGAAACTCCGGTACTGGTACCTAATGCAGGTGGTGCTGCTGCCAGACCGTTTACCACCCATCACAACGCTTTGGATCAGGACTTGTATCTGAGAATTTCTTTGGAGCTGTATCTTAAGAGACTGATTGTGGGCGGTTTGGAACGTGTATATGAAATCGGAAGAGTATTTCGTAATGAAGGCTTGTCCGTCAAGCATAATCCTGAATTCACACTACTGGAGCTATACCAGGCATACACCGATTATTATGGCATGATGGACTTGGTGGAGGATCTGTTCCGAACGGTTGCCAACAAAGTGGTTGGCACATCTGTCGTGACTTATGAAGGTGAAGAGATAGATTTGTCAAAACCATTTGAAAGACTTACGATGATTGATGCTATTAAAAAGTATGCGAATATTGATTTTAATGAGATAAAGGACGAGGCTTCTGCTAAAGCACTGGCTAAGGAGCATAATATTGAATTTGAGAAAAGACACAAAAGAGGAGATATCATCAATCTGTTCTTTGAAGAATATGTGGAGAAGCATCTGGTTCAACCCACCTTCATCATGGATCATCCGGTTGAGATATCACC
>DUQV01000098.1 GCA_012837605.1 Clostridiales bacterium | reverse complement strand
AGTGCAACCCCTTCTATACCGTCTTCAATAAATCTTAATGCAATTGCTGCACCTATACCTCTTGCTGCTCCGGTAACCACAGCATATTTTCCTGCAAGCTTCATATTTTTACCTCCATTCAAGCGCATACTACAGCGCATCAATAATCTTTATTTTGTAGTGTTACTTTGTAGTGTTATCTAATTTGGAAGCATTATTTTTACTGCTTCTAAAAGTGATGTAGGAGTACCTACATTACCCGGGAATATGACATATGGCATTCCTGGGAATTTACTTTCTTCTCCTGTAAGCCATACAGGTATACCATGCAGGATTTGCCCTAAAACTAAAGCTCTTTTCACCTTTAATCCTTTGGTTCCTATATCACTGGAGGTGATACCTCCCTTAGCAATAATAAAGTTTGGTCTGACCGAAAGATCGGAGATTATTCTGGTAACTGCATCGGATATCTTTATGGACAGACGCAACTCATCCTCTTTATTGCCTGTATTAAGGTCAAAACGTTCTCTTCTGGTGTAGACTGCAACAGTTTGACCTGCCGATATGTTGTCCTCAGCTTCCTTTATTACCCGTTTAATCTCTGCTTCAAATGCCTCATCGTCCAGTACAAGATGCTGGTTAAATTCTATGAATTTAATGCCGTCAAGGTTTTTTAGATTTTCAAGCTGCTGTGTGGTTTTTTTAACATGAGATCCGACCATTATGATACCGCCGTTTTTGTTTTTGGTGTTCACTAATTCTTCCCTTGTAAGCAGCGGCTTATCGCTTATTCCGCCAATTACTTTGGTAAGTGCCGCAGCACTGCGGAAAATATAATTTTTGCCTTCAGATATGGCTTTCATAAGAGCAGTCACAAAAACCTTTACATCATAATAATCAATAGAATTTACAACAATCTTATTAAAATCATTTACTCCTGTCAGTTTGTTGCAGATACCTTCATAATCCCGTGCTCTAAGCTCATCAAGGCTGATATAGGTTACACTGTCTTTTGAATAGGCACCCTTGCTTTTTTCCTCTACCCATTCACCAAGATGGGAACTTGAGTAAGAAAATGTTCGATCCATTGCAAATTCTGTTTTGCCTGCCGGTACCAGGGTGTCATTTTCCAGTACATAGTGCACATTATTTATGGTATAACGACCACCTTCAAGAAAGAAGGGTATAATAACCTCGCCGTCAATTTTATCGCCTGTCAGCTCTTCGATTTTATTCTTTAACACCTCAGTTTCAACAGGATAGTGACCGCGCAGAGTTGAATCGCCTCTGCTGATTACAATAAACTTTCTGCCGGTTTCCTTAGCTGCGGCAACTATATTCGAAGCGATTTCCTGATGAACCCTGATGGTTTCTTCCTCTGTAAAGCCTCTGGAATTTGTAAGAATGAAAAATATTGAATTTTCTTCTTCAAAGCCTTGTTTTATACTGCTTATACTCCAGTCAGTATATACATGGACACCATGCACGGTCTGAACACCTGTAGGATCATCATCAAGTACAACAATTTTGTGCCGGCTGTTTTTCAGTGCATTTATTAGTTCTAAATCTACTGCTTTCTCATCATAAGCAGCGAATGAATTTAATATTTCATTACTGCTGATTGGTTGCTCGTTCATTTCAACCTCCTATTCGATAACAAGCTGCAATTATACTAATTCATATAAAACGGAGAGACCCTGACCGCCACCGATGCAAAGTGTTGCCAGTCCATAGCGTACATTGCGGCGTCTCATCTCATTTATGAGTTTTATTGATATAATCGCTCCGGTTGCTCCGATAGGATGACCTAAGGAGATTCCGCTTCCATTTACATTTACGATAGAATAATCAAAGCCCAGTTCGTCAATACAAGCGATTGCCTGAGCTGCAAATGCTTCATTCAGCTCTACAAGACCGATATCTTTTACGGTAAGTCCTGTTTTCTCAAGAAGCTTATTCGTTGAGTAGACCGGTCCCATTCCCATATAATTGGGATCCACACCGGAAACAGCATAATCAACCACTCTAACAAGAGGCTTACACCCAAGCTCCTTAGCTTTTTCTGAGGTCATTAGCAGAACTGCGGCCGCACCGTCATTTATTCCGGAAGCATTTCCGGCGGTTACTATACCGTCTTTTTTTGCAAAGGCTCTTAATTTTGCAAGCTTTTCTATGGTTGTTTCACGGGGATGCTCATCCGTATCAAATATTTTAACCTCTTTTTTAAACTTAATTTCTATAGGTACGATTTCTTCTTTGAATTTTCCTTCTTTAATTGCTTTTAAGGCGCGGTTTTGACTTTCAAGAGAATATTCATCCAACCGTTCTCTGCTGATGCCATATTTTTCGCTGACATTTTCTGCTGTAATTGCTATATGAGTGCCATCACCTACTATAGGTTCGGACAAAGCAGCTGTCAGCTCATCTGATATGGTAGAATCTCCCATGCGGAGACCCCATCTGGCATTATATATGGCATATGGTACATTGCTCATGCTTTCCGTACCACCGGCAACAGCCACATCATAATCACCATGATCAATTGAGGTGGCCGCAGTAACGATTGCCTGCAGACCGGATGAACACAGCCTGTTGACATTCAGTGCGGAGCTTTCGATAGAACAACCTGCCCTCAGTGATGCAATTCTTGATAAAAATGCATTAAGACCATGCTGAGCCACACATCCCATCACGGTTTCATCAACCTCTTTAGGATCAATGCTTGCTCTTTTTATTGCTTCTTTGATTACAATTGTAGCCAAATCAATACTGTTAAAATCTTTTAAAGAGCCGCCAAAACCGCCAACTGCCGTTCTGGCCTGCGATACGATTACTACATCTTTAAACATATATGCCCCTTTCCATAACATAATATATAGCTATTATGTTAGCTATAATGTTGATTGTTGTTAGAAATTAACTTTGTCTTTACCCTTTAATTTGAGCATTTCTCTTGCCTCATCAGGAGATGCAATTTCGTAGTCAAGAGCTGTTAGGATACGGATTATCTTCTCTACCTGAGCAGCATTATTTACTGCCAACTCACCATTTGGTTTGATGTATATACCGTCTTCAAGACCTACACGGACATTACCGCCTGTGATAGCACATACAGTCTCGAAACGGAACATTCTTCTTCCGCCGGCAACCATGGAATACATAACATCAGGACCAAACATCTTCTTAGCTTGGTCTATCATAAAGAATAATCCGTCAAGACCCATAGGCATGCCGCCCATTACTCCGGGGACAAACTGTAGATATAAAGGATCTTTAACAATACCTTTTTTAACAAAATATGCAATATTGGCCAGCTGACCATAATCAAATATTTCGAATTCGGGACGGGTGTCATTTTCATTCATGATATTGATGCAGTATTCAATATCCTTAAATGTGTTCTTGAAAACATTGTCATACGTTCTTTTCATGAAAGGAATTTCCCAGTCATATTTAGGATTTTCAATTCCGTCTGCAAGTCTGGAGAAACAGAAGTTCATAGAACCACCGTTAGCTGAAGCCATTTCCGGTTTGAATTCGGGGATTACTGCAAATCTTTCTTCAACCGTCATACCTTGTCCGCCACCGGTAGTAATACCGATAACAACATCACTCTGTTTCTTAATTCTGCT
>DUQV01000097.1 GCA_012837605.1 Clostridiales bacterium | reverse complement strand
TAAGAGGATTTGAAGCACTTATAAGATGGAATTATCCGGCTATGGGATTAGTCAGTCCGGCATCATTTATTCCCATTGCGGAAGAAACGGGAATGATTAATGAGATAGGAAGATGGATAATAAGTTCAGTATTAACGAGATTTATTGAGTTCCATAAAAGCTATCAGAGCTATGTAGTGGTATCAATAAATATATCCGCGGTACAACTGGCTGAGCCTTCTTTTGTACCTATGCTGCAGGAAGCATTAGAAGAAACAGGCTTCAACAGCAGCCTTCTTGAGCTGGAGATAACAGAATCTGTAATGATATCCTTCCCTGAACATATTATAGATGTATTAAATCAGCTTCGTGATTTGGGAATCCGAATAGCACTTGATGATTTTGGAACCGGATATGCATCATTAAGCTATCTGCAGATGCTGCCAATCAATGTCTTAAAGATAGACAAAACCTTTATAGACAAAATTGACAGACAGGATTCCGAGAGTAATATTGTTGGATATATTATATATCTGGCACATCAGCTGGGTATTGAAGTAGTGGCAGAGGGTGTGGAGACTGAGGAACAGCTTGACTACCTGATAGAGCAAAATTGTGATTATGTTCAAGGATATCTGCTAAGTAGACCGTTAGAGGAGGATAAGGTAATTAAGCTTTTAGAATCCAGATAGAATTATAAGTGAAACCTTAGGCACCGAGGGCTGTTTCTTTACTAATAAATTAGTCATGAAACAGTTCTTTTTTAATTTAATGAGGATGCTCTTTTGGAGAAAATAAAAGTTTAAAGCGAGATATTGCGTATTTAAGCTCTAAAAAAAACTGTAAGGTCCTTTATCTGGTAGATTTTAGAGAGAAGTTAAAGTATAATGAGAAAAGGAGAATGATATTCCTGACTATTATTAATACTTTTAATACTTTGTGGAGGGTTGGTATGAGCATAAAAGATGAGTATTACAAAGAAGCCCTTAAATTTTGGAAGGATCTGACTGAGAATCAAAAGATCTTATTAAACCGGTCCATAGTAAGAAAACAATTTAATAAAGGAGAGGCAATGCGCAGCAGTTCGGAAAACTGTTCGGGACTTTTTCTGATTGAAAGCGGTCAGGTTCGTGCTTATATTGTCTCTGAAAACGGCAAGGAGATAACATTATATCGTTTGTTTGACCGGGATGTATGTATATTTTCAGCCTCATGTATTATGAAGAATATTAACTTTGACATATTTATTGAAACGGAGAAGGATACCACAGCCTATCTGATACCTACGCACATATTTGATAAACTTTCAAAGGAATCTATGGCTGTTCAGGTATTTTCTAACGAACTGATGGCTTCACGTTTTTCCGAAGTCATGTGGATTATGGAACAGGTTGTATTTATGTCGCTGGATAAAAGGCTGGCTATCTTTTTATTGGAACAGTCCAATATTGATGAGGTGGATAGTATTGAGATTACGCATGAAAGAATTGCTAATAATCTTGGAACTGCAAGAGAGGTGGTAACCCGTATGCTAAAATACTTTCAGAATGAAGGAATGGTATCTCTAAGCAGGGGTGTAATTAGTATTATTGATCGAAAAAAATTAGAACAGCTTACGATGTACTAATAATACAGATATATTTAAGAAGGAGGCAATACTTATGCGTTTGACATTTTTGGGAGCAACTCATGAGGTGACAGGAAGCTGCTTTTATCTGGAAGCCTGCGGCAGACATATCCTGATTGATTGTGGAATGGAACAGGGCAGGGATACATTTGAAAACCAGGAGCTGCCTATATCTGCGGCTTTAGTAGATGCCGTACTGTTAACGCATGCACATATAGACCATTCAGGTAATTTGCCCTTACTGTATAATAGGGGCTTTAGAGGTAAAATTCATGCAACCGGTGCAACCAGTGCCCTATGCGATATAATGCTTCGTGACAGTGCTCATATCCAGATGGCAGAGGCAGAATGGAGAAACAGAAAAGGAAAGCGTGCAGGGGGCAAGGCTTATGTTCCCATATATGATATGGAGGACGCAATGGGAACGGTTCGTATGTTCGTTTCCCATGATTATAATGAGAAATTTACACTTTTTGATGGTATAGAAGTACGTTTTACAGATGGTGGTCATTTACTTGGTTCAGCCAGTATCGAGATATGGATTACTGAGGATGAAGTAACAAAAAAGATAGTATTTTCAGGAGATATAGGTAATATTAATCAGCCTCTTATCAATGATCCGCAGTATATCAGGGAGGCGGATTATGTCGTTATGGAATCGACTTATGGTGACAGAAATCATGATGTACCGCCGGATTATGTGAATACATTGACAAATATTATTCAAGACACCTTTGACAGAGGCGGAAATCTGGTTATACCGTCCTTTGCCATAGGAAGAACCCAGGTGCTGCTATATTATATAAGAAAAATTAAGGAAGATAATCTGATTAAAGGGCATAATAATTTCAGTGTTTATGTTGACAGTCCGTTGGCTATTGAAGCCACACATATCTATGAGAAGAATATGTTTGGATATTTTGACAAAGAGGCTGTTGAATTAATAAATGCAGGAATTAACCCGATAAAATTTCCCGGTTTAAAAACAACGATTACTTCAGATGAATCTAAGGCAATTAATGATATTGATGAGCCTAAGATTATTATTTCGGCAGCAGGTATGTGTGATGCAGGACGGATACGGCATCATCTTAAACATAATCTTTGGAGAGAGGACAGCACAATTCTTTTTGTGGGACATCAGGCTGTAGGCAGTTTGGGGAGAATAATACTGGATGGAGCACCTGAGGTTAAGCTGTTTGGTGAAACCATTTCGGTAAATGCCCGTATTTGCCGGCTTAACGGTGTCAGCGGTCATGCAGACAGGGATGGACTTTTAAGGTGGTTAGGGGCATTCGAGAAGAAGCCTGAAAGGGTGTTTGTAGTTCATGGTGATGACCGGGTTGTTGGGATATTCACAGAGTATATAAGCAAGGAGCTGGGATATAATGCATACGCTCCTTACAGCGGAACCGTGGTGGACCTTCTTAGGGATGTTATAGTTGTGGAAGGTCAGCGGATACCTGTTGCCAAGAAGGTAGAAAGAGACAGAGTATCTACGGTATTCGAACGGCTGGTGGAGGCGGGAAAGAGACTGGCGGCTGTTATTCAGCGAAACAAAGGCGGTGCGAACAAGGATCTTGCCAAATTCACAAATCAAATCCATGCATTATGTGATAAATGGGACAGATGATAAATAGTTATTATTAAAATTGGCATAAAAACACTGCTATTGCAAAAAGACCTTGGCTTTATCGATTATTTCTGATTTTAGCTTTCTTGCTTTAATAATATCATCAATAGCTAACTCTCCATTTTTTTGAAATAATGCATATTCATCTTCAGTTAGTCCAAGAGTATTAT
>DUQV01000013.1 GCA_012837605.1 Clostridiales bacterium | reverse complement strand
TGACTGATTATTAGGTATAGTATAGGGGGATAATTGGATGCAAAGGGATATACAAAATGAAAATTCTGATATTTCTCCTGCATATGAGATCGAGGCTCTGATTAGGGAATATGGCAATGATGTGCTTAGAACGGCATATATGTATGTCAAGGATATCCATACTGCAGAGGATATATTTCAGGAAGTTTTTATAAAGGTTAATCAGAAGCTTTCAACTTTTGAAGGCAATTCCAGTATTAAGACCTGGATAATAAGAATCACTATAAATACCTGTAAGGATTATTTGAAAAGTGCCTATAACAGGAGAGTAGTCCCCATGATGGAATATCAGGAGGACGCTATTGTAAGTGAAACTGATTATGATGAGGTTGAGATGCAGGATACAAAGCATTTAATCAAGGAGACAGTCCTTTCCCTGCCTGCAAAATATCGGGAAGTGGTGCTGTGTGTCTATTTTCAGGAGATGACGATTGCAGAGGCAGCACAAACACTTAATATAGCTGAAGGTACCGCAAAAAGCAGGCTTTCGAGAGCAAGGCAGAAGCTTAAAGACATGTTGGAAGGGAGGGTATCGGATGAGTTTTAATCGAAAGGATAGAGAAAGAATCGATTTTGATAAATTAAATATAAAGTCCCATCTGAATGCTTCCTTAGAAGAGGATGGTATAAATGTATCCGAGGAACTGATAAGAAGAACGTTGGATGCAATCAGAATGCATGAGGCGAATGAGCCGGATGCCGCCAAAGATATTGTGGATCATAAAAAAACCTCATTCGTATACAGACATGCCCGTATGCTTGTTACAGCTGCAGCAGCGGTTCTGATATTGGCTGCAGGTCTAAATGCAATCAGGATGCTTTCACCTATGAAGACAAAAATGGATATGGCAGAATCTGAGTACGCTTCTGACAGTGATGGTACCGGGTCTGCTGAGTTATACGGGATAATGGATGCACCAAAGGATGACGTGGCTTATGACATGGATAAAAGGGAAGTGTTAAAATCAGCCAACAGAATTTCAGAGGATACAGTTGAGGGGTCTACAGAGGATACCGCAGATGAGGAACAGACCGTGGATATGGGTATGAAGATAAGACCGGAGGAACAAGAGGAAGCATCCGGGTTTAATGCGGGATTGACATCTGTTCAGGAGATGCTCGCATTTACAGATATAACTCATATAGAGGCTGCTGATATAAACACGGTAATAATCTCCGACGGTGCAGAAGTAATAAAGACAATATCAGATCGGAAACAGATAGATGAATTCTATACAATAATGCAGAAGCACAGCTTTATATTTGAACCAAAAGAGGATACAGCCGTTCAATATATTATAAAGCTTACATCAGAGAATAGGGATACGCAGGTTATTATCGGAGGTGCTTCGGTAACAGTGGATTATACGAAGAATGACATTACATCACACAGTGTATATATTACAGCCAATCATACCGCACTTATTCAGGACATAGAGGAACTTATGATTAATCTGAGCAATTAGTATTCTGTATGATAAAAAATCCCTCATCAGACTGTTGATGAGGGATAAGTCTATCAGAAAGCTTTAATGTTTAAGAAGAATATATCTTATTTTTTATTTTTGTTCTTCTTCCCTGCCTTAGCTTCGTCCTGAGCTGTATCGTCGGTATCTGCGGTTTCGACCTCAGCTGCGTCCTGTGCTTCGTTAACATCTGCGGTTTCCGCCTCGGTTTTATCCTGAGCTGTGTCGGTATCGGTGGGGACATCCTCAGCTTCCTTAAGCTCTTCTTCGGAATCTATCTGTATCGGCACATATTCTCTGGTATCATTTGGTCCATCAATTTCATCATCTGTACCAAAATCATCAAAATCGTCTTCGAAATCATCAAAATCATCGGAGGTATCGTTCTTTATAAAATTCTTATAAATATAATAAGCACCGGCAGCGAGGGTAGCAACAGATAGGGTTCCAACTAAAAATTTACCGAATTTCTTCATATGCTTCATCATCCTTTCGTTTTAATTAAATTATATACTATTCTATTATTATAATTGTGATAAGAAAAAAAAGAAAGCTCAAAATATAATATATGTAATATCTACTAAAAAAATTAATAAATATTTGAGAATATTAAATATATAAATAGCTTTCCGGCTTTACTTTTCAGTACAAATATCATATTATTAGATGTGTCTTTTGTATATTAAGACAAGACCAGTCAAAATATTATTAAAGAATATTAATATAAAGGAGTCATGGAAAATGGAACAGTTTCATGTGTGGCTTGATATTGCTTGTGAGATCGGAACACTGATGTTTGAGTTTGTAGGTGTAGTAATCCTTGTTCTGGCAGGTGTGGTTGGGGTTTATAATTTTATTAAGAAAAGCCCATATACCAGGTTGGAATTGGCAAAAGGAATGGCTTTGGGACTTGAATTTAAGATGGGTGGAGAAATACTTAGAACCGTTGGAGTAACCAGATGGCAGGATATAGCGATGGTTGGAGGAATAATCCTGCTCCGTGCAGCACTTTCATTTCTGATTCATTGGGAGATAAAAACAGAAGAAAAGGAGTGCGAAACTTTGGAGGATAATGTAGTTGAAGAGGAGGAGAATGGGGGTAAATAGCACTTAAGTAATATTAAGCTTTTTTAACAAGATTTTGACAAATGATAGCTGTTGTGATACTATATATTGTATGAAAGAGTAGAATCCTGTCTTTGACAGTTGTAAGAAGACAAAACTCTGGAACACCTTATAAACACGGCGTTTCAGAGTTTCTTTAACTTTTAAAAAGTGCGTAATGTTTTCTTCTTTTTGGTATCTTTATAAATTCT
>DUQV01000096.1 GCA_012837605.1 Clostridiales bacterium | reverse complement strand
ATTATGAATATTATTATAGTTGGTTGCGGAAAAGTCGGATTAACCTTAGCTGAACAGCTGGATCAGGAAGGTCATAATCTGGTTGTTGTGGATAATAGAGCATCAGCTATAGATAACATAACTAATTTTATGGATGTCATGGGTATCGTAGGCAGCGGCGCAAGCTATAGTGTTCTTTTAGAGGCAGGTATTGAGAAGGCTGATCTTCTGATCGCTGTGACCGGGTCGGATGAGCTTAATCTTCTTTGCTGTCTGGTGGCACGAAAGGCAGGGAAATGTCATACAATAGCCAGAGTCCGCAATCCTGTATATAATGATGAAATAGAATTTATCAAGGAAGAAATGGGATTATCAATGACCATAAACCCTGAGCTTGAATCTGCAATCGAGATGGCTGCTTTAATCAATCTTCCTTCCGCTATAGAAATAGACACCTTTGCGAAGGGTAAGGTAGAATTATTAAGATTTCAAGTTCCTGAGAATTCAGTTCTTAATGATATGAAGATAATGAATATTTCCTCCGAGCTTCATAGCAAGGTGTTGGTCTGCATTGTTGAGCGTGATGATCAGGTGTTTATCCCCTCAGGCAGCTTTAGGTTGCATTCAAATGACATTATATCAATAGTTGCCTCCCATAAAAATGCCATTGACTTTTTTCAAAAGATTGGTATTTTCGTTGAGAGCAGCAAAAATGTTATGTTGATTGGTGGCAGTACCTTAACCGTATACCTTGCCAAGAGACTGGCTGACTCAGACATTAAGATAACCATTATCGAACAAAACATAGACCGGTGTGAAGAGCTGAGCGATTTGCTTCCGAATGCAATGATAATTAATGCTAATGCAACTGAAAATAACGTACTTCTGGAGGAAGGCATTGAAACCGTGGATGCATTTGCTTCCCTGACTAATTATGATGAAGAAAATATCCTTTTGTCTCTATATGCTAATAAATGCTCTAAAGCGAAGGTATTTACAAAGATAACCAGAATGACCTATGATAATATAGTCGGCGAATTGCCCCTTGGAATAATTATAAATCCTAAGCTTGTAACGGCAGATCGGATTCTTCAGCATATAAGAGCAATGGAAAACTCTAAGGGCAGTAATGTTGAAACTCTATATAAACTCGCAGATAATAAGGTGGAAGCTCTGGAATTTTATGCAAGAAGTAATGCCGGGCTGCTTGGGATACCTTTAGAAAAACTGCAAATTAAGCCTAATATACTGGTTAGCTGTATTAACCGAAACGGTAAAATAATCATTCCCAATGGCAGGGATTATATACAGGCAGGAGATACTGTTGTTATAGTGACTACCAACAAGGGTTTAAATGACCTTAATGATATTTTACTGTAAACAGAATATATGTTATTACAACATTTAATTATTTATTACTTAATACATCGTTACTAAGGAGCTACTATGAACAGATCAATTATTCTGCACATTTTGGGATGGATTATGAGCTTTGAAGCCGCTTTCATGGTTTTACCGATTATTGTAGCCATGGTATATGGTGAAAAGAGCGGATATGCTTTTCTTATTACGATTGGAATATGCCTGTTGATCGGTCTTCCTCTGATTTTCAGAAAGCCAAAAAACAGGGTTTTTTATGCTAAGGAGGGATTCGTATCCGTTGCTTTAGGATGGATAATACTAAGCTTTATGGGTTCTCTTCCTTTCTATATTAGTGGACAGATTCCCAATTTTTTTGATGCCCTGTTCGAAACCATATCAGGATTCTCTACCACAGGCTCCAGTATATTAAGTGATGTTGAAGCCTTAGATTACTGTATGCTATTCTGGCGAAGCTTTACTCATTGGATCGGGGGAATGGGTGTATTAGTATTTATTCTTGCCATACTTCCACTGGCAAGAGGAGAAAGTATGCATATTATGCGTGCCGAGAGCCCGGGACCTTCCGTAGAAAAGCTTGTACCCAGAATGAGAACAAGTGCTTCTTTGTTATACGGAATATATATAGGAATGACAGTTTTGCAGATTCTGCTGCTTATTGTCGGTAGAATGCCTATATTCGATGCACTTACTCTTACCTTCGGTTCTGCGGGGACAGGCGGATTTGCTATAAAGAATACCAACATGATGTCCTATTCTCCATATCTGCAGGGTGTAATTACTGTGTTTATGTTTCTGTTCGGAGTCAACTTTAATTTCTACTATTTTATCCTTCTTCGCAAGGTAAAGGATGCTATTAAAATGGAAGAGGTAAGATGGTATTTTGTAATAGTCGTGATTGCTGTTTGCCTAATATCCTTGAATACAGGCGGATTTGGAGGCTTTCTTGGGGCCATACACCATTCGGCTTTTCAGGTTTCATCAATCATTACCACCACCGGTTATGCTACTTTAGATTTTAATTATTGGCCATCCTTTTCAAAAACAATACTCGTCCTCTTGATGTTTATAGGTGCATGTGCAGGCAGCACCGGAGGAGGTATCAAGGTCTCCCGTATTATTGTGTTATTTAAAACTATAGGCAAGGAAATGTCTTATCTGGTTCACAGACGCAGTGTAAAAGTACTTAAGCTAAACGGTAAAAAGCTTGAAAAAGAAAATATACATTCTATTAATGTATTTTTTGTTACTTATATGGTATTATTTGCAGCATCGTTCCTTCTGATATCCTTAGATAATTTTGATATAACAACCACCTTTACAGCTACTTTGGCAACCCTAGGCAATATAGGTCCGGGCTTAGGAGTGGTGGGTCCTATGGGCAATTTCGGAGAATTTTCAATTCTCTCCAAGCTTGTTATGATGTTCAATATGCTGGCAGGAAGGCTGGAGATATTCCCTATCCTGCTTCTGTTCTCTCCGAGCACTTGGAAGAGATAAAATTAAGGCATGTCCGGTTATCTTACCGGACATGCTCCGTTTTCACAGTCTGCATCTGTTATGTCGTGCAATTCATCGTTATCATATAATGCCAAAAGCTCATAATCTATAGGCTTAATCCGCCGGATGCGTTCCTCGTAATCCTCGCGGGTAGTCGTCTCAAAAGGAAGTAAGGGATAAGTCTCTTCCATAAGCGGAATGAACGTAATTCCAACCACATAGTCAAAATTATCATATAGCCACTGTGCTACATCATCCCATTCATGCTCACTGACATGGACTGTTATGGACGAATTATGATCCGACCAATTCTTCATCGACATCTTATACAATTCAAGCTGTTCAACAGCACCCACATCGTATTTCGTTCTGCCCTCCGGTGCCTTAATAGGAAATTCAATAACCTTTATTGAGCTGCCTCCATCGGCTTGTCCGTTTTCATTATAGATAGGATAGCTTCCCTGTGCCTTTATCATCTTATATAACGGATCCGTCGCTGATATCCTGATTCTTCGTATATAATAATTAGAATGGGCAAAATGTATCCCACTGCTTACGCAAGGCAGCATGGACAGACTTCCTTCCGGTTTTATGGTTGTCATAAGTCTTGGTGGTTCTATGTTAAGCTCGGCACAATAGCGGTGTCCTTCTTTATGAACCTCATCCCTGAGTCTGCTTAGCAAATCCGCCAAGTCATCATAGCTCATACCGGTCTTATTCACCATATCCATCATACCGGTAAGCGACACTCCGATTATTCTGTCCTCCTGCATGACCTTATTCCACTCCGGAAGCTCCACATCAATCAATGTCATTCGTATCGCTACTCTTGTGGATAGCCTTAATGTCTCCTTAAGCTCATCTTCATCAAGAACAGAACCTTTTACAAAGCTCATGAGATTATTGGTGGTCAGATTACAGCACTGCTTCGACTGAAGCAGAATTTCCCCGCACGGATTACAGCCCTCGAAGGTTGGCTTTCTCCTTAAAGCCTCGATCCCGTTAATAAAACCGGGCTCTCCGTTTACCTTTATTGATTCTATTATTTCTTTTATCTTATCCAAGGATGGGCGATCAAAATAAATAACCGAATTGTTGCTCATCTTTCTGTGTGAAATATCCTTGTCGCTGATCCACTTCCCATCAACCAGCTTGTAGATGTTGCGTTTGGCATTAATGACTTCATAATCGTCCTCATCGCATATAACCATCATCGCACTCCTTCTTACACCGCCGGATACAACATTTTCGCTAATAATAGTAGCAATATCAAGCATGTCTATAGTCTGCAGCACGCCGTCACTTCTTCGGTTTATTACTTTATTAATCTTTTCGAACATTCTCTTGATGGATTTGTGTCCTGATGCCCGTCCGCCAAATCTTTTCAGCCGTTCGCCCTCAGGTCTGACATAACTGTAATCGATAATTATTCTTGCTACATTCTTATATTCATCGAGAGAAATCAGATTAAAATAGCTCTCCAGGGCATCACACCAGCCCTCTTTGCTGTCACCAACTAATATAACAGCAATAGAATCGTCATTCTTATCCAGAATACATCTTGTATCCTCCATAGCTTCTTTGGGGGTATTTGCTCTTACTGTTTCGTCATATCTTCCCTCTAAAACGGCATGACGGATCTTTGGCAGCTTTGTTACCGCCTCCTTTGCAATACGAATTCCCACGCCGCTTCCTACCATCAGAAGGTAAAATACATCTACCAAGTCCGAGAATTGCCCGATGTTTGTGAATGCACAATTAAAGTTAGACAATGGATACATCTCTACAACCTCCGTACCGCCCATATACAGAGTTCTTCCGGATGTAAATGTCTTTAGATTAAACAACCTGTCAAACAGCAGTCCGGCTTCCCTTGCTTCATCCTCCATATTGACAGGCAGTCCCATCTTCTCTTTATATCTGATTCCCAGATTTATATTATATTCCGTCGTTCTTTTTACGGTCTCAAACCATGTCTCCCGTCTCTTTTTATCCTCTAAATACCTTGAGTAGGTTCTAAGATATACGAACTCACCGATATGGCTGAGCGGGCTTTTCATATTACGATATGTATTTAAAAATTCTTCAGACAATAAATGCTCCATACGCTTCCTCCAATCCCGGCTGTACATATGTATTCAATAATATAATGCATAAAAAAACGAATACTATACATTAAACCAAAAAATTAAACAAAACACAACATGTTGTGTTTTATATTATACAGAAGTACAATATATATGTCAACAACTAATTGATAATTATTATCAATTTGAAAAGTTTGTTAATTCTCTGACATAAAAACGCTGATAAATAATCATACAGCCTCTTGCAAAAATTAATAAAAGGGGTTATAATTGGTGAAAATCTATATTGCATAAACAGTGATAATAAAAGCTACGATTTAAGAGCTTCTTCAGAGAGCCGGTGTTTGGTGCGAATCGGTGATAGTTCTAAATCCTTCCACTTTTGGAGCTGTTGGCGATGAGTCAAAGGTCGGTGCCCTTTACAGCACCATCGAGTGGTCGGTCAATTACCGACAATTTGGGTGGCAACGCGGAATCCTTTCGTCCCATACTACTGGGATTAAAGGATTTAATTTTATTGGAGGATAATTTCTCCGTCGTAACCTGCAATAATATTTTTAGTATGTTGTGAGAATAAAATTTTTTAAGGAGGAAAGCATGTTAGATTTAAAGTTTGTAAGGGAAAATCCCGAAATTGTAAAACAAAATATTCGGAACAAATTCCAGGATCATAAGCTTGAATTGGTGGATGAGGTGATTGCCCTGGACATTGAAAACCGTAATGCCAAGCAGGAAGCAGATAATCTCAGACATGAACGCAACACTATTTCAAAGCAAATCGGTGCCTTGATGTCACAGGGCAAAAAAGAAGAGGCCATGGAACTTAAGAATATGGTTACCGAACAATCCGACCGCTTGAAGGCTCTTGAAGAAAAGGAAGCAGAGCTTGGCAAAAAGATAACAGAGATTATGATGACTATACCTAATATAATCGATTCAAGCGTTCCAATTGGCAGGGATGACAGCGAAAATGTAGAGATAATGCGATATGGTGAACCGACAGTTCCTGATTATGAAATTCCATATCATATTGACATAATGGAAAGCTTAAACGGCATAGACTTAGAAAGTGCCAGAAAAGTAGCCGGCAACGGGTTTTATTATCTTCTGGGAGATATAGCGAGACTTCATTCTGCCGTTATATCATACGCCCGTGATTTTATGATTGACCGGGGATTTACGTACTGCATCCCGCCGTTTATGATACGGAGCGAAGTGGTTACAGGTGTTATGAGTTTTGCAGAAATGGATGCCATGATGTATAAGATTGAGGACGAGGATCTGTACCTGATAGGTACCAGTGAGCATTCAATGATCGGTAAATTCATAGATACAATTATTCCCGAGGATTCCCTGCCCCAGACACTAACCAGTTATTCACCATGCTTTAGAAAAGAAAAAGGTGCCCATGGTCTTGAAGAAAGAGGCGTGTACCGGATTCATCAATTTGAAAAGCAGGAAATGATCGTTGTATGTAAGCCTGAGGACAGCATGATGTGGTTTGATAAGCTATGGCAGAATACCGTGGATATTTTCCGTTCACTTGATATACCTGTGAGAACATTAGAGTGCTGTTCAGGTGATTTGGCGGATTTGAAGGTTAAATCTGTGGACGTAGAGGCGTGGTCTCCCAGACAGCAGAAATATTTTGAAGTGGGAAGCTGCTCTAACTTAGGAGATGCACAGGCAAGAAGGCTTAAGATTCGTGTTGTAGGTGAGAATACCAAGTACTTTGCCCATACACTTAATAATACTGTGGTTGCACCTCCAAGAATGCTGATTGCATTCTTAGAAAACAACCTGAATGCGGACGGTTCAGTGAATATTCCCAAGGCTCTGCAACCTTATATGGGCGGCAAGACCTTAATCACGAAAAAATAGGGTTGTGGGACGGTTTCGAATTGCATCAGTCGGGGGGCAAGTGTCACCACACACACCCGTACAAGTACAGGTACCCCGTTTGTATGTCCCAAAACAGACATTAAAATGTCTGCTTGTGACATACAAACGGGGTACCTGTACTTGTACGGGTGTATTTAGGTGACTCTTGCCCCCCGACTGATGCAATTTCGAAACCGTTGTTTTTCATTGTCTGTTATGGTTGTTTTGATTTTTGTGGTCGTTTCGTGATTTGTCCTAGGATATGCTTCTTTATTGCTGTTTGTTACTGATTATCATTATTTCTTGGCTTTTCGGAGAATTTCATGGTTTTAAGATCGCGAATATATGTGCTTCCGTTTTTAAGGTCGGGGATTGTAACTTCTTCTATTAATTCGCCTTGATAGTATAGGGCTACGGTTTCACCGTCTCTTAGATTAAAGCCGGCACGTATTATATTATCGGCGTTAGCAAGTCGGTTGGTTTCCCCGAGGATTTTCAGGCTTTTGCCGCTTTTTATTATTCTCATGGGAAGTATAAGCTTACCCGGTTCGTTTTTATCGTCGGTTATTGAGTAGCCTAAGAGACTGATATCTTCTTTATAAGGATTGTGGAGTGTTATGTAGTCGTTGTTACCGTCCGAGCAGATTTCGGCAATGATTATCTTGGGATTTTCTGCTTTTTTCTTTAATTCATAGGTAACATCAACTTCCCCGTCTACTACATAAGCAAAATTGATTCTTAGTTCCGCATTATCAACGATTTCTCCGTTGACAACCCAATGACTGAATTCTTCGCCTGCGGGAACTATGGGAGTTAGTACGGTTTCATATTTGGCATAGTATTTCCCTTCAAATTTTTCGAACGTTTCTATGCCATTGATCTTTACCCCTGTGTCCTTAGGAGGTTTTGCATTTATCTGATATATCTCACCCAGATTAAATAATGTCTTATATCTCTCCAATATATAGCTTGCTCTGTCCGTACCAAAATCTTTAATATCTTCTATTCGGTCGTAAAGCTGGTTAAGCCTTACCCAATCAGCAACCAGACCTTTATTATACATACGTTTCTGTTCATTCATCCGAGCTGAATGCATCATATCCAAAACCTGATTTAAATTATCCGTTGAGAATGCACCATTTATTAAATCTAAGGTTCTCTTAATAAAGTATTCCTTACAGTCCTCTCTTTGAAGAAGTCTGCTGAACAAAGGACTTTCTCTGCTTATCCTTCCGGATGTACCGGTATATCTCCTCAGGTTATCTGTCCATGGTTTTGTACCGTATATCCCAAAGCTAAAGTCAAGATCATGCAGAAGATATCTCCACTTCCCGTCAAAGGGAGGTTCTCCGTATTCTTCCCCTTGTGCAGCATAATAACGATATACCTTATAATTATTATGAGGCCAGTCTTCGTTTAATATATAAATCTGAAGTGCATAGTACTCCAGATAATTTTCCACATCAATCAATTCACAGAGCTTCTCATATATCACATCATTGGTTAAATCCTTATGGGCATAAGAATAAGCATCCTCATAATCCTTCACAGCATAACTGTTGTTCTTATCATCATCCGTTATCTTATATGTTTCCCCACCCTCCAATATTTCAAAGGTTCCGCTGTAATCACCATAATGCTGTTCAAAATATTCATCGCAGTATACCTCATGCAGCCACAGGTTTCCCCGGTAATCTCCATTTATAAAGAGAGCAGCAGGACGCACTGCCTCATAGTCCCTAAAGCCTGCCTGACCTGCAAGGGTATGGAATAATTCATCCCGTATAAAACCAAATCCGTTGTCATTACCGGCATTTCTCAGAACAAGTCTTTTGTACGCTCCTATTACGGTACCGTCTCCACCGGCAGACTGTTTATCAGGGAAAAATTCATATCGAAGCTTATTATTTACTTCATCGTATGATCTTCTGACAAATATTTTTAGCGATTTCTGTTCAGAGGCTCTCGACCAGCCGCCATACACACGAATTCCGGCATTTTGGCTGGCTACTACTGTCCCGTCGGGCTCGAATATCTCAAGATACACTTCTCTCTCGCTTTCCCTTCCACGGAGATTAAAATTGGCAGGATCGGGAGGTTCGATATTTTTACCCGGATTGTTCTTAATGAAATCATCACGCAGCTTACCCGGTACCAATATGCCATATTCATAATCATAAAGATTATAGGGGTCGCTTGTTATGGAAAATACCAAGGTGTTAAATCGGCTGTGAACGTCCTTGCCTACAAAAAAAGTACGTACTATGGTATCTGTCTCAGTTCCATCCTCATAATATCCCTTGGCCTTAACCGAATATACATTTGTTTTTGGTTTTGATTTTAATTCAATGT
>DUQV01000095.1 GCA_012837605.1 Clostridiales bacterium | reverse complement strand
TAAGTCAACAAAAAAGGAACGGATAATATCAAATGCAGAGGTTGATTTTATTATTGATAATGATGATATGCTGTTTCTGGATAGATTATAAATACATGATATAGTAGAATCGATACATAACCTGGCAAGATTCTTGTTCATTAATATAAAAAATTGTAAGATAAATAATATAGAATATGATTAATTAAGTAAGGATGCGATAATTAGTATGGCTGATAAGACATGTATAGTTGATTGGAAGACAATAACTGAATTTGTAAATGAAGTGTTTATAAAATATGGCATTCCTGAGGAGGATGCACATATATGCACAGATGTATTGCTTGAAGCCGACAGGCGGGGGATTGAATCTCACGGTGTTAACCGCTTTAAGCCTATTTATCTTGACCGGATAAAAGCCGGTATTCAAAATCCTGTCACTAACTTCGAGATAGTAAAGGAAGGACCAACAACAGCTGTTGTTGACGGTCATCTTGGTATGGGACAGGTCATTGGATACAAAGCTATGAATATGGCCATTAATAAAGCGAAGACTTATGGTATGGGTATGGTTGCGGTCCGTAATTCAACTCATTATGGAATTGCTGGTTATTATCTGACCATGGCAACTAAAGAGGGATGTATAGGTATTACGGGAACCAATGCAAGACCTTCTATTGCTCCAACTTTCGGAGTCGATAATATGCTGGGAACTAATCCCCTTGCATTTGGGTTTCCCACCGATGAAGAGTTTCCGTTTGTGCTTGATTGTGCGACATCCATTACACAAAGGGGGAAAATCGAATATTTCTCCCGTATTGGCATGGATACCCCGGCAGGAATGGTAATTGGCAGGGACGGTGAAGCAAGAACAGATACCGATCAGATATTAAAGGACCTAAATACGGGTAGTGCAGCATTAGCACCTTTAGGAGGTATAGGAGAGGAGCTTGGTGGTTATAAGGGATACGGATATGCAACCGTGGTTGAGATATTATCTGCTGCACTGCAGCAGGGCAGTTTCTTACAAGCATTATCGGGTATCGGAGAGGATGGCAAAAGAGTTCCCATGCCGCTGGGACATTTCTTTATAGCGATTGATCCTGAAGCTTTTATGGGATTGGAAGCATTTAAGCGTGTTGCCGGGAACATATTAAGAGACTTAAGAAGCTCTACGAAAGCACCGGGTCAGGAACGCATATATACCGCCGGTGAAAAGGAATACCTGATATGGCTGGAGCGCAAAGACAGCGGTGTTCCTATTAATGAAGCTGTTCAGAAGGAGCTGCTGCAGCTGCGTGATGAATTAGGGCTGGATAGGTTTACATTTCCATTCTAAAGCATACATTTTTACAGACTCACGTATGATGCCTTGTGATATATCCTTTACATAGGGATTTGGACTCCGTTGTAATCATCAATATATAGGATGAGGGATGGTAAAGCTATGTTTAAGGTCGGAGAAGAATCAGGCGATAAGGAAATATTGATTAAGGCTTATAAGAAAATGTTTCTTGCATTGGAAAAGGGCGGTTTCAATTCTATTGCAGAAGCCGGCTTTGAGATTATTAATCTGCCGATTATAATTGTAGATGCTCAACTAAAAAAGCTTGCCCAGTATCCTGACAAGCCCATAGGTGATCCTATATGGGATAAATATTTTGACATACATGAGATGACTCCGCAGATGACATGGCAGTTACTTGAGGACTCAGTTATTAATGAAACTGAGAACAGCGAAATACCGGTATGGATTAATAGGAGTCTGGCAGAGGACATTCCGAGGCTGGTTGGAAATGTCAGAATCGATGGGGTTGTGGAAGGATATGTCGGTGTGCTTTTTCCGAACAAGGAGTATCATGACATACATGTGCAGCTGACTCAACTGATTTGTCGGACTGCAGCAATTGAAATGCAGAAAAATTTTCATCACAGAAGCTCCAGAAATGCTCTTATTATGGCATTTGTCAGAGACCTTTTTCAGGGAAAGATAAGAAATCACAGAGAATTCAACAGATGGACTGAGAGTCTGAGGTTAAATCTTGAGCCAAGGTTTTGTGTTGTTGTAACATCCGGTGACAGGGAGAAGACAACTCTTCATTATGTTAAAAACATTGTGGATGAAACCGAACCGACTATGTATGCAGCAGTAATCGAAGACAAGCTTTATGTGCTTGTGACAAAGCTTAGCGACAATATCACGCCCGAAGATTTTCTAAAAACACGGGTGAAACAAATAGATTATCTTTTGAATATGTACAAGCTGGAATCAGGCGTCAGCAATATATTTGATGATCTTTTATCGATCGGTACCTACAAATATCAAGCCGAACAGGCACTTAATGTGGGCAGAAGCTGCAGACCGGAAGCTAATATATTCGTATATAATGAGCTTGTGCTGGAAAATATCATGTTCAATGTACGTGAGTACATTGAACCGCAAAATTATATACATCCTGCAATAGAGACGCTGCGTGTTTACGATCGGCAAAATGGCACAGAATATCTAAAAACTCTTAATGTGTATATTACATCGATGTGCAGACATTCTGCAACCATAAAAAAATTACATATACATCGAAATACATTATTATATCGTTTGAAAAAAATAGAAGAGCTAACAGGAAACTCTCTTGAGGATGAGAGATTCTGTGCTCTTCTTTTATGTAATTTTTATTTGCTTAATGGTAACCGGATGGAGTATTAATCAAGAACAGCAACCAGACGACCTTTTACTTCCCTGTTCTTTAGCTTTTCCAATCCAATATCGATTTGGTCAAACGGTATTGTTGACAGTTGAGGATTTAGTTTGCCTGTCTTATAATATTCATATACACCCTTGATATCCTCGGGGGCACCTCCGTTACTGCCCTTAAGTGTAAGCTGCTTTAATATCATATTGTACGTGCTGATAGTAGACTCAAGTATTCCCATTCCGGCTATAACCACAGTTCCTCCAAATGCGACAGCTTCTATAGCATCAGCAGTAGTCTGTCCGAAGCCGGCATAATCAACTATCAATTCAGGAGCATCTTCCTTCAAGTCCAAGGTATTTTCGTAAACTTTATGACAGCCGATTTCTCTGGCAAGGTCACGGGCAGCAGGACTTATATCTACTGCATATACCTCACAGCCCTCAATGAGTGCCATCTGAGCAGCAAATTGTCCTAATCCGCCAATACCGATAATTCCAACCTTCATACCTGCCTTTGCCCCTCCTTCAACAAACAGGGCATGATAGGATGTCATACCGGCATCCGTAGCAGCAGCACCCTGTACAAAAGATACTTCATCAGGCAGTTTAACACACTGGCATGCAGGTACTAAAAGCTTCGTAGCATATCCGCCATCACGGCTATAGCCTATAGCTTCACGGGTTTCGGGATGCATAGGACATACACCGACGCGGTCGCCGACCTTCAAATCGGTAACTCCTTCACCCACTTCTGTAACAACTCCTGCACATTCATGTCCAAAAATAACGGGAGCTGCAGAAATAAGAGGCATCCAGCCCGGATCCTCCAGTGCCGCCACATCGGAGTGGCATAATCCTGCAGCCTTAATATCCAGAACAACTTCACCAGGTACAACCTTGGGGTCTTCTTTTTCGATAAGCTTTGGTGCGACGCCTGTTGCAGTAAACAACCATCCTTTCATAGATATCCCCCTTACATTATATAATACTATATGTATGCCATCATTGTTAATTATATAACAATGTATTAGAGGTTTCTATACGCAAATGCCATAACTCGGATGCTGAAAATGTGCATATGCACAAAATGTACTTATGCACAAAATATGCATACACAAAGCAACTGATGTCGAAGCATGTCAAAAAATAAGAATAAAAGGAAATAACTACGATTATTGGTTGTATTATACTAATTTTAGTGTATAATAAAACATACTAGTATATATATGAAAGTGGGGGGGCTTTATGAAGAGATATAAGATAATAATAAGTATGGTTCTGTTAGTATTGGTAACCTTAATGCCTGTGCCGTCTTTAATAAGTAATACATCAATAGCACAGGCAGCTGCGGTTAAGCTTAATAAAAGCGAACTGGAGCTTTATGTTCATGAAACTTATACATTAAAGGTCAGCGGAACATCATCCAAGCCAAAGTGGAAATCCTCAGACAAAACAGTAGCTAAGGTGTCTTCGAATGGAAAGGTAACCGCTGTAAAAGAAGGAACTGCGGTGATTACCGCAACTGTTGGTTCAAAAAAATACAAATGTAATGTTACCGTGAAAGACCTGTTCATTAATAAACATTTTCTTGATCTTCAGGTGGGTGAATTTTTCAAGCTTTCATTAGAGGGAGCAACAAAGACCGTGAAATGGAAAAGCTCGGATAAAGATGTGATATCTGTCAGTAAAGACGGCTTTGCATATGCCAATAATGAAGGAACAGCCACAATCACGGCAACTCACAGGGGTACAAAATACACAATTGAAGCCTATGTAAGGAATAGATTAATTAATACCTTTCAAAAAGTCATCGTCTGCAGTCGTGACACGGATATTATGATATCATGCAGAGATTTGCCGGTAGGAAAAAATATTTATCATAGTGTTGCCGATTCCGATATAATAGAATGCAATTGGGGCAAGTGGTCCGGCGATACTATTCCGCTCAGTATAAAAGTGCTTAAAGAGGGAATAACGTCAATAACTGTTACTGCAGATGATATTGAGGAAGAGCTTGTAATCTATGTCTGCGTTTTTGACAGCAAGCGGCCGGAAATGGATAAGCTTGATGCCGAAGAAATATATGAAATGTGTGCGCCTGCAACGGTAGAAATAGAAACGAATGATAGAATCGGCTCCGGATTTTTTATAGACTGTGGAGTGGTTGTAACGAACTATCATGTAATAAAAGGTCAGTCATCAATTAAGATCAAGCTTTATAATGGAGAAGAGTATGACGTAAAGTATATACTGGGATATGATGAGAAATTGGATCTGGCACTCCTTAGCATACCGGTAGAGACTGTATTTTTGCTGAGGAACTTTCGTAGTACCAAGGTAGGGGAGGCTGTCTATGCAATAGGAAGTCCGTATGGTCTTACAGATACTCTTACCAATGGAATTGTCTCAAGTGTATCAAGACATAGTGACGACGTTAAGTATATCCAGACAAGTACGCCCATTAACCCCGGTAACAGCGGAGGATCGTTGATTAACGCATACGGCGAGGTCATCGGTGTTAATACATGGATATATAAAGACGGACAAAATCTTGGCTTTGCCGTTGACATAAACCAGTTGTATCTTATCGACACTTCGGTACCCGTAACGGTCAAAGATTATTATGAAAAATATGTTGTGGATAATCATGTAGAATATACGGAGATTACGGAAGACAGTAATGTAAGCGGTCATTACGAGACATGTCAATTGCTTGAGCCATATACCGTAGTGGAAGGAGTAACTGCTCCACAAGCTATTGATTATTATAAAGTAATAATACCTGAAGTTACTATAATGAGTATATTCGGATTTGCAACAACATATTATGAAACCCATAATTTAATAATTGCTGTCTTTGATAGTGATTTGGAACTACTCTATACCAGTGAAGATTATTATTCGGATGTGTATTTGTATCAAGCAATATCAAGGGAGTTTGCAGCAGGTACATATTATATAGCCGTATGTTCATATAAAAATTATACGGATCCAATTTATTATTGTTTTGTTATGACTTATTTGAAATAAAAGTACATACTAATGGGTAATATATCTCTGTATAGGTTTACATGGATTATTATTAAGTATATGGAGGTATATTATGAAGATTCGGGATATAATGACTAAGGATATAGCAACACTGCGGTCTGATGATTCAATTGAGAAAGCAGCCAGACTAATGAAGCAGTATGATGTCGGTTCAATTCCTGTATGCACCGGAGATAAAATAATCGGTATTATTACCGATCGTGATATTGCGGTAAGATCAGTAGCTCCCGGTCAAGTTGACAATCAAAGAGTGGGCGATGTTATGTCCACAGACCTAGTTATTGGAAATCCGGACATGGATGTTCAGGATGCTGCAAGTATAATGAGTGACCGTCAAATAAGAAGGCTTCCGATTGTTGAAAACAACAGTCTTGTTGGTATCGTTTCCTTGGGTGACATATCTCTTGAGCCTACTGCCGGAAGCAGTGCACAGGAAGCACTCAAAAATATCTCTGAACCCGGCGGACATATTATATAGCTTGAAAACCGTGAATTTTTAATAATTCGCGGACTTAGTATATAAGCCCTTAACATTATTATGCTTACACACATGATCAGTAGAAGCAGAGACCATAAATATGTATATCTTATAGACCGGCCTTAAAACAAATTCATGGCACAGTTTTAAGAGGCCGGTCTATTATATGGACAATGTCCATAAAGAATATACATATTAATGGTCTTTAGTGCTTCATGCTTTTCCAGTCT
>DUQV01000094.1 GCA_012837605.1 Clostridiales bacterium | reverse complement strand
GAATTAGGATTGATAACTGTACAAAGAGTATTTATGATAGATTCAATTGCGTTAAAAAATGTGATGCAGCATATTAAGCATGACTATGCAGATTTTATTGAAATTCTTCCCGGAGCATTACCAAAGGTTATTAGATCAATCTTATCAAACGTAAATATTAATATAATTTCAGGAGGATTGGTAAATGATTTTGAGGATGTTAATGCAATATTAAAAGCAGGTGCCATTGCTGTTTCCACATCGAATAAGAGATTATGGCCAAGCTAATTACTAAGATAGATTATAGCTAAGAAAGACTATGAGTAGGATGGATTATCACCCTGTAATAACAAAATATGGTAATTAGTAAATGACGTTGACAATATTTATATTTAATGTTAAAATAATAAAGTATTAATTTATACTGAATATGCAGCTGCGAATATGCATCTGCATATGATAATACATATGATAAGTATATTATAAGTATAGCATTTTATAAAATTGAATACGGCAAGAGACGAAGAGATGCCACGTAAAAAATCGCTAAAAACAGCGGCTTTTTAGGTGGCTTTTTGTATTGTCCGGATTGACGTGAGGAGGGAATGATATGTATGATATTGTAATTATTGGTGCCGGTATAGCAGGTTCCTTCATTGCCAGAGAACTGTCCAGATTTAAGCTGAAAATACTAATTGTAGATCGTCAGAATGATGTAGGAAATGAAACCACTGAGGCTAACAGTGCAATTATTCATGCAGGATATGATGCTATGGCAGACCAGTTGAAAGGAAAGTTTAATGCACCCGGTAATAAAATGTTTGATACCATCTGTGATGAATTGGATGTACCATTTAAGCGAATTGGCTCCTTGGTGCTTGGTTTTAATGAGGATGACAGGAAAACAATTCAAAATCTCTACAATAACGGATTAAAAAATAATGTTCCTGATATGAGAATATTAGAAAAGGATGAAATCTTACAGATGGAGCCAAAGCTTAATGAGGATGTAGTCTGTGCCTTGTATGCACCCACAGCAGGAATAATCGGGGCATGGGAGTTTGCAATAGCATCTGTTGAAAATGCAATGGATAATGGTGTGGAGCTTGAGCTTGAAACAGAAGTTACCGGGATAGAAAAAGAGAATTTTGGCTATAGAATTTATACGAATAAAGGAGAAAAAGATACAAAATATATCATTAACTGTGCCGGGGTATATGCTGATGTTATAAACAATATGGTAACTGAACCATATTTCAGCATAACACCCCGCAAAGGCAACTATTATGTGCTTGACAAAGGCTTAGATTTAGTAAATCACATAATTTTTCTATGTCCGACTGACAAGGGAAAGGGAGTGATCATAACACCGACAGTTCACGGAAATATTCTAATCGGACCGGATTCTGAATTTGTTAACGATAAAGACAGTACTGCTACAGATGTGTCCGGATTGCGCTATGTAAAAGAGAGGGCTCTTCTTTCGTCCAAGGCTATTCCCTTTAACAAAGTCATTCGTACCTTTGCAGGACTGCGGGCTCATAGTGACCGCAATGATTTTATTATTGAGGAAGCTAAAGGAGCTAAAGGTTTTATTAATGTTGCGGGGTTTGAATCACCAGGATTATCTGCGATACCTGCAGTTGCACAATATGTAGTAAATATAATGCAAAAACTCACGGGAGGGTTGATTTATAAGGATAATTTCAATCCAAGAAGAAGGAAGACGGTTTGCTTTAATTTACTGTCAGATGAAGAGAAGAAAGACATAATTAAGAAAAACCCAATGTATGGAAATATTATCTGCAGATGCGAAACAGTAACGGAGGCAGAGATAGTTGATGCCATAAACCGTAACTGTGGAGCCAGATCTGTCAAAGCAGTGAAGAAGAGAACAAGAGCAGGCATGGGACGCTGCCAGGGAGGCTTTTGCAGTCCAAGAGTTATGGAAATTCTGGCAAGAGAGTTAGGTAAGGATTGGACCGATATCCCATATGACAGCACAAAGTCGTATATTCTTACTGAAGAGACCAAGAGAAATCAGCAGGATAATGATTCTAAGATGGGAGGTTAAGCATGATTAGCTATGATATTGTAGTAATTGGTGGCGGACCGGCAGGCCTTGCTGCAGCTATTGAGGCAAGAAATTACGGGGTCAAAAAAATATTAGTGCTGGAAAGAGATAAGGAGTTAGGCGGAATTCTTCAGCAATGCATACATAATGGATTTGGTCTGCATATTTTTAAAGAGGAATTAACCGGACCAGAGTATGCAGAACGTTTTATCACTGAACTGAAATCGTTAAAGATAGATTATAAAATAAACACTATGGTTCTTACAATCACAAAAGATAAAACGATTCATGCAGTTAATCCAAAGGATGGGTATATGGTTATTCAGGCAAAAGCGATTGTGCTTGCTATGGGATGCCGTGAACGGACTGCAGGTGCGATAAGTATTCCGGGAACAAGACCTTCCGGGGTATTTACAGCAGGAACCGCCCAGCGTTATATCAATGTCGAGGGTTATATGGTAGGAAGGAGAGTAGTTATCCTGGGCTCAGGTGATATCGGGCTCATTATGGCAAGAAGAATGACGCTGGAAGGTGCTAAGGTGCTTTGCGTCGTTGAATTGATGCCATTTTCAGGCGGTCTTACCAGAAATATTGTACAATGCCTGAATGACTTTGATATTCCTTTATATCTTAGCCACACCGTTACAAATATAAAGGGGAAGGACCGAGTGGAGGGAGTAACAATTGCCAGAGTAGATGAAAACAGACTTCCTATACCCGGAACAGAGATTGATTATGATTGTGATACCTTACTGCTGTCGATTGGGCTGATACCGGAAAATGAGCTAACAGTCAAAGCAGGTGCACAGATAGATATGCGAACAAATGGACCAGTGGTAAATGAGTCTATGGAAACAACAATAAGCGGAGTATTTGCATGCGGTAATGTTGTTCATGTACATGATTTGGTTGACTTTGTTACAGAAGAAAGCAGAAGAGCCGGCAGGAGTGCGGCAAAATATGTACAAAAGAAACTGGTTGAAGATGGAAATGAGTTTAAAATAGAAGCACTAAACGGAATATCCTATATTATACCTCAAACGGTTAGAATAGATAATGTTGACAAGAGCTTAGATTTATACTTACGAGTTCGTAATGTATATGACCGGGTAAAACTTGTTATTAAAGCAGACCAAGAGACTATAAAAGAAATTAATAAGCGTCATATGGCACCGGGAGAAATGGAGCATATAGTACTATCTAAGGATTTACTCCAAGAAAAGAGTTTTGAACGTTTAACAATTGAGGTGAAAGAAGGGATATAATGAATAAGCAGGAATTAATCTGTATCAATTGTCCGATAGGATGTCACTTAGAGGTTACAAAGACTGATCAAGGCTTAAAGGTAAGCGGTAATCAGTGTAAAAGAGGTGAAATCTATGCGGTTAATGAAATAACTGCTCCCAGTCGTGTTCTTACATCAACTGTGCGAGTAAACAGCAGTTTTTTAAGGCGGCTACCTGTACGCACCAACAAACCTATACCTAAGAGTATGATTTTTCAGGCGATGGAAATAATTGATAAAATTGTTGTTAATACTCCGATTACAATAGGAGATGTCATCACAGACAATCTAATGAGGACAGGAGTAGATTTAATAGCTTCACGCAGTTTAAGTGAATAAAGCCAAGGATGATGTGACAGCCTTAAATAATAATAGTTGAGATTTGTTCTAAATTGTGGTATACATAACTTGTAGCTTTAGTTAAACTACGATGTGGAGGTATTTTATTATGAGAAAATTCGAATGTACTGTATGCGGTTACATTTATGATGAAGAACTAGGCGATCCTGATAACGGAGTAGCTCCCGGAACTAAGTGGGAAGATGTTCCCGATGATTGGGTTTGTCCTGTATGCGGAGTAGGCAAGGACGAATTCGAAGAAATAGTCTAAAGAAAATGGTGTTGTCATAAGAACTTCCTACATATGACAACACCTTTTTTATATAAAAGGCAACGGTGTCATATTAATAAAATGAACTTCCTGTAAATACTAAAGTTTATTATGTTGAAAAATTGTTTGTATTGTTGTATCATTTATAGTACTAAGGTATCATAAAGGAAGTAAGGATATGGAATTAAAAGTTCATAAACTACATTATTATTTGAATTCGCGGCATAGTATTGATAATTCCATTGAAAATGCTCATTCACATACCTTTTCTGTAGGACTGTATATTGAGGATAAGAACAATGAAAAATTCTTAAATATTAAGAAGGTAAACAAGGTTGTAAGTAAATATCTGAATCAGTTTAGGGGAGTATTATTAAATCATAAGCCTGCTTTTCAGGACAGAATTCCTACGATTGAGCATATAGGTGATTTGTTTTATGAAGAGCTTAGACTTATACTTATGGAGCATAACTATAACCTGATTCAATTAGATATTTGTGAAAACCCATTACAGATTTATTCGGTTTCGGACCGTCTTTGGTAAGAAATTGTTGTGAGGGGTTTTGTGTGAAGTATTAATAGGAGGCATTGGTATGAATAATTATATCAGACGGGCAATAGTTTTGGTACTATTGATGATTTTTGTATTGTTCTATTTTAATTCTAAGGAAGCACAAGCTTTCACTTCAAATATTTCTATTGATGGATATTATGATGACTGGGAGGACAAGCCCTATTCTTGGGAATATGTCTGGGACAATCCTTGGCAAATTCCTGATTATTGGGACGGTACCCAGAACATTACAAAGGAATATCGTGATGAGAATGGTAATCCATATAATCTGGAAATTCGCCATAAGATGTCATTAATGTCTGATGATGAATATGTTTACCTTTATATTAAGGTTTCATCAAATCCGGGTTCCGGTTTATACGCAGATGATTTTCAATTTTGGATTGACGGCGAAATGGCTGCGTTTCGTATTACTTTTCCCAATGGTGACAGTTT
>DUQV01000093.1 GCA_012837605.1 Clostridiales bacterium | reverse complement strand
GCTGTCTTTTTTGCCTTCTTATTACCGCCTACCTTACTGTTCCTCGGATTCAGCTTCGGCTTCTGCTTCTGCTTCCAAAGCTGCAATTTCGTACTTCTCGAGGATAATTGACTGGATTTTCTCTCGTGTATCAGAGTTTATTGGATGTGCAATATCACGATACTCTCCATCCCCGGCTTTACGGCTAGGCATTGCGATGAATAAACCCTTGTCGCCTTCAATAACTTTGATGTCATGAACAACGAATTCATTATCAATAGTAATTGATACGACAGCTTTCATCTTACCCTCCTTGCTCACCCTACGCACACGAACGTCGGTAATTTGCATAGTTTAGTCCCCCTTCTGTCCTTATTTATCGTTAGTTATCAAGAAAAAGTATGTTAACTCAGGTTAATATTACTTTTCCCAGTTACCCATTCAAACGCTGCTGAAAGAAATAAGCCATTCATAATATAGTGACATTATACCATAGAAAAACGAAAATGTGAATAATTTTTAAAGAAATTAGCCAAATACTACATATTTTTGTCACAATTGATACCCATTTTTATTGTTTAAGCCGGTTTAATACCGGTTTTTTCATAATTTGGATGTATACTTGCATTCTTACCTACATTTGGAATATATTACATTAATAGTTTATCTATTGTAATTTGGATAAAAACAGTTATAATAGCAAGTAGTTAAAGACCGGAACATCAAATTTCATGAATAGGAAGTGCAATATATGTACAAGATAGATTTCAAAAAGCCATGCCGCATACATTTTATCGGAATTGGCGGTATAAGCATGAGCGGTTTTGCAGAATATTTACATAACCTAGGCTTCAAGGTCAGCGGCTCGGACAGCTGCAAAAGCAGTATTACCGAGCGTCTTCGCAGCTTGGGAATTGAAGTTTTTTACGGACAAAGAAAAGGAAATATTACACCGGATATAGATGCCGTAGTATATACAGCCGCTATTGATTTTGATAATGAAGAATACGTTGCAGCTTATGAGATGGGCATTCCCTCACTTAACCGTGCTGAGTTAATCGGACAGCTGATGCTGAATTTTAAAGATTCTATAGCCATATCAGGTACTCACGGGAAAACAACCGTAACTTCTATGCTGTCGTTGATATTTATAGAGGGCAATTTGGATCCCACCATTGCAGTAGGCGGTATACTGGAAGCTATCGGCGGAAATATGCGAATGGGAAATACAGATCACTTTATAGCTGAGGCCTGTGAATACAAGAACTCTTTCTTGGAATTCAACCCCCATAAGGGCATAATACTTAATATCGATGAGGATCATATGGACTTTTTCAAGGACTTGGATGATATCCGCAGCTCCTTCCATGCCTTTGCCAAGAAGATTCCCAAGGACGGTCAGCTATACATCAACGGTGAGATTCCAAACTATGAAGAAATCACAAAGGATTTGAAATGTGAGGTACTGACCTACGGCATATCTGATCCTGCTTATGGTACGAATAATCTTACATATGATATAGCAGCCGACAATATCAGATCCTATAATATGACCGGCCACAGCTTCGACTTATATTATAAGGGAAAATATATCGACCGGATACATCTGAATGTTATCGGAATACATAATATCTCCAATTCACTGCCTGCAATCGGGCTGGGTTTACAGGCACAGATACCGATAGAATCCATTAAGAATTCTCTTATGAATTTTAAAGGAGCCAAGCGGCGTTTTGAATACAAGGGAACAATAGGCGGTGTCAAAATAGTAGACGATTATGCTCATCATCCGACAGAGATTACCGCCACCCTTACATCAGCCAGAAGCTATACGGACAAAACCTTATGGTGTGTCTTCCAGCCGCATACATACAGCAGAACAAAAAGGCATCTGTATGATTTTGCCAAAGCATTATCTATTGCTGACAGAATTGTCCTTGCAGACATCTATGCTTCAAGAGAAAAGGATCCCGGCGATATATCTTCGTTGGATTTGGCAAGAGAGATTAAGAAATACGGTAAAGACGTTAATTATTTCCCAAGCTTTGATGAAATTGAGACCTTTTTACTAGAAAATTGCATTAACGGCGATTTGTTGATAACCATGGGTGCCGGAGATATAGTAACTGTAGGCGAATCCTTGCTTGGGCTATAGTCTGTCCACATAATCCACAGTATTATCAACATTTTATGTTAACTAATACTGTGGATATTATTTTACCCTAATTCTTTTCTACAACAATAGATTTTTCTTTCAAATTAATCACTAATATCAAATGGTTCTGCGAATAATTACATATTTTTACATCCGCGCAATTAATTTTTATCCACTTTATCCACATCATCAACAAGTCTTAATGCCTTGAAAATCCCGTGAAACAGCCTATTTCATTCTTTTTCCGGTTGTGTTATAATTTTCACGGGAAGCAGATAGTCCGAAGAATAATATTTTGCAGAAAGGGGATGGATGAGAATTGAATAAGATATCATTACATACTGAAGGTATTTCCGACGTCACTATCGTCCCAAATACCTTTATTGACCTTTATATGCCTTCTGCTAACGGGGCATATGTGAAGGTGTACCTATATCTGCTGCGAAGCTTCAGCAGTAATAATCTTGAATTTACTATTTCTTCAATTGCAGACCATCTGGATAATACTGAAAAAGATATCATCCGTGCCTTGAATTATTGGGAAAAGCACAATTTGCTTAAAATAGAGAGAAATTCTCAGAAGGAAATCACAGCAATTCATTTAACCGAGCTAAACGACTCCGACAGCAGTCTGTCAGCATATACTGCTGCTGCCGATGACACAGATACAGAGATAGATGAACTTGCTGTTAACATACATTCCGAGAAGACTCCTGCTGCCAGACAGAGATACTCTCCGGCTAAGATTAGCGAGCTTACGGATAACGATGATATTAAATGGGCTATGCATATAGTTGAGATATATTTGGACAGACCTCTTAAACCTATGGATATTCAATTGATTCTATATCTGTATGAAGAGCTGAATTTCTCTTCAGAGCTTATTATGTATCTGTATGAATATTGTGTATCAAGAAATAAGAAGAATCCGTCTTATATAGAAGCTGTTGCCCTTACATGGGCTAAGGAAGGAATCGACACGGAGGAAAAGGCCAAGGTGGCTACCGCAGTCTATAATGAACATTTTAATAATGTGAACAAAGCCTTTGGTCTTAACAGAGCTCCGGGTCAGATTGAACGGCAATATATTACGAAATGGGTTGAGGTGTTCTCATTTTCCGACGATATCATCACAGAAGCATGCAACAGAACCATTCTGAGAACACAAAAGCCTGATTTTAAATATGCGGACAAGATATTGGAGACCTGGTACAAAAAAGGTGTTAAGAACATGGCAGATATCAGAAGGCTGGATGAGGAATTTGCCAAGGGTAAGACCTCTTCCAAGGTGACACCGCTTCCCAAGCAGAGTTCAAACAGGTTTAACCAGTTTCCGCAGAGAATCTATACTGCCAAGGATTATGCCGAGCTTGAACGCAAGCTGATTAATAAAGGCTTATAATATATTAAAGGAGATTGGATATGGCTCTGAAAAATGATCAGTACAATCAGATTCTGCGTGAGTATGATGAACGCCGATTCAGAAACAAGCGTGAACTGGACAAGCGTATACAGGAAGCTTATGGAGCCATACCTAAGCTGAAGGAGCTGGAAGACGAGCTTATATCCTTGTCTGCCCGATCCGGAAGGTTGGCTTTATTTGGCGACACAGAAGCCTTAGATGAATTAAAGAAAAAATCTGACAGGCTTATAGAACAGCAAAAGAAGCTTCTTGTCGATAACGGCTATCCCGAGGATTACCTTCGCATACGGTACCAATGCAGCAGATGCAAGGATACAGGCTTTATCGGTAATGAAAAATGCCGCTGCTTTAAGCAGGCTATCGCCGATATGATATATGAGGGATCGAATTTAAAATCCGTATTGGAACGTGAGAATTTCAGTACTTTCTCTTTCAAATACTATTCTGATGATTATATTGATGAAAGCATCGGTCTGTCCCCATTATCAAATATGCAGAAAATTGTAGCAGGCTGTAAAAGCTTTATACGCCATTTTGATAAAAAGCATGACAACCTGTTATTCCTTGGCAATACAGGTGTCGGAAAAACCTTTTTGGCCAATTGTATAGCAAAAGAACTGCTGGACAGAGGTTATACGGTGATATACCTGACTGCATTCAGGTTATTTGACATTCTTGAAAAATATAAATTCGGCAAAGAAGATGATAACTCCTTGACAGCAGCCAATCAATTCGAATATATATTAGACTGTGACATGCTGATTATTGATGATCTGGGAACGGAACTTAGCAATTCATTTACAACCTCACAGCTCTATCTTATAATAAACGAGAGACTGCTAAGGCAAAAATCCACGCTAATATCTACGAATCTCTCCCTGGATAATCTGAATGCCAATTACAGTGAGCGAATATATTCAAGAATAATCAGTAATTACTGTATAAGACGGATAGTCGGAGAAGATATTCGCCTTCAAAAAGCAATAAAGATGTAGATAACCTTGACTAAATATATACATGATGTTATATATTTTATGGATTATAAACCTTATTATACTTTTTACGGAGGGACATGTAATGCCAAAACATGAAAAAATCGTTGAAACAATTCCTATCGGGCCTCTTGGCATCATCGCACTGGAAAGCAGTAAAGCATTGGGTGAAAAGGTAAATGACTACCTTGTATACTGGCGTGAATTAAGAGAAAGTGAACACAAAGCTACTATTGCATTTACAGGTTATCAGAGAGATACCTACCTGATAAATGCCTGCTGTCCCAGATTCGGAACCGGTGAGGCTAAGGGGCAGATTAAGGAAACCGTGCGTGGATACGACCTGTACCTGCTGGTTGATGTGACAAATTATAGTATAAACTATACCGTCTGCGGACATAAGAACCACATGTCGCCGGATGATCATTATCAGGATTTGAAACGCATTATTGCAGCAGTCGGAGGAAAAGCCAGAAGAATTACCGTGATTATGCCTTATCTGTATGAAGGTCGTCAGCACAGACGCACCTCCAGAGAATCCCTGGACTGTGCATTGGCATTACAGGAACTGACTCACATGGGTGTAGAAAGTATCATTACCTTTGATGCCCATGACCCCCGAGTACAGAATGCAATACCGTTAAAGAGTCTTGAAACGGTCCAGCCAACCTATCAGTTCATCAAAGCAATTCTTAAGAATGTACCGGATATTAAGATGGATTCGGATCATATGATGGTTATAAGCCCCGACGAAGGCGGAATGGGTAGAGCCGTGTATTTTGCAAACGTTCTGGGTCTTGATATGGGTATGTTCTATAAGAGGCGCGACTATACAAAGATCGTTAACGGACGTAATCCTATTGTAGCCCATGAATTCCTGGGATCTGATATAGAAGGTAAGGATATTCTGATTGTAGACGATATGATATCCTCCGGAGAAAGCATACTTGATGTGACAGCTGAACTAAAGAGAAGAAAGGCTAACCGTATCTTTGTGGCATGTACCTTCGGTTTGTTCACTGCGGGTCTTTCAAAGTTCGATGAGGCCTATGAGCAAGGTCTGATATACAGGCTTCTAACCACGAATCTTATATATCAGACACCTGAGCTTCTTACCAAGCCTTACTATATTAATGTTGATATGAGCAAATATATTGCTCTGATTATTGACACACTTAACCACGACAGAAGTATTAGCGGTCTGTTAAATCCTGTTGAAAGAATCAATAACATTCTTGAGAAATACGGTCAGGTTAAGAAAAAATAACTAATCGGTTTCAAATGTTTTATTCATTCCGGGTTCATGTATCTGCTCCATGTATGCATGCCATATCATGGCGGGATATGATGAACCCTTTAAATTATCCAGAGTTTTTGGCATATCATATCCTACCCAGACGCTGGTGGTAAAATACGGTGTGTATCCTATAAACCAACCGTCCCGCCTCTCGTCTGTAGTTCCTGTCTTTCCGGCACTGACTGTATTCGTGAGTCCATACCCTTTTGCAGTACCGTTGTCTATAACGCCTGTCAGTGCTTTTGTCACCGTTCTTGCTGCATCTGTTCTGTATATCTGCCTTCCGGATATGGTGTCGCCAACCAATTCATTTCCTTCAGAATCCGTAATCTTTACGATACAGGTTGGTTCTCTGTAGTATCCGTCATTTTCTAAAGTCGAATAGGCTGCTGCCATCTCAAGCGGACTTACCCCTATGGTAAGACCTCCTAAGCACGCCGCAGGATAATAATCATCCTCTACTATTTTGGCGAAATTCATATTAAGAAGATACGATATTCCCTCCTGAGGTGTGATTTCCTCATAAAGCTTCCAGGCTATTGTATTCTTCGATACCTCGATAGCCCTCTGAAGCTTCATTTCGCCGGAATATTTTCCGTTGGAATTCTCCGGACCGTCTTCAATAGGCTCATCAACCACGGTGCTGTCCGGTGTATATCCCCGCTCAAAAGCCGGCGTATAGACAATAAGCGGCTTTATGGAGCTTCCCGGCTGTCTGTAGCTTTGATAACCTCTGTTTAGAGTATAACCCGTATGCTCCTGACTGCGTCCTCCGACTATGGCAACTACTCTTCCGGTATCATTATCTATACATACGGCTGCTCCCTGCAGCTTATAGATTCCTTCATCATTTTTTTCTGTAAACTCCTTAAGCACCTCATCCACTGAAGTCTGAAGCTGCCTCTGCTTGTCTAGGTCAATGGATGTATATACACGATAGCCGCCTGAAAACAGCCGGCTTTGATACTTGTAGTACATATCATCATATGCTTTATTATATGTATCCTCATCCTCTTCGGAGTCAAATTGGTTTATGAATACAAACCCTTCCTGCTTCATAAGTGCCTTTATGGCACTATGGTATACGAAGGTTTCAACATAGTCATATTTAATGGACTCCTTAGGAAGCAGTGTGATGGTCTCCTGAAGTGCATCTCTGTACTCCACAAAATCTATTTTTTCATTCTCATACATCTGCTTAAGAATTCTGTCCCTTCTTTCCAATGTATGCTCCATGTTGGTTAACGGATCGTATCTGTTGGGATTATTGGGTATCGAGCATAAAAACGCAACCTGAGACAGACTTAGCTGATTAACTCCTTTGCCGAAGTAACCGTTGGCAGCAGCCAATATCCCGTAATAGCCATTCGCATAATATATATTGTTAAGGTAAAATTCCATTATCTTATCCTTGGCATAAATCTTCTCAAGCTCCTGAGCTATAAATATCTCTTTTATTTTCCTCTCATAGGTAACCTCATGGGTAAGAAACACATTTCTGGCAAGCTGCTGGGTAATGGTACTGGCACCCTGGGTAATCTCACCCTTGTTCTTGATTAACGATATGGCTGCCCGGACATTTGCCAGATAATCCACTCCTTCGTGACTGAAGAATTTCTTATCCTCTGTTACGATTATCGCATTCAGAACCGTTGTCGGAATATCCTTATATTCAATATAATAGACATCCCTGGCACCTTTTAAGGTGGATATCAGCTCCCCGTTGGTATCATATACCAGACTGGTTTGAGATGAGCGAAAGGTCTCTTCTGAGGATGCACGGACTATTTCTTTTGCTTCCTTTTGAAGCTTTATGATTATTTTTCCATAACTGTTATAAAAATAAAATATTCCTATTGCAAAGACCAGCAAAAAAAGAAGGACAAAGAGCTTCAGGATCAGCTTTATCGTTTGCCTGATTCTCCTGTTATCCTTCATGGTTGGATTCTTTTTTCTTTTGTCCATAGAAGCCTCCGCTGAACACTTTTTACTTCAATAACTATAGTTCAATGTAGTTATATGGTATGCCCAACTCTTCAAGAAACTGCCTTTCTCTCTTCTGACAGCTAAACAACAGCACCTGATTGCGTTTTGCTATCTCTGCTAATGCGGCTTTCACACGATTGTCATCATATAGTGCAAAGCTGTCATCCAATATCAGAGGCATCGGTTCGTCACCAAGAAGCAAATCACATACAGCCATGCGCAGTGCAAAATAAACCTGATCTATTGTACCTGCACTTAATCTGTCAAGTATAATATATCTGTCGCTTACTCCAAGCTTAATATTAAGCTTTTCATCAATCTTAAGATCATTATATTTATGATTGGTTACAGTATCTATTATATTTGAAACCGCTTTATTTAACTGTAATCCGAAGCTGTCATGAATGTCAGCGGAAAGCCCCTGAATAGTACTGATTGCAAGATTAATCGCATCAAGTTCGGCTTCATTTTCCTTCTGCTTCTGCATTATGTATGTGTACCGTTCTTTATTCTTAATCAGCTCCGTTTCATTGTCTTCCAGCTGTGACAGCTCATAGCTTATCTTTCCTATCTGAAAACTGCATTCCTGAAGCTTCATATTAAGCTCATCCTGCAGTCTTTCAGCTTCTCTCTTCTTTCTGCCGACAGTCTCCTTAAGCCTATCAATTGCCTCAGGTGTTAACTCTTCCTCTGCTGTAAATTCACGCATATAAAGCATAATTGTATCATGAAGCTCATCACACCTGTCTTCTAATTCCTTCTTTCTGGTCAACAGCTCATCTAACTGATCCTTACTATGCTTAAGAGACAGACCTGTCTTTAATTTCTCTTCCCTGTATGCATCGTTCTTTCTGTTGGAAAGAGTCAGCAGTATGACCCCTGAAAGTACCGCTGTCAATAATACCGCTGCACTTACAATGACGGACTCTGTAAAGAAGAAGCTTAGCAGGCACGTCAATCCGCTTATTGCAATATATATAAGACGTTTGCTTTTTGCACTCTTTATATGGGACTTCTGTTTATCATCAATATCCCCGATGTGTTTCTGATACTGCGTAAGCTTATTATTAAGCCCCTCAGTCTGATCGTTAATCTGTGAATACTGCTTGTAAAGGTCACGGTAGATATTGTATTTTTCAAGTATGGCAGGCAGCCGGGCTATCAGTTCCTCTTCCCTTTGATTTTTGATGCCCTTGTGCTCTCCTATCCGTTCCTTTAGATCCTTTTCCTTCTCCTTAAGCTCCTTAAGGTCAGCGGTAAGAAGGTCTATCTTTTCCTCCCTTTCCTCACCTTTTTCTATTTCCTCCGATAAAGATTTAAGCTGACCTGCATATGGCATACCCTCTAAGGCTTTCTTCTGCTCTTTTAACAGTTCAAGGGCTTTCTCAACATTTACTTCTCTATGCTTTGCAATAGACAGATTCGTTATATAATTTCTTACATGAGAAGCAAGCTCAGTGTCGGTCTCAGCACGCAGCTGTTCGATACTTATTGTGTTGCGATACGCGGATTCGGTAAGACCCGGTATAAGCTCGCTGATATGACCTTCCTTTAGCTTAATCTCCCTGCCTGTCATAAGATCAGTAACCGCAAAAGATTTATCATTGGCATGGAAGCTTCTTTGCAGTCGGTATGTTTTATCTCCAAGCTTAATATCCATCTGTCCGCCGTATGCTCCCGGATAATCCCAAGGAAGATAACGGGTATAGATATCATCCTTCGTAGCCGCACCTCTGCCCCTTAGCCGTTCAATTCCAAACAGCATACCTCTTATAAATGTATGCAGCGTGGATTTGCCGGCTTCGTTTTCACCATGTATAAGATTAATTCCCGGCTCAAGTTCTATCTCTTTGCCGGAGAACTTACCAAAGTAGTTCACATATAACTTGGTAATAAGCATTGCTTCTTCCTGCCTTTCCATTTTCAGCTGTCCCGTATTCATCTTGCCACTCTTACTCTTTGGCACCCAAGAGTGCTTCTATTCCATAATAAAGAGCTTTTCTGTTAATCTCATCCTGATTCTCGGATTCATTTATCCTCTTAATAAACATACCGATCATATTGTCAGCGTTTTCTCTGTATAGGGCATCAAAATCATAATCCGGAACCGACTCGTCTATGACATCAATAATATATCCCAGAGGGTATATTGCTTCCTTGTCAAAATGAATATTCTCATCCCTAAAGCCTCGAATAAATATCTGATATATATTGTCCTTACCCTGCTTTCGAATCTCATCCTTTACCCTGTCGGCAAGTGCACTGTTGGTCATATCCTGGTCTGCATTAATTTCAATGCTTTTATATTCTCTGTGGGAGCTGCTGACAAATCTTATCTCAGTGCTGTTTGTCCCGCCTTCAGTTACCTCTCCGATGATATAACCCCTCTGCCCGGTCTCATTCTTATCGAGAGGCTCCAGCGAACCCGAATATGCCATCCTATTACTGATAATCTCCGGTTTATGGATATGTCCAAGCGCTATATAATCAAATCCATGCCCAAGCAGCTTTTTTCTGTTTATAGGAATGTTTTTCTCATCACCGCCATGAGCAAGAAGAATATTTATAACTTGTTCATTCCTTGACTTAGAATTAATATTTAAGGTATTGATATCCGTATGCGGATATTCTGTAGAAGAGATATCTATATTGTCATACATAGACTCTTCTATGTCTCTTGAAAAATAACTTAAGCCATATACAGTTGTATTAATATCCGGAAAATTGACGGATTCAAGACTGTCACTCAGAAACATATGGACTCTTTCGTTCCATTTGAAACCGGGATAATTGGATCTGGCTCCAATATAATCATGATTTCCCGCCATTAGAACCACCCTTGCGGTTTCTAATGTGGAGAACAGATAATTTACCTCTTTAAGCTCACGGACTAAGGGCTGCTTGTGAAATAAGTCTCCGGCAATTAAAAGAAGATCTGCTTTCTCCTCGTTGCATACAGCTATAATATTCTTAAAGCTTTCCCATATCTCATTCTGCCTTTCCTTAGCCCACGGCATATTTGAATCAGGAACAGCACCCAGATGGACATCCGCAATATGTATGAATTTCATGTAGCACCTCCTGACCTTATATCTGCTGCAACTTGTTTTCATCTGCTTTCTCTTTGAATAATCATATTCTACCATATATGAACAGTATTCTTCAAGAGTACATACGAACATTTATTCTGAATATTGCCATATTCCCTTATATTAGGCATTATTTGGCATATATTGTTGTTTTGCTGTGACAAAAAACATTTTTTAAAGAAAGTACAAAGTTTTTCTTATCCCTCTGCATAAAATTCACATCCGCTGAATATAATATTGTGAACGCTGAATTATTATGGTATACTTATCTGGTTAAATTTAAGCTACACTCATCCGTGTGAGGTGATTACTTTGTCAGTGAGC
>DUQV01000092.1 GCA_012837605.1 Clostridiales bacterium | reverse complement strand
GGGGATACTGTGTTGTAAGAGTTGCAATCAGTTCTGCATAGCCCGGCTTATATTCACCTTTATCATCATAGCCGTTATAGTATTCTTCGTATGTTTTTAACAGTACAATACCGCCTGCATCCTTATTACCAAATAGTGCAATAGCCTTGTCTGTTTCTTCTTTCAAATCTCTGAAACATACGATATTGCCATAGGTCTTAACGCTATTTAGGATGCGGTTAGTTCTTGAAAAAGCTTGAATCAGTCCATGCTGCCTTAGGTTTTTGTCTACCCATAGCGTATTTAGAGTTGTTGCATCAAAGCCAGTAAGAAACATATTGACAACAATCAATATATCAATCTCCCGATTCTTTACACGAAGAGAAAGATCTTTATAATAATTTTGAAACTTGTCCGAGGAAGTATCAAAATTTGTATTAAATGTTGTATTGTAATCCCGGATAGCCGCTTCAAGAAAATCTCTGGAGCTCTGGTCAAGGTTGTCCATATTAAAGTCTTCTTCAGGCAGCAATCCATCTGGTTCTTCCTCATTTGCACTAAAACTAAAAATAGTTGCAATGATAAGATTACTGTTCTTTTCTGCTATCTGCTTTTTAAATTCATTATAATATTTCATTGCCATTGGAATGGATGCAGCGGCAAAAATGGAGTTAAAACCGGCAACTCTCCTTAGTTCACGTTTTTCAATAATCTTCTTAGGATTGCATTTATCGGCTTCTTCCCATTTTGCTGAGAATGTGTAATAGCTATTACGCTTTGTCTTCTGATCAAAGTGTTCAAGAACGTAAGAAACAATTTCACTGATTCTCCGAGGATCTGCCAAAGCTTTTTCCCGGTCAATACTATAGACTTTCTTGTCTTTTATGTGATCGGCAATCTTGATAGTATCAGTGAAGTCAATTCTGAAAGGTAGAACATTCCCATCATTGATAGCATCCACAATGGTATATGTATGCAGCTTTTCCCCAAATGCTTGTTCTGTTGTACGGAGCAGGGGGTTACCGCCCGAACTGGCATTTGCAGCAAAAATCGGGGTTCCTGTAAAACCGAAGATATGATATTTCTTAAAGCTCTTCGTGATAGCCCGGTGCATTTCGCCAAATTGGGAACGGTGGCACTCATCGAAAATCAGTACCACCTGTTTCTTATAAATATCATGCTGTTTATTTTTACGGATAAATATATCCAACTTCTGAATAGTGGTTACAATGATTTTGTATTCATGAGGGTTTCCTTCGACAGAAACACCTTTCGGGCAATCTAATGCCATATGAGAAATTAAATATTCACAATTTGCCAAGTTCTTATTAAGTTCATAATATACAGACATAGCTATTTGAACTGCCTCCAATTCCTCATGGGGACCATCAAACTTAATATTCTTTGACTTAACATAACTGCTGTGTTCATTGTAAGCAACAGCTCCTGCATATCTGTCCCTTGCTGCAAACTTGCAGTGTCGTATATTGCCCATAACAATTGCACCAAAACAAAGTATACACGGTTCGGTTGTTGTATATAAAGTATAAGAGCGGATATTCGGGTGTTCTTTATTCTTTAGCCGGACAATAGCGTTTATTTCTGCATGAGCTATGCTGCTTCCGTATATAACCGGTTCTTCGCTCTTTTCAGTAAAAATCATATTCTGCCCGCAAGAAACAAGTTCATTATGTTCATTTAGGATTGCTGCTCCAATCGGAATAGTATTTGAACAAAAAGCATCCCACGCCTTGCTAAAGGCAATCTGCCATCCTAACTCAAGCTCTTCCCATGTCATAATGCTTCACCATCTCCTTCTATGACCTCATATTTTCTAATCATATATTATTTATCCAATACCCCTTATTTGCCGTATTCCATGTATTTGATTTATGTATAATGCAAGCTAAGTCTACTCTTCACACATATAAAACTTGATAATAAAAAGGACATATCCATATTCCTATCACTTTAATTATAGTAAAGAATATAAATAT
>DUQV01000091.1 GCA_012837605.1 Clostridiales bacterium | reverse complement strand
TGCTTCCCTTAATCGTAAGCTTAAAGTCAAGCTTCTCATCATATTCATTTACAAAGGAATAAGCCTGTGCATCTGCAACAGCCTTCATAGCCTGTTCTTTTGTCAGCTCTCTGCCAAGCTTAATATTCTCATATATGCTGTCTGCAAATAAAACATCATTCTGAAATGCCACGCCAAATTTCTTTCTGAGAATCTGCTTGTCTATACTTCTGATATCTTCACCGTTAATTCTAATACTGCCGCTATCCACATCATAAAAACGCATAAGAAGGTGTATTAAGGTGGTCTTTCCTGAGCCTGTTGAACCGATTATACCTAAGCTCTCTCCCTTTCTTATTCCGAAGCTTATGTCTGTTATACACGGCTCCTTAGCATATGAGAAAGTTACATTATCAAACTCAATGTGGTATTCGGATTTGACGGGTTCTGCCTCTATCTCTTTTAAATCTTCCTCCGTATCCAACACCTCAGCAATACGCATGGCTGAAGCTGTCGCCCTGGAAAATACAATAAAAATTCTCGTAATTGCCATAACGGCATGAAGCATTATCATGAAATATGATAAAAGTGCCACAATCTTCCCAGGCTCCGAAGCCCCGCTATTGACTCTGTAAGCTCCTACCACCACAACCAGAGTTAATCCCATGTTCAGTAAGAGACTAAGTGTAGGATTGGTTATAGCCATCAATGTTCCTGCCGCCAGCTCTTTATCAACAACATCCTGATTTACATTATAGAATCTGCTCTTCTCGTAATTACCCTTTGACAAAGCTTTAATTACCCGAACACCTGTAATATTCTCTCTGACAACTCTTGTCATCCGGTCAGTGGTTTCCTGAAGCTTTGTATATAGTGGGATTCCTTTCTTTGAAACAAAAAATACTATAATAGACAGAAACGGAAAAACTCCCAAAAGAATTAAGGTAAGCACCGGCTCCAATGTACTTGTAATTATGATTCCGCCCACCAAAATAATCGGAGCCCTTACCCCTATTCTTTGCATCATACCTATCATATTATGAATATTATATGTGTCGGTAGTCATCCTGGCTTCAAGAGACGGCACGGTAAAATGGTTTAGCTGTCTTCCTGACAGGCTCAGTATCTTTTTAAAGAGGTCGTGCCGAAGAACCTCGGTTGTATCTCTGGCAACCTTGGAAGCCATACGGTTTGCAATAATATTAAAGGTTCTTGCACCAATAGACAGAGCAATCATAATAATGCCCCATAACAGAATCAAATTGATATCATTAAGCGGGATAATATCATCTATTATAAAAGCCAGCACCCACGGCAGACCAAGGTCCATGAAGGTGCCCAATATCTTTATTGTTAATCCGATTGACATCCAAAAATAGTATGGTTTTAAATATGCAAATACCCTCTTCAATCTTAGTCCTCCATAGGGTTAAATTTTAGATTTCAATAATAATCTTATCACCCATACCAAGATAATGTCAAGAAAACCAATTCATAAGTCTATCAATTGATACCTTATTGGAGAATTACATTATATTTTTATCTTTAAATGCATTGGACAGCATCAACTTTATGCGGTTTAGCTGATTTACTGCGGATATCCCAGGGTCATAGTCAATCGGTACAATATTGGCAAACGGAAACATCTCCTTAACCGGCTTAATCATTCCCTTTCCTGTCACATGGTTTGGCAGACATGCAAGCGGCTGTGCACATATGATATTATCTATTCCATGTTCGATAAACTCTATCATCTCAGCGGTGACAAGCCATCCTTCCCCCGTCTGGTTTCCAAGAGACAATATCCTCGATGCCATATCCGCCAGTTCATTTATAGGTGTTGGTGCGTGAAATCTTCTGCTCTTTTCAAGCTCCCTGTCCATAACCCTGCGAAACCGCCGGATATAGTTTTCAGCAAGACAACCCAACTGCATGTTCAGTTTCTTCCCGGCAAGATATTTGTATCGGAATCTCGCATTATAAGAAGAATATAAGAGATAATCCATAAGATCAGGTACAACTGCCTCTGCTCCCTCCTGTTCAATAATACTGACAATATCATTATTGGAAGTGGGATGGTATTTCACATAGATTTCTCCTACCACCCCCACCCTAGGCTTTATAACATCTAAAAGCTCCAGTCTGTCAAAGTCCTTAATAATTGCTCTGATATTTGATTTAAACTTCATATAGCTGCAGTCTCTGACATTATCTTTTGCAATATCCATCCATTTTTCGTATAAAAGATTGGCCGAGCCGTGAAAACGTTCATAAGGTCTTGTCCTATAAAGAACTCTCATAAAGAGATCTCCATATATAAGTGCCATGATACACCGATTTAATAAACCGATAGAATATCTGAATCCGGGTTGTTTGTTAAGCCCCACGGTATTAACAGATATCAAAGGGATATCAGAAAAGCCTGCCTGATTAAGACCAAGCCTTAACAAGGCAAGATAATTGGTTGCCCTGCAGCCTCCACCGCTTTGAGTAATGATCACCGAGGTTTTCTCAGGATCATATAAACCGGACTTTAATGCCCGTACAACCTGCCCAACCATTATGACTGCCGGATAGCATGCGTCATTATTGACATATTTTAAGCCCTCGTCCACTGCCAAACGGTCCATTGCAGGCAATATTTCCAGCCTGTAACCGCTCATCCATGCGGCTTCTTTTAGTAATTCAAAATGTATCGGTGCCATCTGAGGAGCAAGAATGGTATGAGTACTTCGCATTGCTTTTGTGAATAAGGGCACTTTATAAGATATTTCTTTCTTTTCCAATTGCTTGCCGCATCTTTCTCTCTCCTGTATAGCTGCAATGAGCGAACGGATTCTGATTCTTGCAGCTCCAAGATTATTCCCCTCATCAATCTTAAGCATCGTATACAGCTTACCGACGGATGCAAGTATTTCACTGATCTGATCTGAGGTTACGGCATCAAGACCGCATCCGAAGGAATTGAGTTGAATCAGCTCAAGGTTTGGCTCTCTGCATGCAAGATACGCCGCCCTATAAAGTCTGGAATTGTAAGTCCATTGGTCAACTACCCTAAGCTTAAAATCAAGATCGGTAAGATGTGCTACGCTGTCCTCTGTCAGCACAGCCAAACCGTAAGATGATATAAGCTCAGCAATGCCGTGATTAATCTCCGGATCCACATGATAAGGCTTTCCGCACAGAATTATTCCTTTCTTATTATTATTCCTAAGTATCTCTAATGCCTCTTCCCCTTTAAGCTTAATATCCTGTCTATACCTCTCCCTCTCCTTGCAGGCTTCATTTACAGCGTTCTTCGCCTCCTTTACGGTTACTCCATATTCCTTGAACTCCTCACATATCCTCCTTGCAAGCACCCTTTCATTATCAAGAGAGAAAAAAGGTGCGATGAATTTTACCTGCCCGGACTTTATCTCATCAATATTGTTTTTTACAACCTCAGGATAGGATATAACAATAGGGCAATTATAATGATTTTGAGCATCTTCATATTCCTTCTTCTCATAAACCACGGAAGGATAAAAGATAGTATCCACTCCTTTTTCTATAAGACTTAGGATATGTCCATGACAAAGCTTGGCTGGATAACAGGTAGATTCTGAGGGAATAGTCTCCAAGCCTTTTTCATATATGCTTTTATCCGAACGCTGTGAGAGAATAACCCTAAAACCCAGATTTGTAAGCAGAGTAAACCAAAACGGGTAATTCTCGTACATATTCAGAACCCTTGGAATCCCGATAACACCTCTCACTGCCTTAGACAATGGCAGCGGACGATATCCGAAGGTCCGACGATACTTATAATCATAAAGATTGGGAAGTCTTTCTTTCTTTTCTTCTTCATCTGCACTTCCTCTTTCGCATCTGTTACCGGTTATAAAGCTTTCTCCGTCAGAAAATGTATTGACAGTTAACAGACAGTGGTTGGTGCACTTATCACATCTTCTGCAGGAGGAGTTCATATTAAAACCGGTCAGCTCTTCCTCCGTCAATATACCTGACTTCTCAAATGCTCTCCCATATGATTTCTCATATGATTTCTCATGTGATCCCTTATGTGATTTCTCTTTATCGTTCCCTTTATCACAATCAAAATCAATTTTGTAATCCGTTTTGTTTTTTATATGATTATCTGCTTCATGTAATAACTCCCCTTCATGTTCCCTAGAATACAATGCTGCGCCATAGGCTCCCATTAAGCCTGAAATTTCAGGTCGAATTACCTTTCTTCCAAGTATAAGCTCCATTGCCCGAAGCACAGCGTCATTATAAAAGGTTCCACCCTGTACTACGATTTTTTCACCAAGCTCTTTATCATCTCTTAACCGGATGACCTTATATAAAGCATTTTTGATAACAGAATAGGCAAGTCCCGCTGATATATCGGATACATTAGCTCCTTCCTTCTGTGCCTGTTTTACCTTGGAATTCATAAATACCGTACATTTAGTTCCCAAATCCACCGGAGCCTTTGCATATAATCCAAGACTTGAAAACTCTTCTACAGAAATATCAAGAGATGATGCAAAGCTTTCCAAAAATGATCCACAACCGGATGAACAGGCCTCATTTAGAAGAATACTGTCTATGGCATTGTTTTTAATACGCAGACATTTCATATCCTGACCGCCTATGTCTAGGATAAAATCCACTTCGGGCTGAAAGAATTCTGCCGCCTTATAATGAGCAAGGGTTTCGATTATGCCGAAGTCTACATGAAAAGCAGCTTTCATTAATGCCTCACCATATCCGGTTATCGTAGACTTTGCTATATATGCTCCTTTAGGAAGCTTCCTATATAATTCTTTAAGAATCGATGCCAGCTTCATAATGGGATTGCCTTCGTTCCCGGAATAGTGTGAATAAAGGATTTCACCCTCTTCCCCGATAAGAACTGCTTTTGTGGTGGTTGAACCGGCATCGATACCAAGATATGTTTTACCTCTATATTCAGACAGGTCACTATGCTTAACTCTTGCTAAAGCATGTCTTGCCTTAAAAGCCTTATACTGCTCATCATTTCTAAACAACGGAGTTAAGCTCACACTCTCCTCATCTCTTCTGTCAGTGATTTTCAGTGCTTTATTATACAGCTCTCCAAGTCTTACAGGTCTTTCATTCTGACCTAATAAAGCCGCACCCATAGCCGCATAAAGCTGAGAATTCTCAGGACATATGGCTTCCCTGCAATCCTTAAGGCTTATTACAAAGCGGTTCCTTAGCTCAGACAAAAAATAAAAAGGGCCGCCAAGAAAAGCCACTCTGCCTCTTATAGGCTTACCACAGGCCAGCCCTCCTATAGTCTGATTGACCACTGCCTGAAATATGGAAGCAGCTATATCCTCCTTTCTTGCCCCTTCATTTATAAGAGGCTGCACATCCGTCTTTGCAAAAACCCCACACCTTGAGGCTATAGGATATATAACCCTGCTGTGCTTGGCATATTCATTTAATCCTTTCGCATCGGTGTTAAGAAGCCCTGCCATCTGATCAATAAATGCTCCTGTACCTCCGGCACAGCTTGCGTTCATTCTCTGCTCGATTACACCTTTAAAATATGTTATCTTGGCATCCTCTCCGCCAAGTTCTACAACCACATCCGCCAGCGGTATATATGTCTGTACTGCACGGGTGCAGGCAACCACCTCCTGAACAAACGGGAGGTTAAGCCATCTTGAAATTGATAACCCTCCTGAGCCTGTTACAGCCACACTACAGCATATATTCCCAAGTTTTTTGAAGCATTCTTCTATCATTCTGACTACGGTATTAGTCGTATCAGAATAATGCCGCTCATATGATTGGTATATCAGCTCTTTGCCTTCAAGAACAGCTATCTTGACAGTAGTAGAGCCGATATCAATACCCATATTGGTCTTTCTCATAACATCTCTCCTGCTGCAAGCTTCAATTTAGAAATTCATGCACACTTATGTATTATGCACATATTAAAGCAAATCATTCAGGACAGATTGTGCCGGATAAATAAAGATGAAATTCTAACCGGATTATGGTTGCAGACACTTTTTTACATTTGAGACTGTTAACAGATGAACTTAAAAACAGAAATATGAACCACAATTGAAACAGAAATATAATGCTATATGTCTGTCTTTACACCAAGCTGATGAAGCTCCTTTATTGCTTGGCTTAAATTCTTAAAATGTATCGTATGAAATCCGAAATCGGAAGCTGCAATTATATTCGCCTTCACATCATCCAAAAACACTGCTTCCTCCGGCTTTATATTATATTTATTAATAATTGCCTCGTATATTCCCGCTTCCGGTTTCACATAACCCGTTTCATAAGATATGACTCCGCCGTCCACATATTTGAAGAAGTCAAAATTATCCCTTGCATATTTGAAATTCGCTTTCCCGTAGTTAGACAGTAAATAAACCGGATAACCGCCCCTTTTTAGGCTGCGGACGAAATCAGAAGCATAGTCATACTCTTTGGCAATCTCATAGCTGTTTTGCAGGAAATGCCTTATCTCCACCGCTATCTCAGGGTCTTGAGACATAAATTCCGTTATCAGGGACTCATCGATCGTGTCACTGTCGCTTCTGTCGATTTCTCTCCATAATGTATTCTCAACCGTAGCCTTGCAAAGTCTTTCCATAAGACTGCCGGAGATGCCTTTCTCTTTCAGATATGTAATATAATCAAAGCCTGCCAATACATTTCCTATATCAAGTATAACTGTATTTATCATATCTTTACCTCTCAAAAATAGTATTATTAATAACTCAACCTCTCGTAAATCGTATTATTTTGTTTAATTGTCTTTTTGTTATTCTGTAAATTCTATAAATGTATCTGCTTAGTGGCAATTTTCTCTGTAAAGTGCCTGTCATGCTCTACAAATACCACAGTCGGACAGAAGGACAGAATCAGCTCTTCTATCTGTGCTCTTGAAAAGACATCTATAAAATTCAAAGGCTCGTCCCACAAAAACAAATGTGCCGGTTCTGAAAGACTTTTTGCAAGCAGCACCTTCTTTTTCTGCCCCTGACTGAAATCTCTGATATCTTTGTCAAACTGATCCCTCTCAAAATCCATTTGCCGCAGCACTGTCTTAAATATTGTTTCATCCAGTCCGTACTTAACAGAAAAATCCGTTAAGGAACCCTCAAGATACGAGGTATCCTGAGATACATAGGATATCTTAAGTCCCTTTGCTATAAATACCCTGCCCGTATATTTTATATCGTTTCCAAGTAACAGCTTGATTAAAGTAGACTTTCCTGACCCGTTCTTGCCTCTGACAGCTACTCTGTCATTGGCTTTTACAAGAAGATCAATACCTGCGGCTATCTCATTATCCCCATAATACAGGTTTACATCCTTAAGCTCAATCAACCTATTGCTGTGAAAAGGCAGTATATTCATCTTCAACGGATCGGTCTGTACAATATTCTTCAGCAGCGACTTCTTCTCCTCTATAGCTTCATTCATCCTGTTTTCAATAGACTTAGCCCGTTTCATCATTTTGGCGGCTTTATGACCTATAAATCCCCGATCACCTGCGTGAGATCCTATTTTTGATCTTTCAATTTTATCCGACCATCCTGATGTCCTTGCGACTGCTTTAGACAGAAGTGCTATATCCTTTTTCAGCTGCCTGTTTCTTTCTGTTTCATAATTATCATTAAGCATTTTATTATGATACCAGGATGAGAAATTCCCTTTTTGAACCTCTATATTTGTCTTGTTAATAGAAAGCACATGGTCTATGCATTTATCCAAAAATGCCCTGTCATGGGATACCAATATAAACCCGTTTTTTGTATTCAAATACTCAGCAAGAACATCTCTTCCTTCCATGTCCAAATGATTTGTAGGCTCATCAATCAGTAAAAAATTATTCTTTTTCAGAAACAATGATGCAAGCATTATCTTTGTACGTTCTCCAAAGCTTAAAGTGGAAAACGGTCTTGTAAGAACCGATAAATCAACCTGAAGCTTTCCAAGCTCCTTTTCGATTAGTTCCTCTATAATATATCCGTCGTACTTCTGATATAATTCCTGAAGCTCACCATATCTGTTGATGTAATAGGAATCTGACTTATATTTTTTGAGGCATTCCCCCATTTCCTTCTCCCATTCTTTAAAAGGAGCAATAATATCCTTTATAACCTCCATGGTGTTTCTGTTCTCATGCTCTGTCACAAACGGAAAATAATCAAAATCCACCGAGGCTGTAATACTTCCTCTGTATTCATATTTACCCATCAAAAGATTAAGAAATGTTGTCTTGCCTCTTCCATTTCTTCCAATAAAACCAAGCTTCCAGTCCGTATCTATCTGAAAGCTGACATTTTCAAATATCATATCAAAAGCCGTATCATAACTAAAGGATAAGTCCTTTACCGTTATAAGCGACATAATATCATTTCCTTTCAAAAAACCACAAGAAACAATCCTTCCTGTGGTTTATGGTTCATCATCGCAAATCAAATTTATTCTCTGTGTTTCAGAAATATATCAACAAATCTCATATAATCCCGGTATGAGAACAATATATCAAGCATGTCGGACAAATTGTCCGTACTTAGCTTGCCTGAAGGAAAAGCCGGGGGAGTATGCCAATTAGGTATTGCTCCAACCGGAATGCTGCCGGAAGCTCTTGCTGCAGTCGGATACAAATCCTTACCTCCTGCTGCCTTTTGCGACCCCTCTCCTGCCTTAACCGTACCGGCTGTAAAATCCTGCTCCATATATTTCATAACCTTAACCACATAATTCTGTGTTTCTTCAAACGGAGGAATACCTCCGTATTTTTTCACATTTCCCGTTCCTGCGTTATATGCTGCAAGTGCCAGCTTGACATCACCTTCATACAATTTCATCAGATACGAGAAATGCTTTGCCCCTCCCATGATATTTTGCTCGGGATCGAAAGCATCAGTAACTCCCAACTCTGCAGCCGTTCCCGGCATAAGCTGCATAACACCCTGTGCCCCTGATTTTGATACTGCATTAGGTCTAAAATCTGATTCAGCTTTACCTATAGCCTTCAGCAGATTTACAGGTACATTGTATTTTATGGAAGCCCGCTCAAATATTTCATCCAAGTTTATGCTTTCCTCCAAATAGGATGCAAAGCTTTCACTTCCCATCTTATTTATTGTATTGTTTTTGGCATTATAATCAATTGGCTGTGTATTTGAAATACCATTGATCTTTGACATAATTTCCTCCTTAGTATGACCGGACTATCCGTGACGGATTGACAGACAATACCGCCATAGTATACATGAATAATATTCTATAATAATGTTCTTCTTAATTCTTCATTTGATTTCATAGATAAATATGCAGGTGCAATGTCAAATACCGTCTTTGCCCCATAACTGCCCTCTTTGTTCAGACGATATGCTGCTCTTGCATAAGCCAGAAGTACATTTGCCGTAAAATCAGGGTTAGAATCAAGCTTAATACTGTATTCAATAATATGAGAATTCTCATTATACAGGCCTGTCCTTCCGCTTTGTAGTACAATTCCGCCGTGTGAAATCCTGCTATGGTATCTGTCAAGCTCTTCCTGCGATATGAAATGAACTATTGTATCATAATCACGGAAATAATCAGGCATATTTTTTATCTCATTCTCAATTCTGCTGTGGTCTGCCCCTTCTTCCGCTACTACAAAGCACTCACGAAGATGCTTTTGTCTTACGGAAAGTTCAGGCATTTCACCGTTTCTAACCCTATTAAGAGCTTCTTCTATAGGAATTGTGTATTGTTTGGCATCAGCTACGCCCTCTATTCTCCGTATTGCATCTGAATGTCCCTGGCTGACACCCTTACCCCAAAAGGTATAATTCTTTCCCTCAGGCAGGATCGCCTCACCATAAAGTCGATTTAAGGAAAACAACCCGGGATCCCATCCGCTTGAAATGACACAAGTCTTCTTTGACTTTAGTGCAGCCTTATTAACAGCATCATAATACTCCGGAATCCTCGCATGGGTATCAAAGCCGTCCACCGTATTGAACATTGCAGCAAATTCCGGACCCTGAGTTAACAGATCTGACTTGCTGCCACCGCATAGAATCATTACATCTATTATATCGGTCATTTCCTTAGCTTTATCAATATGATAAACCTTGGTATTTTCCTTTAACGCTGAAACAGTATCGGCATTTCTTCTCGTAAATACTCCTATAAGCTCCATGTCTTTGTTCTGACCTGTGCCAACTTCCACACTCTTTCCCAGATTGCCGTATCCCAATATTCCAATTCGAATCTTTTGCATAACATTCCTCCAGTCTTATTTAAAAAAGATTACATAAGAAAAGATTGAACACCAAAAGTATTATAAAATCTTATAGCATGATAATCCATTCATATGGACTATTTTAACACATACATATTTTCAGCACAAATAAAATTGTTACGTTAGGGCTGAATAAAAAATATAAGAGGTGTGTGTGACTACACCCATACACCTCTTATATATTTTACACAGCCTTATTGAAGATATCTAAATAAATGATATTAAGCTTTAAGTCTTTCTTCAAGTGCATCTAACTGGTCCATAAGCTCCTTAGGCAGCTTTTCTCCATAGTTTGCATAATGCTCTCTGATGGAAGCAACCTCCTTAAGCCATTCATCCTTATATACGTGGAGAAGTTCCTCCATATCCTTTTCGCTTACATCCAGACCCGTGGTATCAACAGCATCCTTCGCAGGCAGATAACCTATTGCAGTCTTTTCTGCCTTTCCGGTACCATTAGTTCTTTCGACAATCCATTTTAGTACACGGCTGTTTTCACCAAATCCGGGCCATAACCATCTGCCGTCCTTATCCTTGCGGAACCAGTTGACATAGAAAATCTTCGGCAGCTTATCTTTATCGGCATTTTTTCCGATGTCAAGCCAATGCTGCAGGTAATCGCATATATGATAACCACAGAACGGAAGCATGGCAAACGGATCACGGCGTACTTTACCGATATTATCGGAGATTGTTGCTGCTGTTATCTCTGAGCCCATTATTGAACCAAGAAATACTCCATGCTCCCAATCAAAGCTTTCATTAACCAAAGGGATGGTGCCGGGTCTGCGTCCTCCAATTAGGAATGCACTGATAGGAACTCCTGCGGGATCTTCCCATTCATCGGCAATTACAGGACACTGACTTGCCGGTGCGGTGAATCTTGCATTAGGATGAGCAGCCGGAGTCTTGGAATCCGGTGTCCAATCGTTGCCGCGCCAATCAATCAAATGATCAGGTGCTTCAGTTCCGATTCCTTCCCACCATACGTCACCATCATCTGTAAGAGCAACATTTGTAAATATAGTATTCTTCTCAATACTGCGCATTGCATTAGGATTGGAGGACATTGACGTTCCCGGGGCCACTCCGAAGAAGCCTGCTTCAGGATTGATTGCATATAGCCTTCCGTCCTTACCGAATTTCATCCAAGCAATGTCATCACCGATAGTCTCTACCTTCCAACCCGGAATTGTAGGAATTAACATGGCAAGATTAGTTTTTCCGCACGCACTGGGGAATGCCCCTGTAATATATTTAACATTTCCGTCGGGATCGGTAAGCTTAAGTATCAGCATATGCTCGGCAAGCCACCCCTCCTCACGAGCCTGAACAGAAGCAATACGAAGAGCAAAGCATTTCTTGCCAAGCAGAGCATTTCCGCCATAACCGGAGCCATAAGACCAAATCATCTTCTCCTCAGGGAAATGACTTATATACTTCTTATCCATAGGAGCACAAGGCCAAGGCACATCCTTCTGACCTTTTTCTAATGGTGCACCTACCGAATGAAGACATTTTACGAATTCGCCATCCTCACCTAAAGCCTTAAGGACCTCATTACCCATCCTTGTCATGATTCTCATGTTAACCACAACATAAGGACTGTCGGTCAGCTCAACACCAATTTTGGATATCGGAGATCCAATCGGTCCCATAGAAAAAGGAATTACATACATGGTTCTGCCCTTCATGCAGCCTGTATATAACTCAGTCATGGTTGCTTTAAGCTCGTCAGGATCTATCCAGTTATTGGTAGGCCCTGCGTCTTCTTTCCTCTTGGAAGCTATAAAGGTTCTTTCCTCCACGCGAGCTACATCCGATGGATCACTGCGGAACAGGTAACATCCCGGACGTTTCTCCGGATTTAAAGCTATAGCCATTCCGGATTCTACCATCTCATCCAATAAACGTTTGTTTTCTTCTTCTGAACCATCACACCAGTGGATTCGATCCGGTTGGCACATCTTTGCCATTTCGTCTACCCACGATTGTAATTTCTTGTTAATAATTGCAACTCACCACTTTCTGTTTAGTTTTACTTAAAAAGCTTTCGTCATAAAGCCTACATTTTACATGGACATTATAGCGGTCTGAGAGTATTGAATATTGTATACCATGCAAAAATACAAGATTAATTATACATAACTTTAATAAAAAATAAAAGATATTTTAAAATAATAGCTGCCTCAAAACCAATCCGGAGGTACACATGTATAACATTCTATGCATATGCACTCTATTGTGTATTCTGAGGCAGTCTTTTTAAGTACGCTCCGGCGTACTTGCACGCTGTTTTCCTATCTAACAAAGCAAGATAATATATCTTACAAAATTGTTTGTATATTAATTATCAATATTAATTGTCAATCAATTTGCCTTTCTTTGTCCAGCTCATCATATTTCTAAGCTCTGCTCCGACCTTCTCAAGAGGATGCTGTGCCTCTATCCTTCTCTTGGCATTGAAATTCGGGCATCCAATCTGGTTCTCAAGAAGCCAGTTTCTTGCAAAGGTTCCGTCCTGAATATCAGAAAGCACCTTTCTCATGGCATTCCTTGTTTCCTCTGTTATAATCTTAGGTCCTGTAACATAATCGCCATATTCTGCAGTATTAGATATAGAATACCTCATTCCTGCAAAGCCGCTTTCATTAACTAGGTCAATGATTAATTTCATCTCATGTATACACTCAAAGTAAGCATTTGCAGGGTCATATCCTGCCTCTACCAATACCTCAAATCCGGCTTTCATAAGCTCTGTTACGCCACCGCATAATACTGCCTGCTCACCGAAGAGATCAGTCTCTGTTTCCTCCCTAAATGTTGTTTCAAGTACACCTGCCCTTGCTCCGCCAATTCCTAATGCATATGCAAGTGCCAGATCGTGAGCCTTTCCGGTAGCATTCTGGTATACCGCAAGCAAGCAGGGAACACCTTGTCCCTCTAAGTACTGCCTCCTAACTGTATGTCCCGGTCCCTTAGGAGCGATCATCATAACATCTACATCCTTCGGAGGAATAATCTGACCATAATGTATACAGAAACCATGGGCGAACATTAAAGCATTACCCGGTTCAAGATTAGGTTCGATTGACTCCTTATAAAGCTTTGCCTGCTTTTCATCATTAATTAAAATCATGATGATATCAGCTTTCTTTGCAGCTTCTGCAGCTGTATACACCTGTAGTCCTGCTGCTTCTGCCTTAGCCCAGGATTTACTGCCCTCATATAACCCAACGATTACTTTAACGCCTGATTCCTTTAGGTTGAGTGCATGGGCATGACCTTGGCTTCCATAACCTATAATTGCTACTGTTTTTCCTTCCAAAAGTGATAAATTACAATCCTGTTGATAATAAATTTTTGCCATAACCTTTCTTCCTCCATTTATTATATTGGTATCTGGTACCGATTAATAATCGTTAAAATCCGATATATCTCCTGAGCCTCTGGGAAGACCTGTGATTCCCGTACGAACCATTTCCATAATTGTAAATGGCTCCAGCAGCTTTATAAATGCATCGATTTTATTCTGATTCCCTGTAAGCTCAATCATGAGTGAATCGAGTGCGACATCAACAATCTTTGCTCTAAATATATCTGCTGTAGTAATAATCGCCTGACGGTCTTCGCTGTCAGCTTTGACCCTCACAAGTATCAATTCTCTGGTAACAGATTCACCGCTGACAAGCTCCTTTATCTCTATTACATCCTCCAGCTTTTGCAGTTGCTTTCTTATTTGCTCAAGAATCTGGTCATCTCCATGTGCCATAACTGTCATTCTGGATATGGCAGGATCCTGAGTTACTCCTACGGTCAGGCTGTCGATATTATATCCTCTTCTGCTAAACAAACCTGATACCCGGCTTAACACTCCGGCAGTATTATCTACCTTTATTGACAATACCATTCGTTTCATAGTATTCTCCTTTCGTTATGTATACAGCAGTGACAATCCAATGATTTATAACAAAAGCCCACTACCACAGTACAACTGGATTGGGGCTACTGCTTCTTAAAATGTTTATTAAATTGTATGATATTGTAGCAACTACATGGCTGTTTGTCAAGTGAATAGTAATACACTATGCATAATAATTCATGATTATGCTATAATCATTAACCCAATATTGCGGATAATACCGGATTTCAGGTATCCATATCGTATCATCATTATCCTTCTTTTTATAAAATTATATTGATGGAGCTTTGAAAACCTGCTTATTATCTCCAGCTTACTGCTGTCAATTTTATTGTGATACAGTGATGCAAACTCCTCCGCCTGTATATAAAGCTCCAGCAGAGCTCTCCTCTGTCTTCTGATATTTCTGATGCGGTCTATAATATATGAATAAAAGCTTCGGTTTCCTACCACATTTGAGTCATGCTGTCTGTATAACAGCGTCGGATCCTTAATAAATCCAATCTTTCCGGCAGATGCTGAAATCAGACCCAGCCAGCCATCGTGAAATCTGGCCCTCTTAGGAAGCGGACTGCTTTGCAGAATTCGAAGAACAGCCTGATTTATCATAACTGTACATCCAATTAATTTATTCTCCATAAGCAAATGCGGAAGGTCAGTCAGCCTTGGATTCAGTCTGCTTGATTTAAAAAATGATTCGTGTATCACATTCAGCTGCTCATCAACAACATAAGCATCAGTAAATACCGCAATGGGAAGTTCCTTCCCAAACTGAACCTCCATTTGCTTCACTCTTTTTAAGGTTCTTGCTATCTTATCCATATTCCATACATCATCCTGATCACACAGCATAATGTATTCGGATGTCATATTTCTTACAGCATTAAGGAAGTTTAAAGTAACACCCAGATTAGTATCATTTCGTTTTATATGCAGCTTATCGGGATATTTTTGTTTATAATGTTCCAATATCTGCATGGTATTGTCCTGTGATCCGTCATCAACAATATGCAGCTCAAAATCCTTATAGGTTGATGATAAAATAGACTCAATCTGCTCTTTTAGGTATTTTTCACCGTTATAGGTTGCCATTACGATAGAAACATTATCCATGATACTTTCTCCTATTATCGTTGCTTAATGCACACCGTCTTTCCAATAGCCTTTATTCATAGTACAGTGTATAACAAAGCTCTCCGGAAGTTTATTGTAGTTTACTCCTAATTTGTACCCCAGATATTTAAAACCTGTACTTAATATTAAATCAGGTATCAGCAGGTATTCTCTTTGGTTCACCAGATGCTGCAGAGTACTCCTGAACAAGCGTATGCCTTCACTTTCTGAACTGACTTTAAGAAATACATCTGCATACTGTCTGTGCGATACCCCAATATCAAAATTCCTTGAAAATTGTTGTAAATATGAATATATATGAGAGTGTACCACCAAAGCATCTGCCTGATACGCAATCTTATATCCGGCACTTATCATAGTATGTGCCATTATCATATCCTCGTTAAATATTGTTCTGTCAACAAATCCGCCCAGCTTTTCATAGATGTCCCTGCGATAGGTTGCACATACATTTGAGCAAAAATATGTCTTTATTCCAAGTGTATCTGTATCCTTAGCTGATTTTACCCTGCTCTCCTTCGGATAATTGAATTCTCTTGTATATCGCTCAATGATATCTGCTTTCGGATTAGGTATCTGTCTGGCATAGGTGGCTGATACCTGTGAATCCTTATAAGGCTTTATCAGCTCTTCAATAAGATATTCATCTACCGGTACGGCATCCTGAGTCATAAACATCAGAATGTCGGCATCTGATAAGGCGGCTCCATATTTTCGGGTTCCACCGTGATCAAAGTCCTTTTTATCAATATAATGTATCTGAGTATCAATACTATAACCGTCAGGAATTTTAAACTCTTCCGGACTGTTCTTGTCCTCGCAAGTCTGGAGAATAATAATATTCTTTGGTCTTATCGTCTGCTTTTTCATTCCTGACAGAAGTTGATTCAGTTTATCATCCGGATGGTATATGGGAATAATAACATCAACATGGATATTCTTTAATTCTTCCAAGGCAGACATATTACCTCCTCCCAATAATTTTTATATTATTTATTTAATTTATTAATCTTCTTACCAAATCCACAGCAGATCTTGCGTCCGGAGCATAGCCGTCTGCTCCTATTTCATCAGCATAACTCTCGGTTACTACAGCACCTCCAATGATGACTTTCGCATCCAATCCGGCTTTTTGGGCTTCTTCTATAACTCTTTTCATCTCTACCATGGTTGTTGTCATAAGAGCAGATAATGCAATAATATCTGCATTTTCATTCTTAGCTGTTTGAATTATTAAATCCGTGTCAACATCCTTTCCAAGATCAATGACACGATATCCGTAATTCTTTAGCATCAGGACAACCAGATTCTTTCCGATATCATGAATATCCCCCGAAACAGTGGCGGCTATAACCGTTCCTTTGTTTTTCTCATCACCTTCGCCGTCGGCAAGCATGGGTTCAAGATAATCAATAGCAAGCTTCATCGTCTCGGCTCCTGATATAAGCTGGGGAAGAAAATATCTCTGGCTGTCGAATAATCTGCCGACTTCATTTATGGCGGGAATCAACACAGTGTCAATAATATCGCTTGGTGAATTGTTCGCAGAAAGCCCTTCATCTACCAATTTTATAATGTCTCTTTTATTACCCTTTAATACCGCTTGAAATATAGCCTGCCTGTTTCTGTCCAATTCATTAAGCACTTTTTCGGCATCTTGCTCAGAATTGTTTTCCTTAATTCGTTTTTTATTATTCTTATTATAATTTTGTTTGCTCTTATCCTGATTATTAACCTGTGTCTTAATCTCAACTACATTTTCTATATATCTCTCTGCCGCTCCTTCCTTACCAAGAAGTAAATCAGAAGCTAAAGCAGTATTCATAAGAAGCTCCTGAGAAGGGTTGGCAATCGCCATAGTGAGACCAGCCTGTATGGCAAATCCCAGAAATGTGCTGTTGATATACTGCCTGCCCGGGAGTCCGAAGGATATATTCGATAATCCGATAATAGTCCCAACTCCCAGCTTTTCCTTACAATATCGTATGGTGTCAATTGTCTCGACTGCCGCTTTGGGATTCGCACCTACAGTAGTTACCAGACCATCTACTATTATATCCTCTTTGGTAAGACCCGTTTCATATGCTTTGTTGATAATCTCATGTACAATCTGAATTCTTTCCTCAGTGTTTTTTGGCAAGCCTGAATCCGATATGGGTAACAGTATGAACATTGCACCATATTTTTTAGCCAGCGGCAATAGCTTATCTGTTTTCTCACTTTCAAGAGATATAGAGTTTATAAGTGCACGACCGGGATATATTCTTAAGGCTGCCTCCATAACCAAAGGATTACTTGTATCTATTACAAGGGGTACATCGGTGGTCCGTATTACCTCTTCTATTGCCTTAAGCATAGCTTCTTTCTCGCTAATACCGCTCATTCCCACATTGATATCAAGAAAATCCGCTCCCTGCTCTACCTGTTCGACCGCCATCTTTGAAACAGGCGTAAAATCTCCCTCTCTAAGACTTGCCTGCAATGCTTTTTTACCTGTGGGATTGATCCGTTCCCCGACAACCATAAAGCTTCCGTCTAAGGTTATCGGTATTGTTTTTCTTTCTGTTGTGAGTGCTCTGCAATGCTTAGTATTTATCCCTGGTACAGATAAGTTCTTTACTGTCTCTGCCAATAAACTTATATGCTCAGGTGTGGTTCCACAGCATCCCCCAACTAATCCTGCACCCTCCAAAACAAGCTTTTTCATCTCTTCTGCAAATTCTTTGGGTTTCATTGGAAATACGGTACGGCCGTCCTTCAGATATGGTATTCCGGCATTAGGCTTTACCATAATCGGAACATGAGCCACCTCTTTCATCTGTCTGACAATCTCATTCATACTATCAGGTCCGGTAGAACAATTTACCCCTATTGCATCAGCACCCATGGCCTGCAGAACAACGGTTGCGGTCACAGGATCTGTTCCGTATAAGGTGCGGTTGTTTTCCTGATAAGTCAATGAAACAATAACAGGAAGGTCACATGACTCACGAACAGCCAAAAGAGCTGCTCTGCATTCCTGAAGGCTCATCATTGTCTCTATGACAAAAAGGTCAGCTCCTTCATGCAGAATACATTCCACCTGTTCTTTATATATGTTGACAAGCTCCTCAAATGACATCTTGCCAATAGGAGCAACCATCTCCCCGGTTATAGTCATATTGGCTGCAACATAGATTTTTCTTTTATTATCGTTATTCTGATTGTATAATTCTATGGCTTTTTTGCTGATCTTAACTAATTCCCGGTTGTAATGGGCAATGTTATCCTCTAAGCCATAATCCTTTAGTTTTATTCTATTGGCTGTAAAGGTAGGGGCAAATATGATATCTGTTCCTGCCTCAATAAATCTTCTCTGCAGATCTATGACTTTATCAGCATTATCAATCATCCACTTTTCTGGACATCTACCCGTATCCATTCCTAACCTGTGAAGATTGCTTCCTGTAGCTCCATCCAGAACCACTACCTTTGAATTTACTAAATCTCTGAATTCACCGCTTGTCATATATACTCCTCCCGCAAGCACTTCCTGTCATACTATTCCCTTATCATTATCAATTATTAATTATGTCAATTATAGCTTATAACAAAAGCTATAACAAGCAGAGAATGAATATGAAAACAGTTTTTATTATAGAATAATGTGTATGAAAACCGTAAATACTTTCATAAAAAGATTATTATAACAAAATTAAACGACCTTATGGAAATGCACTAAATTAAAACGGAGGTAAATTATGTCATATGTGGCTCCTGCAATAAAAGAAAAATTTGAAACTTTATCAATTGACCTAAAAAATGCAATTCTTGAACGTAATGTTGAATTATATACGATTCATGATTTAATCAGAGTTCTGGAGGATATAGTAAAAGAAGCTGATAATACGGGAAATAACTAGCTGCATCATAATACTGAAGGGTAATTCTGACCTCAACATATATATGTGTTGGGGAACATAGAACTACCCTTCCATATTACTTCTAATACTTAAATTTACTTATCTCTATCTGAAGATCTGATGCCAGATTGGCAAGGGATTCACTGGCATCTGCAATTTCTGTAATCGAATAGGTTTGCATTTCTACAGCAGCCAATGCTTCTTCTGTAGCAGCAGCATATTCCTCTGATATAGCCGACAGATTTTCAATCATTTCTATCATGTCTTCTTTCTTAATATTCATGTTGCTGCCTGCGGTGTTAAGGTTTTCAATAATGACCCTGATCTTATCTATCGCGTCCCGAATACCGTAGAATTTATTAATTGTGTTTTCCACGCTGTTGGTTTGGGACTCCATGATTTTACCGACCTCATCAAATACCTTAACACAATCTCCTGTGTTATTTATTAGCTCCTCAATAATTTCGGATATTTCATTAGTATATCGGTTTGACTGCTCAGCTAACTTTCTTATTTCTTCTGCTACAACTGAAAATCCTCTGCCTGCATCTCCTGCTCTGGAAGCCTCAATAGATGCATTAAGTGCCAGAAGATTCGTCATGTCGGCAATGCTTCTGATCATTTCACTGGCAACCCTTATTCTGTCTGCACTCTTATCGGATTCAACAACCATATCATATATTCTTCTTGAAGCTGCACCGGACTCAGCATTTCTTTTACTCAGATCCTGTACGGCAATTATTCCGTCATCAGATAAACCATTCACATAATCTATGGATAGATTAAGCTCTTTTAAACATTTATGGTTCTCAGCTATAAGTAATCACTGTTATTATAAGTATTATAGCTCCTACAGCAAGTGCAATCCGTAAGGATAAATTCAGATTTATCTTAGGTAATTTTTGTTTCATAAAAGCCCTCCATCTTAAAGTATGAAATTAGTTTGACTATATGTTTCTAATATGTCGATTATTAGCTTATTTTGTCGCTGTTATATCACATACTTTATCATAGAACATTATTATCTTCAATAAAATATTCATCAATGTATTGGTTTTATCTGAAAATATTAAAAACACCCCAATAACTTTTCAGTTTATTGAGGTGTAATTGATTAATCTGTATAATTTGTATTTTATAATTACATATCTTCCTAGAAACGATTAGCCTCAGCAGCCTGCTGTATACTTACAGCAACCGCCACCGTGGCCCCTACCATCGGGTTGTTGCCCATTCCGATTAAACCCATCATTTCAACGTGAGCAGGAACCGAGGATGATCCGGCAAACTGAGCATCGGAGTGCATTCTTCCCATAGTATCGGTCATACCGTATGAGGCAGGACCTGCTGCCATATTATCAGGATGAAGAGTTCTTCCCGTTCCGCCGCCGGAGGCAACAGAGAAATATTTCTTACCCTGTTCAATACATTCCTTCTTATATGTACCTGCTACCGGATGCTGGAATCTGGTTGGATTGGTGGAGTTTCCTGTGATTGATACGTCCACACGCTCCTTATGCATGATAGCTACGCCTTCCGTAACATCATTTGCACCGTAGCAGTTAACCGCAGCCCTATCGCCTTTACTATAGGATTTGCGTCCTATTTCCTTTACTTCACCTGTATAATAGTCCATCTCTGTCTGTACATAGGTAAAGCCATTTATACGGGAAATAATCTGGGCAGCATCCTTACCAAGTCCGTTAAGAATAACTCTAAGTGGTTTTTTTCTGACCTTGTTGGCTGACTGGGCTATTCCGATTGCACCCTCAGCTGCTGCAAAGGACTCATGTCCTGCTAAGAATGCAAAGCACTCCGTTGATTCTTCAAGCAGCATCTTACCAAGATTACCATGCCCAAGTCCAACCTTTCTCTGATCAGCTACCGAGCCGGGGATACAGAATGCCTGTAAGCCTTCACCTATAGCTGCAGCTGCATCTGCTGCTCTTCTTGCATTCTTCTTAATTGCAATTGCGGCACCAACTGTATATGCCCAGCAGGCATTTTCAAAGCAAATGGGCTGAATGCTTCTTACCATGCCATATACATCAAGCCCTGCATCCTTAGTAATCTTCTCTGCTTCTTCAATTGAGCTTATACCATAATTGTTTAATACAGAATTTATCTTATCAATTCTTCTTTCATATGATTCAAATAAAGCCATTGTATGTATCCTCCTTATATTATTCGTGCCTTGGGTCAATGATTTTTACAGCATCATCTACTCTGCCATATTGACCTTTAGCCTTATTGAGTGCAGTATTGGCATCATCACCCTTTTTGATGAAATCCATCATTTTTCCTAGGCTTACGAACTGATAACCGATAATCTCATCATTTTCATCAAGAGCAATGCCTGTTACATAGCCTTCTGCCATCTCAAGATAACGGGGTCCTTTTTCAAGGGTTCCATACATGGTACCTACTTGGCTGCGGAGACCTTTTCCCAAATCTTCAAGACCTGCACCTATTGGCAGCCCGTCCTCTGAAAATGCACTCTGAGTACGACCATAAACAATCTGAAGAAAAAGCTCTCTCATAGCAGTGTTAATAGCATCACATACCAGGTCAGTATTTAAAGCCTCAAGAATTGTTTTTCCGGGTAATATTTCTGATGCCATGGCTGCAGAATGAGTCATTCCGGAGCATCCAATCGTCTCTATCAATGCTTCTTGAATGATACCTTCCTTAACATTTAATGTAAGCTTACATGCTCCCTGCTGAGGTGCGCACCAGCCAATTCCATGTGTAAAGCCGGAAATATCCTTAACTTCTTTCACTTTTACCCATTTTGCTTCTTCCGGAATAGGTGCCGCTCCATTATTAACACCCCGGGCAACCGGACACATCATTTTTACCTCATGTGAATAAATCATGTTGTTGAAACTCCTTTCAATTTACATAGTATGACATATTTCTATGCGTTCTTTACCTTAATTACGCCGTGGATATACCACGACGTAATATTTATTGATTGTTATTTACTTAACATATTTTCTCACAAAATATTATATAAGTCCAGCAAAAAATATTACTCCGCATCATTCGACTTTAATATATGCGTTTAGATACAATTTCTCCGGCTTTCTTATAGATACTTCCTGCCGGGATAACACCTCGAACCATAGATAAAGGATAAATGTTAGTATTTCTGCCAACAATAACACCCGGATTTAGTACGGTATTACAGCCTACTTCTACATTGTCCCCAAGTATGGCTCCGAATTTTTTCAATCCCGTCTCAATTCTTTCTCCCTGAAAATCCACCTTAACCAAGGTTTTGTCTGATTTGACATTAGATGTAATACAACCGGCTCCCATATGTGAACGGTATCCGAATACAGAGTCCCCCACATAGTTAAAATGAGGCACCTGTACCTTATTAAACAATATCGAATTCTTCACCTCAGTAGAATTACCTACAACGGCTCCCTCTCCGATAATTGCATTGCCTCTTATAAATGCACAGTGACGTATCTCTGCATTCCTGCCTATAATGGCTGGACCGGTTATGGAAGCACTTGGAGCTATTTTTGCTGATTTTGCAATCCATACATTCTCATCCACCATATCATATTCCTCTTTAGGCAGGGTCTGCCCAATCTTCAAAATCTCGTTTCCTATCTGAGTTAATACCTCCCAAGGATATGTACACCTTCTAAAAAGATCAGCCGCTATCGTTTCATTCAAATCAAGTAATTCGCAAATCATTAATTCCTGATACATCATTTCCCCCTTTTGTAATGGTGCCTGTCACCATTACGAAATTATTAAATATTTCTGCTAAATGTTAACACTTTTGTAATGGTGCCTGTCACCGTGAACAAGCCTTGATGCTGCTTCTTCATCCAAGACCACGGTGGCTACTCCTTTATATATCTGTATAGCAGAAGCAGTAATCTGATTAGTAACCGGTCCTTCTAAAGCCTTTGCAACAATATCAGCCTTCTTATAACCATTAACCAGCATAAGTAAGTTTCGGGCTTCAAGAATGGTTCCAATTCCCATGGTTATAGCATAATGAGGCATTTCGTCTCTTGAAAAGCCTGCGTTTTTGTAAAATGCTTCATAATTATCATCAATTGTCTGTTCGCTTAATTTTTCGATTCTTGTTCTGGACTCAAATGATGAACCGGGTTCATTGAATGCCCAGTGTCCGTCTCCGCCTATGCCTAATATTTGCAGATCGATTCCGCCTGCTTCCTTTATCGCATCTTCATATGCTTTGCAAAATTCATCAGGGTTGTTTGTTAAACCATCAGGTATATGTATGTTTTCTTTTTTTATATTTATGTGATTAAACAGCTCTTCGAACATGAATCTGTGGTAGCTCTGATCTTGAGAATAAGGTTTTGACAAATCCATTCCAAGACCAAGATACTCATCCAGATTAAAGGCTATAACATTTGAAAAATCCAAGCCATTCTTATGCATTCTAATAAGCTCGCGGTAAGTGCCTATAGGGGTACTGCCTGTAGCAAATCCGATAACACAGTTTGGCTTCTTTCTAATAAATGATGCTATGTACTCTGCAGCAAACCTGCTCATTTGTTCATAATCCTTCTTTATTACGATTTCCATATTCTCCTCCTAATAATATGAGTCTAGAGACGCTTTTCCTACTTCATCAAAGTATTCATCTTGTGGCAACCCTTCCGCCTTTAAAGAAGCAGGAACTTTCAACGTTTTCACTTAACGTTTTCACTTTATCAATTTGTATTTCTTCACAGTCGTAATATTAACACATTATACTTTTAATGTCACTAAAAAATGCTTCCAATTGATTTTTTTTATTATATAACCCCGGCGTTTAGCCGGGGTTATAGTTGAATCTAATGCGACATCTATCTCGGATGCTGTCAGCCGGGGGGGGGTTATCGCTGCACACATTATCTATTATTTTGAGGTTTGGTCTACGGTTATATCAACTTCTATTTCCACCCATAAATCATAAGTTTTACCTGAATCGACCGACATTATATATCCTTCCGGAAGCAACAAACCAAGCCCTAATTTAACCTTACCGCTTGAGCCATCATAAACCGGACTGTTCAAACTTTTCATAGAAAACGCTATCATCATACATTGCAAATATGCTGTTGAACCATCCTCTAAAATTACTTCAATTGGTACATAATTAGAATCAAATATATTTATAAGCACACCCAATAGATCTGTTGCATGTACATCTTTATCCAGAGTATAATTAGCGGTTATGGGCGATCCCGACATTACTATATATGGATTGACAGTAATAGGTCCAAAGTAGGCCGAAGTTTGATTAACAGTATTAACAATGTAAATGTATTTGTCGCACATATCCACTGTTACGGTTTCCGTGGCCGATATTGTCCTTCCGTCCTCAGAGCCAAGATGTAACTTAAGTCCATATTGTGAGAACTTATCGGCACTGATATAAATGTCCGAGCCTTCGGAATTTTTAATTCTTACCATGATACCCGTAAGATCCAGTGGTTCGCCCACATCATATGTCATCTTGGCAGGTTTGGTCGTTACCCACATATCTTCGTATACTGATGTTTGATTTACGGCTATATCGAGCTCAACTTCTATATATAGATCACAATCTCGACCCGGAGATAATGCTTTATAGCCCTTAGGAAGCATTAAGCCAAGACCCAATATAACCTTTCCTTTTTCGCCGTCATATATGCGATATGGCTCCAATGGATAATATGCAGAAAGATATTCAATTTCACATAGCAGTTCTTCTGTAGATCCATCCTCCAGGACGGCATTTATTAAGACCTTACCGGTCGGATAAACGGCATGCAGTAAATATTTTGAACTTGTTGCATGTTTGTCTTTATCCAGTGTTATATTGGCCGTTTCGGCTGCTCCTGAAATTATACTATAGCTCCGCTGTGCAACATGGAAATTAACCATTACCTCAGGATAAGGAGTCTCTAAATCGTAACTAGGAACGGCTGTCCAAGGAGATAGAACCATTTTACTTGCGTCAAGACTCATTAAATACCATCCGTATATTCTTAAAGCTTTATTTTCCCCATTATCCGCCCTTGAATTTATAGTTGTTGGTAATAAGTCTTTTAATGCTTCATATGCGGTTTCTATATCATAGATACCCATATTTTCATTTACATCTATATCATTAAATGGTGTACAGCTTATTATTTTATTACGATTAACTACATCAATCGTGACCTCGGCGAACTTTGAACTGTCCATTACCGAGGTTGCTCTAATTGTGTAGCTTCCCTCATTATGGAATATATATTGACCGCCATAATTGTAATAATCAACAGATGACCATTCTACCCTTTTATCCGATTCTTTGTCCGAATCTGTCGTTACAGTAAGATATTCATTAAAATCTATTACTACCCCCGCATACACAACCTCAGGATGACCGGAAATCGATACCGATTCTATGTTCGCTGCCACTATTGAAGGAGTAAATTTAGACTGCGTCGTATCCGGTGGAGTAATTATATCATCCGGCTGTTCCGGTGTTTGAGCAGTTTTAATAATAATACTTACATGTACGGAAAAGTAATTATAATATCTCAATCCAACGTAATCTGTATAATAATATACATTCTTACCAATATATCCAGCAGGAATTTCCATAATTAATTCCATGCTATATACACCCGGATTACCTATATTCTCCGGAGCAAGAGGATCTATCAAATACCATTCAAGTACATTGGCCGGTATCACTCCTCCATCCTGTAAAGTCAGATTAACATTACGACTACCTAAATATTTCCTATATAATTGTTCATAATCAATCAGATGTTCATCCTCGGTTATTACAATCGGGTCTATTGGAATATAACCTGTAACAATTTTCCTGTTATCTGATTGTCTAACCTTAACCTTTACTGTTACACCCGCATTATGTCCGGTTGGCTGTTCATATCCCGATGGTACGCTATACCCCCCACTTAAAAGATAATCTCTATTACATTATTTATAAAACCGCTTGGTTTTATGCGAATATTGCAGCTTTATCTCCTTCGTACAAAAATTGTGCACAAAAAACCTTACCAATCTACATATAACATCATGAAATATTGGTAAGGCTAATACAAAATTATATAAATAATTTTATTTATAATAGTTTGATACTTGTCTGAAATTATTATTTAACAGCATTTGATTGTCCAATACCTTAACACTGTCTACCATACGTCTGACAAATCCTTCAAGCTTATCCATATATTCTTCCTTAGTAATATTGCCTTCCTCTATATAAGCAAGTCCTTTCTCCCAGCTTGCAGTAAGCTCCGGATTAAGAAGTGATTTTATTGAAGCATTGAC
>DUQV01000012.1 GCA_012837605.1 Clostridiales bacterium | reverse complement strand
TGGTTTAATGCACATATATGGGGCTTGTAAATGGATAGGTAAAAAGGTATATTATAGGTGTGATTTCTATAAACACATCTTTGGTGAACTCTATCATTCTTCTTCCTACAGTAAAGTTACGCAATCGGCAGAATAATTATGATTGATTATTATACCTTGTTTTGTTATTATATATAAAAATAATACGAGGGGTGCAAACACATGACAAATAAGGTAAGTTTAGATTATTCCGCCATCAGCAAATTTATAAGGTCAAATGAAATTGATATGATGAAACAGGCTGTGGATACTGCTAAGGAACAGCTTATTAATAAAAACGGACCGGGTTCTGACTATCTTGGATGGATTGACCTTCCCATAAATTATGACAAGAATGAATTTGCGCGTATACAAAAGGCAGCAGCTAAGATTCAGAATGATTCTGAGGTCTTATTGGTAATCGGTATAGGAGGTTCTTATCTGGGAGCAAGAGCCGCCATAGAATTTTTAAGGCACGGCTTTTATAACTGCGTATCAAAGGATATTAGAAAAACTCCGGAGATATATTTTGTCGGAAACAACATAAGCAGTACTTATATGAAGCATCTGATGGATGTTATCGGTGACAGAGATTTTTCGATTAATGTAATCAGTAAGTCAGGGACAACTACTGAACCGGCGATTGCATTTCGTATATTTAAGAAACTACTGATTGAGAAATATGGAAAGCAGGAAGCCGCCAAGAGAATCTATGCTACAACAGACAAAGCCAGAGGGGCACTAAAGAATCTGGCTTCAGAAGAAGGATATGAATGCTTTGTGATTCCTGACGATATTGGAGGTCGCTATTCTGTACTGACTGCAGTTGGATTACTCCCGATAGCTGTAAGCGGAGCTGATATCAGCAAGCTGATGGAGGGAGCTGCCGACATGAGAAAGCATTGTTTTGAGACATCATATGAGAATAACGATGCTTTGCTTTATGCTGCACTAAGAAACATACTGCTTAGGAAGGGAAAATCCATAGAGATATTGGTTAATTACGAGCCTTCTCTTCATTTCGTGTCAGAATGGTGGAAGCAGCTTTATGGAGAGAGCGAAGGGAAGGATCAGAAGGGAATTTATCCGGCATCAGTAGATTTTACAACGGATCTGCATTCGATGGGGCAGTATATTCAGGACGGTCAAAGGATAATATTTGAAACGGTTATAATGATTGAAAAATCCTCTGAGGAAATCATACTTGAGAAAGAGGATCCGGATTTGGATGGACTTAATTATCTGGCAGGAAAGAGTGTTGATTTCATCAATAAGAGTGCTATGAAAGGAACATTAATCGCTCACACGGACGGTGATGTGCCTAATCTTATAATCAATGTACCGGAGCAGAATGAATTTAATCTGGGTCAATTGTTTTACTTCTTTGAATTTGCATGCGGTATCAGCGGGTATCTGCTTGGAGTTAATCCGTTTGACCAGCCGGGTGTTGAAAGCTATAAGAGCAATATGTTTGCTTTATTGGGTAAACCGGGCTATGAAGAGAAGCGTAAGGAGCTTATGCAGCGTCTGAAGGGTTAATAAATATCTCTTTTGCCGGAGTCACAATAAATCACACAGAGAGTATAATATAGTAAATAGTAATCGATTATTTAAGTAGAGAGCAGTAACCGGGGATTAGTACATATCTTTGATTATTCGCAACCGAATCCCTTTATACCTCATACTGAGCGTGTACAGATTACTGCCTTGATACCTTACCAGAAATATTCGGCTGCTTAACATAGATATGACGGTCCGCCCCTTTTAATTAAGGGGCGGATTGCTTGTTCATAAGATGTCAGGGAGTGCAGCAGAATAAGATTTATGTTATACTATTGATGGATTTTTGATGAATATCATGTTAAGATAATGTACATATAATATCTGAAAGCGTTTTTTCGTAGTTGTTATGTGTCGCTGATAGCGGTAGAATGAGAGGTGGATATGGATCTAAACATCGGTGATATAATCAGATTAAAAAAACCTCATCCATGCGGAAGCTACGAATGGGAGATTTTGAGGGTTGGCATGGATTTTAGGTTAAAATGTGTTGGGTGCAGCCATCAGATAATGATTCCCAGGAAACAGGTTGAAAAGAAAATAAGACAGGTTAAAAAACCCCAAGACATATAAAGCCTTATAGACGATTATACAGTTTGATTTACGAAAGGAAAACAACAAATGGACTATATTTTAATTGACTTAGACGGAACTATTACAAATCCTAAGGAAGGTATAACAAAATCATTTCAATATGCACTAAGGGCAATGAATATATATGTTGATAATTTGGACAGCCTGACAAAGTATATAGGACCTCCTCTATGGGAAAGCTTTAAGAGCTTTGGCTTCAATGAGGCAGAGGTTGATAAAGCCATTTCGAAATACAGAGAGTATTATAATGAGAAGGGTATCTATGAGAATGAGCTGTTTGACGGAATGGAAAATCTGCTTACCAGATTAAAGCAGGCAGGAAAGTATCTGATAGTAGCCACTTCTAAGCCTGAGGAGTCAGCTGTTCATGTGTTGGAAAGCTTTCATTTGGACCATTATTTTGATGATATATGTGGTGCAACCTTTGACAGAAGCAGGACCACTAAGGCGGATGTTATAAAATATGCAATGAAAAAGAACGCAATAACTAACCCGGACAGGGCGGTTATGATAGGAGACCGCAAATATGATATTCTGGGTGCTAAGGAGGTAGGTATCACATCTATTGGTGTGCTGTATGGCTTTGGAAGTGAAAAGGAGCTAAGAGAAGCCGGAGCAGAACATATAGCGGCCACAGTTAACAGTATCTATGATATTATTATCGAATTGTAAATATGATAAGCAAGAAGTCCCCGCTCCTGTAAATATGGCGGGGCATGTCACTTTTACTTAAAAGAAAGGAAATTACCTTTATGAAATTAGTATCTTGGAATGTCAATGGATTACGGGCGTGTCTAAACAAAGGCTTTGCAGAGTTTTTTAATAAAGTGGATGCGGATGTGTTCTGCATACAGGAGACTAAGCTGCAGCCGGAGCAGGTAGAAATATCCTTTGAAGGCTATCACCAGTATTTTAACTCTGCCGTTAAGAAGGGGTATTCGGGTACTGCGGTGTTTACTAAAGAAGAACCGCTTAGCATAAGCTTTGATTTAGGAATGGACAGGCATAATGATGAGGGACGGGTTATTACACTGGAATATGAAGATTATTATCTGGTCACAGTGTATACGCCTAATTCTCAAAAGGAACTGGCTAGGCTTGATTACAGAATGGAATGGGAAGATGATTTTCAGAGTTATATAATAGGACTTGATAAGAAAAAGCCTGTTATTTTGTGTGGAGATCTTAATGTGGCACATAAAGAGATTGATTTAAAGAATCCCAAAACAAATACCAGAAATGCCGGGTTTACCATAGAAGAACGGAATAAATTTACAAGATTTTTGGAAAGTGGATTTATTGATACATTTAGATATAAATACCCTGATGTAACAGGTGCCTATACTTGGTGGTCTTATATGTTTAGAGCCAGAGAGAATAATGCAGGGTGGCGTATAGATTATTTTCTGGTTTCGGAAAGAATAAAGGACAGTATAATTGACAGCATTATTTATGCCGAAATAATGGGTAGCGATCATTGCCCGGTTGGGCTGATTTTGGATGATTCATTTAAAGGCGTACACTAAAAGAAATCCTTGTAATTATTGGTATAAAATTGTATACTTGTGTATAGTAAATCTATGCAATAAATGTGGGGGGAAGACTGATGGAAGTAATTAGGATACGAACGGATGAGGCAGAAGTCGGAATGGTGGTTGCTGCCGATATTTATTCTACTAATGACCAATTAATAGTAACAAAAGGCACTAGGCTTGATGAGCGAATGATAACCAGACTTCGCTTCTATAATATATATGGATTATATGTGTTTAATGGTGATCCTGATGAGAGAATACACAAGGAAGATTCCTATATAGAAATGCTAAGAAGCACACCGGAGTTCAAGAAATTTAACCGTACATATGTACAGTCGGTGGACAAGATTGAAAACAGCTTCCGAAATATAGTCAGTGGGGAAGGCGAATATAATATTGAAAAGCTTATGGAGGAAACAGAACGTATTCTTAAAGAGGGAAGAAGCGGAATACATATATTTGAAATGCTTCATGGAATCAGAGACTATGATGACATAACATATGTTCACAGTCTTAATGTATCATTAATATGCAGTATTTTTGCAGGCTGGCTAAGAATGTCCAAAGATGAAACCAAGGTTCTTACTCAAGCCGGTCTTCTTCATGATATTGGCAAAATGCTGGTTCCCAAGCATATTATTTCAAAACCGTCAAGATATACTCAAGATGAATTTGACGAGATGAAGATGCACACAATAAATGGCTATCAGGTATTAAAAGATATGAACCTTGATATCAGAGTCAAGTATGCTGCACTTATGCATCATGAAAGATGTGACGGAACGGGTTATCCCAATGGTTTTAAATCCAATCAGATAGAAGAGTTTTCAAAAATTGTCGCTATAGCAGATGTATATGATGCGATGACATCTAACAGAACTTACAGAAACGCCATTTGTCCTTTTGATGTTGTTGAAAACTTTGAAAGAGACGGTTTCCTAAAATTTGATCCGGGGTATCTGTTAGTATTTTTAGAAAGAATCATTCAGTCCTATCTTCATAATGCGGTACGTTTAAATGACGGACGCGAGGGAGAGGTTGTAATGATTAATAAACTCTCATTATCAAGACCGGTTATTCGCTGCGGTTCAACGTTCATAGACTTGTCAAAAGAGCCAAAGCTCTATATAGAAGCGGTATTATAGATTGTTATGACTGTTATATAGAACAACCCATATAAGGCAGCATCAAAAATATTATTTTGGTGCTGCCTATATTAAAGTATGATTGAGTACTTGTCAGATAATGAACCAAAAGAGCTTCAGATAATGGTTCGTACAACGGGTAATTTTGAACGGAACCATAGTCTCGGAATGATGTTTGCCAATTATATATTATCGGATTTATTTAATCCGGTATGTACTTTGGATATTAATTTTATAAATGATATGCTATAATGTCCACAATAAGCAGATTAGGCTATGATGATATATTTATATTTTTACGGGATAATAAGAAATATG
>DUQV01000090.1 GCA_012837605.1 Clostridiales bacterium | reverse complement strand
GGCAGACTGCTGTATTCGTTTTTTGCACAATCAACTAAGCAGGCTATGAAATCAATCCGCAGTAACAGCGGTATGATTAAGAAGGTATATGTACCAAAGTACATATATCCATTGTCAAACATTTTATCAAACTATATTATTTTTCTAATATCAATGATTGTATTATTTGGGTCAATGATTATTTTTAAGGTATACCCTACAAAGTATATATTTAACGCTGTTATTCCCTTGATTTTGCTTTTGATACTAAGCCTTGGTATGGGGTTGATATTGGCAACTCTGGCAGTATTCTTCAGGGATATGGAATATTTGTGGGGAGTTGTCCTAATGATGATTATGTATACTGCCGCTATATTCTATGATGCCGGTTTGGTAACTTCACAATGGATTTTTTACTTTAATCCTATTTATCATATAATAGTAAATTTCAGAAACAGTGTCTTTGGCAGTCCGCTTGATATGGAAGCACTGCTAATCTCATTAGGTTATAGTTTTATATCACTGATTATAGGAATTGTTATGTTTTATAAAAAGCAGGATAAATTCATTCTGAACATATAATATAAGCTAGAATTCGATGCTTTCCTGACAGATTTGAATATGGAGGATAATGTGAGTAAAGAAGTAATAAAGGTTGATAACGTTGGTATGAGATTCAACCTTATGGAGAAAAAGGTAGACAATTTGAAAGAATTCTTTATTAAGTTCATAAAAAACGAGATTAGATATCAGGAATTTTGGGCACTGAGAAATATTTCATTTAAAGTGAATAAAGGTGACCGACTCGGAATTCTTGGTCTGAACGGTGCAGGGAAAAGTACGCTTCTTAAGATAATTGCAGGGGTACTGAAAGCTTCTGAAGGTGAGATAAATGTAAAAGGAAAAATTGTACCTTTACTGGAGCTGGGAGCGGGCTTTGATGCCCAGTATACCGGTGCGGAGAACATATATCTGTATGGAGCGGTGCTTGGCTACCCTAAGGAGTTTATTAATGAGAGATTCAACGAAATAGTGGAGTTTTCAGAGCTTGGAGATTTTATTAATGTACCCGTGAAGAATTATTCATCAGGCATGAAGGCAAGATTGGGTTTCTCTATTGCTACCATTATGGAGCCGGAGATACTTATACTTGACGAGGTTTTGTCAGTCGGAGATGCAAAATTCAGAAAAAAAAGTGAAAAACGAATATTAGATATGTTTGATAAAGGAATAACCGTATTATTTGTATCTCATTCGGTTGAACAGATAAGAAGAATCTGCAGCAGAGCAATTATTCTCGATAAGGGATGCCTTGTGGCTGACGGACCGGTGGAAGAAATCTGTAATCTGTATGAAGAGAAATATATCGAGGAGAAGGTTGTAAAGAAGCCTAAAAAGAAGAAAAAAAAGAAGAAAAAGGCAGCAGCCGGCACCGAGCTGATTCAAGAGCCGGACAAAACCGCCATTCAAGAAACAACCAAAGAAGCTGAAGGCGGGGCAGACATAGTAAGTATCGGAAACAGTGAAACGGATAAAACAGACGCTCAATAATAAACAGCATAAATAAGGAGGTTATTCCCTAATTGGGAGAAATAAATGATATGAAGAAGGTTATCACATACGGGACATATGATTTGTTGCATGTAGGACATATTAATTTATTAAGAAGAGCTAAGGCTCTGGGTGATTATCTGATAGTTGCTTTGTCTACGGATGAGTTTAATGCCATTAAGAACAAGAAAGCATATCACAGCTACGAGGATCGCAAGATTATATTAGAATCTATAAGATATGTGGATGAGGTGATACCGGAACGTTCGTGGGAACAGAAAACACAGGATGTTATTGATAATGATGTGGATATATTCGTTATGGGTGATGATTGGGAAGGCAAGTTTGATTTCCTGAAGGATTATTGTGAGGTTATATATCTTCCCAGAACAGAAGGCATATCAACAACGAAGATTAAGGATGATCTTCACAATAAATTGTGATGCTCCAATTATCAGTGGAAGTTATCCAAAATGATGATTTGGCATCATATTTGAGAAAGGTACGGTATTTGATATGAATATCCTAAAACAGTTGATGTTGACCTTTTATAAGATATTAACGAAGGTACTGCCTGTAAACCGGAACATTATTCTTTTTGAAAGCAATGTTGGCCGGAATTTTACAGGAAATCCAAAGGCGATATATGAGGAGATGGTTCGTCTTGGGCTTGACTTACGGTACCGCTGTTATGTCATACTTGAGGATATGAAGATTGAAATACCTGGGTCGGCTAAGAAGATAAAGAGAAACCGGTTCCGGTATTTTTATTATTTTTCTGTAGCCGGGATATGGATTAGTGACACAAGATTTCCCAAATATATAATTAAACGGGAAGGAACGCTCTACATACAGACATGGCATGGTACACCATTAAAAAAACTTGCTTTGGATCTGGATGCCGTATATATGTCAGGAGAAAGCAGTTTGGAGGAATATAAAAGGAATTTTTATAACAATGTTCAGACATGGGATTATTTAATATCTCAGAACAGATATTCCACAGAAATTTTCAGGAAAGCTTTCGGATTTGATAAAGAAATCCTTGAGATAGGCTATCCGAGGAATGATATTCTCTTTCGGAAGAATAACAGAGAAGAGATAAGCAGAATAAAAGAAATGCTCGGATTAAGACAGGATAAGAGGATCATTCTGTACGCACCTACTTGGAGAGATGATGAGTATTATGCCAACGGTTTATACAAATTCAACACCGGGCTTAACTTTCCCCTTCTTATGAAAGAGCTTAAAGAGGATACGATATGGATTGTAAAATATCACTATCTTATACACGATTATATCGACTGGTCTGATTATGAGGGATTCGTATATGCTTTTGACAAGAGCTATGATATATCTTACTTATACCTTATCTCAGACATGTTAGTAACAGACTATTCTTCTGTTATGTTTGACTACAGCATATTAAGAAGACCGATGTTTTTCTACTGCTACGACCTGTGTGAGTATAAGGATAAGCTTAGGGGATTTTATTTTGACTTTATAAATGAAGCTCCGGGTCCCGTGGTTGAGACAACACAGGCACTTATACAATCTATAAAGGAATATGATTATGAATTGTACAAGGAGAAATATGAAGCCTTTATAGCCAAATACAATCATGCGGATGACGGTAATGCCTCTGTTAAAATAATTGACCTTATTAAAGATGCGTGGAACCAAAACAAGCAGCAAAAATAGGCTGCAGGGAGTTTGAGATGATGACAAAGACAATCGGATATTATATATTTGCGTTTGTTTATTATGTTAGCAGGCTCTTTCATGTAAATAATACTAAAGTACTCTGCATTATGACCCATGATGACGGGGAGGACAGCAATGTAAGCATTGTTGTCAGAGAGCTTAAAAGACAAAAGAAGGAATATTCCTTCTGCTATATTACCAAATCAGAAGCAGAGTCGGTAAAGAGCCTAAGAGATATAAGAAAACTGTTATCTTTTTTTATAATAAAGCCTTATCATATGGCAAGATCAGGCGTTATCCTTATGGATAATGTATTTTTACCCATGGCATATATACGGGTAAAAAGAAATGTCAAGGTAATACAGCTATGGCATGGTACAGGAACTATTAAAAAATTCGGTCAGGATGTTAATATCGGAAAGCTGAAGGAGCGGGAAAGAAGAGCAAACCGCAATATAACTCATTTGATAGTGAACAATGAGCAAACTGCACGGATTTATGCCAAAGCATTTGGAGTTGATGCTGACAGGGTATATCCGGTAGGACTTCCTAAAACTGATGATATCCTGCATAGAATTCGCAGGAAGGATAAGGATAATGTTAATATAGAGAAAAACATTATATATGAAAAATATCAGCTTCCCAAAGAAAAAAAGCTTATATTATATGCCCCGACCTTTAGGGACACTAACCTCGGTTCTGATATTATGATAAAACATGTGAAGGAAATGGCTGAAATACTGCCGAAGGATTATATACTCGGACTAAGACTGCATCCCTATGTAGCCCGATTGGCACAGAAGCTTCGTATCGATAATGTATGCAATTTGTCCGATGAAAAGAGTCTGTCTATGCTTATAATGGCTTCGGATATGTTGATAACCGATTATTCGTCAATAATATTTGAGTATTGTATAACACAGAAGCCTATGATTTTCTTTGCCTATGATTTGGATGATTTTATAGAGCATGGAAGAGGATTTTACATGGATTATATAAGTTATGTTCCCGGTCCGGTAGCAAAAAACAGCAAGGAAGTAATTGATATTATAAATGAGAAAGCTTATTCACTTGATTTGTTACGCACATTTAGAGAAGAAAACTTCCCCATACTGGACGGGGAAGCAACCTTACGGATTATAGATTTGATTACTGACAAATAGTGAGTCTTTGGAATAATCAATATGCATTTTTATTTATAAAGCCTTTAAAAATGGTCAGAAACATTATCTTAAAATCAAAGCCCAAGGTCCAATTCTCAATGTAATAAAGGTCATGCTCGATTCTTTTGGTTATGGAGGTGTTTCCTCTGTAACCATTTATTTGTGCCCAACCGGTCAGTCCCGGAGGAACCTGATGCTTTATCATATATCTTGGTATTTCCTCCTTGAACCGCTCAACGAACTGCGGACGTTCAGGTCTGGGGCCGACAAGGCTCATATCTCCCTTCAATATATTAAACAGCTGAGGAAGCTCGTCTATGCTTGTCCTTCTGATGAATCTGCCGATACCTGTTACTCTGGGGTCATGCTTTGTTGTCCAGGCCTTTTCTTCCTCTTCATCGGTTTGAAGAACCATCGATCTGAATTTGTACATTTTAAAGGTTTTATTATTCTTGCCGACTCTAACCTGTGAGAAGATCACCGGTCCTTTTGAAGTCAGTTTAATTAATATGGCTACAATCAGCATGGGAATGGCACATATTACTAATCCCACAATAGAGCCTATGATATCTACCAAACGTTTAATTATCCAGTTAAATGTATTGCTTAGAGGTACATTCCTTATATTTATTACAGGAAGACCGTATAAATCCTCTGTATATGGTCTTGTGGGGAAGAAATTATAATAATCCGGTATAAACTTTGTATGAACTCCCGACTTCTCGCAAATAGTCACAACCTTTTCAAGCATATCATATTCCTTAATATTTAATGTTATGGCTATTTCATCCAGAGACATCTTTACCAGATATTCCTCCAGCTGTTCGAGCCTCCCTATCACAGGAACCTTCTTGTATCTGGTTCCGATCTCCATATTATTGTCAAGGATACCATGAATATAGTATCCCCATTGCGGATTGGCAAATATTCGGTCAATATAAGCTTCCGATGCACGGCTGTAGCCAACTAAAATCACATGTTTTAGGTTATAGCCCCGTTTACGGACAATCATTAATGTTTGTGCAATGGACATTCTTGCTATCGTACATAAAATAACATTAGTTAATGTAAACATACCCAGAAAAATTCTGGAGATATTTTCTTCCTTAATCATATATAACAGGAACAAATAAAATGCTAACCCCAGAAAATTAGAATAGGTAATATAATAAAACTCTGCCAGTCTTTTTTTACTTCGTTTTGGAGTATACAGCTTTGCCCTGTCGTAAATAAACAGATACAAGGGAACAAGAATATATAAGCTCTGTGCATAAACGCTCAGGGGATAGAAGGTTCCTTTTTCAACATTAAAAACACGAAGATTAGTTAATAAGCTGTAAAACCTCATATAATATGCTATCAGAAAGGAGACAGCAATTATTAAAGCATCCATCAATATATGAAGTCTGTTTAGCGTTTTTTGGTTATCTTTAATCACACCATAAACCTCCTAGCGTAGATGTTTTGCATATGGTCCAATTACAATGATACATGATTAAATTGATTTCAACAATATTATTTTTATTAAGCAAACCAAATCTTTATTTTTCTTCACATTCTTTACACAAAATACTGATACACTTATGCTTAGCTAGAACTATAGAAAGGAGTCAGCTTATGGAAGATTATAATCAAAATAATATAAATCAATACTCTCAAAATCCTGATAATAACAATAACCGGGATAGTTATGAATATAATAAACCGGAATATAGCTTTTGGGCTGAAAAGGTATCGGGTCCGCCTGTATATGATTATGTTCAGTATCAGCATAATCCCCGGCCTGAACAGGTGAGCAAAAAGAAAAACCGAATTGGAAGGATATTTGCCTTTTTATTTAAAGCAGCGGTATTTGGCATAATAGCCGGGGTGGCATTTGTAGGTGTTTCATACCTTTATTACAGGCTAAATCCGGATGCCTTTGCCAATAACGAAAGCTATATACTTGGATCAACAGATGATGAGAGTTTTTCAGAGAATAAGCTTAAGGTTGGAAACACTAAACACGGAAGTGTAAAGAATATTCCGGAATCCTCTGTTATGAAGGTTGCAGAGGAAACGATGCCGTCCATAGTTTCAATTACCAGCATATCCACAAGCAGGGATATCTGGTTTGGTGTAGAGTACCCCAGAGAGGGGAGTGGATCGGGCATTATTGTAGGTAAAGATGAAAAGGAGCTTTTGATTGCGACTAATAACCACGTAGTTGACGGAACAGACAAGATAACAGTTACATTTATAGATGACTCACAGGCTGAGGCAGTAATCAAGGGAACAGATTCCATGGCTGACCTTGCGGTGATTACCGTTAATTTGGAAGATATAGAACAGAGTACCATAGATGCAATAAAGATTGCCAAGCTTGGAAATTCTGATAATATCAAAGTAGGAGAAATGGCAATTGCCATAGGTAATGCAATGGGATATGGGCAGTCTCTTACAGTGGGATATGTCAGTGCCAAGGACAGAAAGATAGACATTTCTGATAACGGACGCTATACTACCATGGTACTTCTTCAGACTGATGCGGCTATTAATCCCGGCAACAGCGGTGGTGCCTTGTTAAATATTAATGGTGAGGTAATCGGAATCAATACAGTAAAGTTTGCTGATTATAAGGTGGAGGGTATGGGATATGCGATTCCCATCTCAAGAGCAATTCCGATTATTAATGATTTGATGAGCCGTGAGGTTTTAAAACCTGAGGAACAGGGCTTCCTTGGAGTAGGACCGCAGGATGTTACGGAAGAAATCTCAGAAATGTTCGGTATACCCATCGGTGTATATATATCAACTGTAGTTGAGGGCAGTGCGGCAGATAAGGCAGGACTAAAGGTTGGAGATGTAATTCAGTATATTAATGATACGGAGATTACCTCAGGTATCCAGTTAAGAGAATTGATATCAAGTATCCGTGCAGGTACTGATATCGAGGTTGTATACATGCGTCATGTAAATGGAGAATACAAGAGACAGACTGTTACAGTTACTCTTGGCAGCAGAGAGGATAATCAATAATTTGTCATGCATAAGCAGAAGCAGAGCCGGTTTCTCCATGGTCTGATCTGCTTATCATACATATCGTGGAAACAGGAAGGAATAAGGTATGAGTAAGGACGATAAGAATAACAATATGAATATGGATGATAACGATGATAAGAAGCAAAAGTCCGATGAGATATGTTATCTGTGCAAACGACCGGAAAGTATAGCAGGAAAGATGGTTAAGATTCCAAATAATATACATATCTGTGCCGATTGCATGCAGAAAGCCTTTGATATAATGAATAGCGGTGATAATCCGTATATGAATATGATTGGTATACCACCGGCTGTTTTTGGCATTAATCCGCTTCAAAACCCTACCGATATGAAAGCCAAGTCACAGGATGCAACGGCACATAGTGCCGCAGAGATAAAGGAGGAGTTTGATTATAAAAAGATTCCTTCTCCCCATATTATTAAAGCAAAGCTGGACGAATATGTCATTGGTCAGGATTATGCCAAAAAGGTTATATCTGTAGCGGTATATAATCATTATAAAAGAATCAGCAGCAGTGCACCTGCAGATATTGAGATAGAAAAATCAAACATGCTTATGATAGGACCTACCGGATGCGGCAAAACATATCTCGTTAAGACCTTGGCGAAGCTTCTTGATGTTCCTCTTGCTATTACCGATGCAACATCTCTGACAGAAGCCGGATATATTGGAGATGATGTTGAAAGCGTAATATCAAAGCTTCTTATGGCAGCAGGAAATGATGTGGAGAAAGCGGAGCGGGGAATTGTATTCATAGATGAAATTGATAAGATTGCAAAGAAACGAAACACCAACAGCCGGGATGTAAGCGGTGAATCCGTACAGCAGGGCTTATTAAAGCTGCTGGAGGGCAGCAATGTAGAGGTGCCTGTAGGGGCTTCCTCAAAAAATGCAATGGTGCCCATGAAAAATATAAATACTGAGAATATATTATTTATCTGTGGAGGAGCATTTCCGGATCTGGACAAGATAATTAAGGCAAGACTTAATAAGAACAGCTCTATAGGATTTCAAGCAGACCTTAAGGATAAATACGATAATGATGTCAACCTGCTTCAAAAGGTTACCTTGGATGATCTTAGAGAGTATGGAATGATACCGGAATTTCTGGGCAGACTTCCAATAATTTTTGCATTGGAGGGGCTTACGAAGGAAATGATGGTTAAGGTACTGATAGAGCCAAGAAATGCCATATTAAAGCAATATCAAGGGCTTCTGGCAATGGATGAAGTGGATTTGTCCTTTGAACCGGAAGCTTTGGAAGCCATAGCAGAAAAAGCATTGGAGAAGAAGACAGGAGCCAGAGCATTGCGGGCCATACTTGAAGAGATTATGCTGGATATTATGTATGAAATTCCCAAGGATGACAATATAGGTCGGGTTATTATTACAAAGAATTTTATAGAAGGAAATGGAGGTCCCATTATTGAGCTTAGAGGCAGTACAAGACAGAAAAATATAGCATCAGGCAACCATTAAAACTGTCGAAAATCACCATTATTAGGTGATAATATTTACTTGTACTAAGGTAATAGCATGTAATATACTATATACGTTATCTGAGGCAGGTGATGGATTCGATTAGTCACCTTATTTGACAGGTAAATTGGAGGAAATGTATGGGAGAAGGGTTAACGCCTGAAATTGACGGAATCCTTAGAAGGCGCATGATTAGGGTTCCTAAGGAAATAGATGCTGTCAGTGGGATAAGAATCTTTGGTAAGCTTATTAAGTCCATTGTATTTACCACAGATGTGGCAATTATTCGCAATTGTAATGCTAATGCAGTTATAGCGGTGTATCCTTTTACACCGCAGCCAATCATATCACATTCAATAATAACCTGTTCGGATGTACCGGTATTTTGCGGTGTGGGAGGCGGAACTACTACAGGACACAGAGTTGTAAATCTGGCTGAGCATGCTGAATTTCAAGGTGCAGTGGGAGTGGTTCTAAATGCTCCGACTCCCAATGAAATTATAGAATACTTAAAGGAATGCATTGACATTCCTATTGTAATAACAGTAGTATCTGAAAAAGCAGATATTGAGAGCAGATTAAAAAGCGGTGTCTCTATATTGAATGTATCTGCCGCATCCAGGACACCGGAGGTTGTAAGAAGTATAAGAGAAAGATATCCCGGTGTTCCGATTATTGCAACGGGTGGTCCGACACCTGACTCCATCCTTCGGACTATAGATGCAGGTGCTAATGCCATTACATATACACCACCCAGCAGTGGTGAAATATTCAAAGTATTAATGAATAAATACAGAGCAGAGCATTAATGATATGGAGAGGTTTTGTATGTTTAAATGGAACAGGTTATTAAGAAAGAATAAGCTGCAAAAGGATACTTTTTCCGAAACCGATACGGCCAAAGAAGATCCTGCTATAGAAAATGAAGAATATGAAATTGTGGAAATGGAGATACTTCCTGCCAAGATAATCTGCCCTGATTGTGGAGGAATTACCCTCGAAGGGTTGGAGTTTTGCGACAAATGCGGAGGTGAATTATAGTACATATATCTTCAAATATTTATTGACAAAT
>DUQV01000089.1 GCA_012837605.1 Clostridiales bacterium | reverse complement strand
TAGGATGTGCAGGTGGAGGTTCTAATCTGGGAGGTCTTATCGCACCATTTATGCAGGATAAACTGACCGGCAAGGCTTCTCCCAGAATTGTAGCAGTTGAACCGGCATCCTGCCCTACTTTAACCCGAGGTCGATATGTGTATGACTTCTGCGATACAGGAAAGGTAACACCGTTAGCAAGAATGTATACACTTGGCAGTGGCTTTATTCCTTCTCCTGACCATGCAGGCGGTCTAAGATATCATGGTATGTCACCGATATTATCAAGATTATACCATGACGGATATATGGAAGCCGTGGCATTGGAACAGACTAAGGTGTTTGAAGCTGCAGTAATGTTTGCCAAACAGGAAACTATTCTTCCCGCTCCCGAATCTGCCCATGCTATACGTGCTGCAATTGACGAAGCCATCAAATGTCGTGAAACAGGCGAGGCTAAGACAATTTTATTCGGACTGACAGGGACCGGTTATTTTGATATGACAGCTTATAATTCCTATCTGTCAAATACCATGAAGGACTACATTCCAACTGATGAAGATTTATTAAGAGGTTTTGAACAGCTTCCCAAAGTAGAAATATAACAGACAGATTAACATAACTGAAATTGGTTCATTTGGCTTAAGTACCTCTAAAATATTTCATCATAATGCATTTACTAATTTTGTTATACTAATATGTAAAAGCATGTGGTATAATATTGGTTAGTGCAATTTTTATAGTTCGAAAGATGGAGGTACTACTATGAATGAACGGGCTGTCCATGATGTGTTTGAAGAAAAGTTCAATGAATTAGTCAGATATGCCAAAAGGCAAAAAGGTATTGTAGAGGCTGAAACAATCAATACCATTATCAATGAGCTGAACCTTGACAACAAGCAGATTGATAAAGTATATGAAAGACTGGAAGCCTATAACATAGTAGTACTTAACTCTCCTGAGGATGAAAATGACCTCAAAGAAAAGATACCGGTCATTGATGAGGATGAAGTTGATATTACCTCCCAAGAGAATACTGATGCACCATCCCCTGCCGTCATTTCGGATGACCCTGTTCATTTATATCTAAAAGAGATCGGTAATTACCCCTTGCTCACCATAGAAGAAGAGGTTGAGCTGGCCAAAAGGATTCAGGAAGGAGATGAAACAGCCAAGCAGTTACTGGCGGAATCAAACCTGCGTCTTGTAGTAAGCATCGCCAAGAGATATATCGGAAGAGGACTATCCTTCTTGGATTTAATACAAGAAGGAAATATGGGGCTGATTAAAGCTGTTGAAAAGTTTGATTATTCCAAAGGCTTTAAATTCAGTACATATGCAACATGGTGGATCAGACAGTCAATTACAAGATCTATAGCTGATCAAAGCAGAACCATACGAATTCCTGTTCATATGTCAGAAATAATAAATAAAACCTACAGGCTCTCCAGAAATCTCCTTCAGGAGTTGGGAAGAGAGCCTACCGAACAGGAATTGGCAGATGCCATGAATATGTCAATTGAGAAGGTTCGTGAGGTATTAAAGATTTCCTCGGATCCAATCTCCCTTGATATTCCTATCGGCGAAGAGGAGGACAGCCATCTCGGAGATTTTATTCAAGATGATAATATATTAGGACCGGAGGATTCCGCATCCTATACTATGCTGCGCGAACAGCTTCTAACGCTTCTTGACACCTTAACCGAAAGAGAGCAAAGGGTATTGATACTGCGCTTTGGTCTTTCGGATGGAAGAACAAGAACCCTTGAAGAAGTTGGTAAGGAGTTTAATGTTACAAGAGAAAGAATTCGCCAAATTGAAGCAAAAGCTCTTAGAAAGCTTAGACATCCCAGCCGCTCAAAGCACTTAAAAGGCTTTGAAGTTCTCTGATTATTAAAACACATTGCATTATATATGGAAGGGAAGCTTATATGAAGAGAATCATACTGATGGTGTTAAGAAGCCTGTTTAATCTGCCCTTTTGGCTGATTAGAATATTTCAGCTTTGCAATATACAAAAATACGATGCCGGAACCAGATATGCATTTTTGCATAAGGTGGTTCCCATTATTATACGCCGCGGAAGAATAAAAATTCATGTAACCGGCCTTGAGAATCTTCCCTCAGAAAGCGGATACATTATGTTTCCGAATCATCAGGGGCTGTTTGATGCTCTGGCTGTTATTCAGACTCATGAAAGGCCACTGGTAACAGTCATGAAAAAAGAGGTTAAGAACATCTTCCTGATAAAGCAGGTAATCACCATGCTGCAGGCTGAAATTATTGACCGGGACGATATCAGACAATCCATGCAGGTTATTATGAATATGACCCGTCGTGTAAAAGCAGGTGAGAACTTTATAATATTTGCAGAGGGAACGAGGTCCAGACAAGGCAATTCATTACTCGAATTTAAAGGCGGCAGCTTTAAGAGTGCCATGAATGCCAAATGCCCTATTGTTCCGGTGGCATTAATAGATTCTTATAAGGCTTTCGACACAGGATCTATACGAAAGCTTACCGTTCAGATACATTATTTAAAGCCCTTATATTATGATGATTATAAAGGGCTAAAATCCACTGAAATATCTGAAAAAGTGTCAGAAATAATTCGTACAAAAATCAATATTGAGACTTCTGTCATAGAATAGAACCATGAAAGGATATAAGATATTCTAAATCATCAGCAAGGGATTGATACCCGTTTCTGATGATTTTAGTCCATAATTTATCCTGATTTGATAAAAGATCCATATTGGGATATAATAACCAATATAGGGTTGTTTTGTATTTATATTATCGAAAGGCGAATTATGAAAACAAATAGAACCTTATTATCCATAATGGTGTTCTTCTGTGTCTTTTGGATTTCAATCCTCATAGGCTCTTATTCTTCTTCTCAAAAAACAGCCGATGAGACTGATAATCCTTCTATTAGTGTTGAAAACCCTGATTCACATACGATTTATAAAACTAAAATCAATACTTTATATAATTATAACCATGATGTTGCATCTGCAGTTGACCGGTTGTATCAGTCCGATGAATCTGATGCCGACAAGCAGGCAAAGGCAACTGTATTACAACAATACGATAACATAATAAATAACGGCATCTCTGCTGATAATATTTCTGAAGACGAAATTTCTGAAGACGATCTTTTTGAAGATAGTATTTCTGAAGTTGTTACTTCTGAAGAAGGTATTTCTGATGACATTACTTCTGAGGAAGGTATTTCTGATGATAACAATTCTGAAAATGAATCTTCAGCTGTACCCTCGCTCTATTCGGATATTGGCATTTCAATAGCAAGTACCTATGTAAATATCAGAGATAAAGCAAGTACAGACGGTGAAATCAAAGGAAAGCTTTATAAGGATTCTGCTGCCAGAATACTGGATAGTGTCGGAGATTGGTATTATGTTGAATCAGGCAGTGTTAAAGGATACCTAAAGAAAGATTATTTAAAAACAGGCATACCTGATAATGAATTAATTGAAAAATATGGAACGCTTCGTATCAAAGTAAATACGGATGGTTTGAATGTTAGAGAAATGCCTGCCATTAATTCAAAAAAACTAACCGTCATATATAACAATGAGATATATCCCGTCATCGGTCTTATTAATGAATGGGTAAAGGTAGATATTACCGATGATAGGATAATAGGTTATGTGAACCGGGAATATGTTGAGCTACTTGTAGATTTTAAAAAGGCCGTATCTAAAGAAGAGGAGGAACAGCTAAGAAAGCTGCAGGAAGAAGAAAGAATTAAAAAGGAGACAGAAATAAAATACAGGGATGCGATGGATTATACCCAAGAAGAGCTTAAGCTCTTGGCTTGTTTGGTTCATTCCGAAGCAGGCGACCAAAGCTACGAAGGAAAACTTGCAGTAGCTAATATAGTTATAAACCGTGTAAAATCCAGCAAATACCCTAATACGATTTATAAGGTTATATATCAGCCCGGTCAGTTTACTGTGGCTAAAAACGGTTCATTATCCAAGCAATTGGACAAATACGACAGCTATTCATCAACGTCACAGCTGTTGTCCATAAAAGCTGCAAGGGCTGCCCTGGAAGGTGCAAATAATATCGGAAACCGCCTATACTTTCACACATATAAATTAGCAAAAAGTAAAGGCTACGACCAAAAGAAAAACTGCGTCAGAATCGAAGACCATTTATTCTGGTAGAACTTTTTATGATTTGAAATCAGCTTCCCAAAGCATAATAAAATCTGCATGCAGCTGCTGTAAAAAACTTTGTTTTCAATGTATTAGGGCTTCTTATACATCTAAACAGATCATTTAGTATAACAGCTTCATACAGATTATTATTTTTTGATTAAGTTTTTGTCATATTTAAAATTTAAAATACCTCAGGTAAAAAATTTTGACTCATACTTAGTATAATTTATACTGTTTCGGTATACCGTTTTCATATTTCAGATTGACTTCACCCATAATCAGTGGTCTCAGATATGTCATCATCTCTTCAGTCACATCATTTCCTGACGGAGTTATCCAGTCAAGCGGTACGGTTTTCTCATGGTTGGCAACCTCGCTTACCGGAACCGATATAAACTCCACACGATAAGGATCATCACTTAACCTCCTAATAGCAGCCATCTTACCGGTTTCACCTTCTACCGCACAGTTAAATGCTTTTAGTCCAAGCATAACAGATTCCTGTATATCTGTCTCGCTGGCAATATGTGCAGCAGCCCTCTGCATAAGGCTAAGCTCAATCGCTCTTACCTTACAGTCGATTTTATCTCTGGTCAGCTGCTCTAAGGCTCTTGCAGAACCGGCGATATATTTATGACCAAAGCTGTCAACCTCACCGCTGGACATCGAATCTGATACATATGCCCCCGTACTGTCTTTGATTCCTTCACTGACAGCAACTAATATACCCGGCTTCTGCGCAAGCTTGTCTTTAACATCCTGTATATATCTGTCATAATCAAATGGTTTTTCACATAAATATATTAAGTCAGGACCGGAGCCTCCGTTAACCCTTGCCAAGGCTGAAGCAGCTGTTAGCCAACCGGCATTTCTGCCCATTATTTCAACGATAGTAACTGCAGGTATATCGTATACATTTATATCTCTTTCCAGTTCTGAAACAGTAGTTGCAATGTATTTTGCCGCAGAGCCGAAGCCCGGACAGTGATCTGTTAGATTCAGGTCGTTATCTACCGTCTTAGGTCCACCGATAACATATATATCATGGTTGTTTACTCTACAATACTCCGATAGCTTATCTACCGTATCCATGGAATCATTTCCGCCGATATAGATGAAATATTTAATATCATACTTAATAAACGTATTAATAATCTTTTTGTAAGGTTCCTCATCAACCTTCCAGTCCTTCATCTTATATCTGCAGGAGCCTAACGCCGATGACGGTGTGTATGTCAGGGTATCCATTCCCTGTGAATCCTTGATTAATTCATTCAGGTCAATAAGATTGCCGTATATTGCACCTTCAATTCCATTCTTGGCACCATATACTTTATCCACTTTTGTGCTTGCCCGTACACCCTGCAATACACCTACCAGTGTGGCATTAATTGCAGTAGTGGGGCCTCCGGATTGTGCTACTAACAAATTATTCATCTTTTCCTCCTTATGCAATGATATATATGCTGCATTTTACAACTACCAATTCTAACATGCATATATATTAGCGTCAAGGTACGCCTACGCCTTACCCTCACTACCGCAAATTCTAATCCGCTCCATAACCTTAAGCTTAACCTTTTCTCTTGCGTATCTGCCATATTCTTTTGTATCGAAAATGTCCGGTTTTTTACTAAAAGTCTCCTTTATTCCCTCAGTGTAAGCCATTCTAAGCTCTGTAGCAAAATTCACTTTACATATACCTCTTTTTATGCATTCGGTAAGTGCATCATCCGATAATCCGGATGCACCGTGAAGCACCAGGGGAACTTGTATAGCCTGCTGCAGTTTGCTTAGAAGCTCCAGATTAAGCTTGGGTACTCCTTTATACACGCCATGAGCTGTTCCTATAGCAACTGCAAGAGAGCTTACTCCGGTTTCTTTTACGAACTTTACAGCCTCATCGACATCAGTGTATTCGCCCATACCGGCATCAATCTTATCTTCCTTTCCTCCAACCTTTCCGATCTCAGCCTCAACCGGTATTGACAATGGTTTACAGGCATCAACTATACTCTTTGTAATTCGGATATTTTCATCAAGGTCTCTATGAGATCCGTCAAACATTACGGAGGTATATCCCATACGAAGTGCTTTCATGGCCAAATCAAAGCTGTCTCCATGATCCAGATGAATTGCTACAGGAACATCTGCTGCTTTAGCCGCTATTCTTGCCATTGCATAAAAATAATCCAGACCGGCATATTCTATTATAACCGGATTAGCCTGTAATATTACAGGAGAGCGAAGCTTTACGGCAGCTTCTATCACTGCCTGAAGAATCTCCATATTATCAGAATTAAAAGCTCCTACCGCATACCCTCCCTTTTTAGCATCCATAAGCATCCTCTCGGTTGTGACAAGTGGCATTTTATTCCCTCTTTTCTCTATAAAGTTAATAAGAATAAACATCATTATCGGCTGCTTATGCAGTCTCAAATGACATTTATTCTCTATTATTCATTGAATACATAATTGATTTAATGTGATTTTCCCAAATATGCTTCTCTTACTCTATCATCAGAAGCCAATTCCTTTGACGGTCCGCCAAGCTTTATTCTTCCGCCTTCAATAATATAAGCCTTGGATGAAACCTCCAATGCTAACTGGGCATTTTGTTCAACTAAAAGAATAGGTGTACCACCTTTATTAATCGCAACAATTGCATCAAACATCTCATCAACAACCTTAGGAGCAAGACCCATAGAAGGCTCATCGAGCATCAAAAGCTTAGGACGACTCATCAAGGCTCTTCCCATAGCTAACATCTGCTGTTCTCCACCGCTAAGGCTCCACGCCAGCTGCTTATAGCGCTCTTTTAGCCTTGGAAACAGCGTAGTGACCTTTTCCAAGTCCTCCTCAATATCAGCTTTCCTTAAGCCGCGCCATGCAATAGTCCCGACAACCAGATTCTGCATAACGGTAAGACCGGGAAATACATGTCTGCCTTCAGGAACCTGTATTATTCCATTCTTAACAATTTTACCGGGCTTCATTTTACTTATGTCGACATCATTGTAAATAATCTCACCTGTTTTTGTAACATGACCGGAAATTGAATTCAATAGGGTTGTCTTGCCTGCACCGTTGCTTCCTATAAGTGCAACCATCTCTTTGTTTCCAACATCAAGACTGATGCCGTGCAAAGCTTCGATATGCCCATAATTTGCTACCAGATTACGTATTTTAAGCACCGCGTTTCCTCCCTAAATAAGCTTCTATAACCACCGGATTATCCTGAATCTCTGCAGGTTTGCCATTAGCTATCTGATTTCCGAAATTAAGCACTGTAATCCTGTCACATATAGACATTACCAAGTCCATTCTGTGTTCAATCAACAATACAGCCGAATTCATCTTAATAGCAATATCCACAAGAGCTACTATATGCTCCATTTCCTTTTGATTCAATCCTGCAGCCGGTTCATCCAGAAGTAGTACGGATGGACGGGTCAGAATCGCCCTTACGACCTCTAACAGTTTTTGCTGTCCATAAGCAAGCTTATCAATACCATCTCTCATATTAAGCTTTAAGCCGGCAACCTCAAGAAGCTCATCCAACAGCTTTTTGTGATCAAGCGATTTTAATAATTTATTCTTTTTAGCCAAATCCACGCCTAAATAAATATTTGTTTCAATATCACAACGATTTAGTAAATGTGGATGTTGAAAAGTACGTGTAATACCTCTTCTGGCTCTAGTATGAGCAGGTGTTTTTGTGATATCGTGTCCATTCAACAAGATTGTCCCGCCATCCACTTTATAAATACCGGTTATCAGATTGATCAAGGTGGTTTTTCCGGCACCATTTGGTCCTATCAGTCCAAATACTTCTCCGGAATACAAATCAAATGAAATGTCCTTTGCCGCAACAACACCACCAAAATTCTTACAAACCTTGTTCAGCGTCAACACGGCTTCTTTTGCGTTTGATGTATTTTGCATACAAATCCTTACCTCCTCCTACTAATCCTTCAGGTAACACAACCATTAAGCCCATAATACCCACGCCATATATTAGCATCATATAGTCTTTTAGGAATCTGAGCCACTCAGGAAGGAGATTGATTAATATACTTCCGATTAAAGCACCAATCGGTGATGATGAACCTCCTATCATAATTACCACTAAATACAATTGTGATTGCGGCAGTGCAAAGGATGTAGCACTTATATATCCTGAGAGAAAAGCAAAAAGTGAACCCGCAAGACCACATAATATTCCTGATATCGCAAACGCTATATTCTTAGTAAGCAAATTGTTTATACCCATACAGCTTGCAGCAATTTCATTATCACGGACTGCCATGAAGGATCGGCCAAGCGGAGAACGAAATAGTTTCCATATAATAATTGATGCTGCTATAGAAAAACCAATAATCAAGTAAAAGTATTTTGCTTCTGTATCAAATACAAAGCCTCCTACACTAAATTGAACCAGATTACCCATACCTACAGGTCCGCCGGTTCCTTTGGTCCAGTTGGCAAATATTCCATTCAATATCGTCATTAATGCAATAGTTGAAAATGAAAAGTAAAATCTTTTTAATCTAAAAAGTGCAAAGCCTATAATAAATGCAAATAGCGCTGTTCCTAACATACTCATAATCATTCCGAAGATTGGAGAAAAGCCCCATCTTGTACACATATTTGCAGTTATATATGCACCTATGCCCATAAGTCCGCATTGTGCGAAGGAAGACTGACCTGCCATTCCAAACACCACATACAGGCTAAGTACTGCAAGGTATGTGATCATAGTCATATTAAGCACCCTGATCATATAGATGGACGATATATGAGGAAAATTAATAATTAATGCAAAAGCCAAAGCTATCAAAAACAATATTATTAAATTCTTTATTTTTAATTTTCTCATATTCACCACCTCAAGCCTTCTCAGATATCTTTTCGCCAAATATACCCTGTGGACGAACAAGTAAGCTAATAATCAGAACAGCAAACACCACTGTGTCTTTGTATGTTGTTGAAACATAAGTACCGGCAAAAACCTCGATAAGTCCAATTAGCAGACCACCTATGATAGCTCCTTGGACACTTCCGAATCCACCTATAACGACTGCCGCAAAAGCCTTAACGCCGGCCATAACTCCCATTGTATTCGTTATAAAGAAAATCGGAGCCAGCATAACTCCACCGGCACCTGTAATCAGCATACTAATAAAAAATGTCAGTCCTATTGCCACTATAATAGGAATACCCATAAGAGATGCCGCATATTTATCCTGTGCCGTAGCCTGCATAATATTTCCCAATAAAGTTTTTTCCAATAAAAAATAAACCATACTCATCAAAAGTGCCGCAAAGACAATAATTATAACATACTGCCACTGCAGGAGAGCACCTGCAATTTTTACGATTCCGCCTCTTAAAGGATCTATAGTCTGAGGAGTAGAACCCCAAATCAGTTTTGTCATTTCTCTAAGTGCTATGGAAGCACCTAACGTACTTACGATTATAGTTTTATCCTGTGCATCTCTTAATGGCCAATATGTTATAAATTGAAACACTATACCACTAAGTCCTATGAGTACGGCGGTGATAGCAAATGAAAGCCAAATAGGCATACCCATCTTCTGATTAAATGCAAAGCATATAAATGCACCCAGCATCAGAAAATCACCTTGAGCAAAATTTACGATTCCAACAGCTCGAAAAATCAAAACCATTCCCATGCCTATCAACCCGTAAACTACTCCTAACGAAATACCTGTAACAATTAACTGTAGTATCACCAGAGAACCTCCCAATCTTTCAGATATTGGTGAAGCGCATACAGCACTTCACCAATACCAAAGTTCAATGTCTTTTTATTGCCATTCTACAACATCCACTATATCCTTGGGTCTTGCTTCCCCATCCTGAATTTCGATAAGGAGGATACTTGTTCCGCCTACACCCTTTTCATCAAAGGCGTATACGTTCGCAACACCCTTATAGCCTTGGATCTCAAACATAGCATCTCTAATTGCTGCTCTATCTGTTGAGTTTGCAATCTTTATAGCTTCAATAATAAGCTGGAATTTGTCGTAGTCAACAGCTGCTGTAAAATCAGAATCAATATTATAAAGGTTTTTATACTTTTCTGCAAATATTCTTCCTTCTTCACGAGGTGTGTCAGGAATATAGTCTGTCAATGCCAGAACACCGTTAGATGCCTCTTTCGCAAGGTCAATAGCTATTTTACTTGCATAGGAAGCCAGTCCTGCTATGGGTTTTGTAACTCCCATATCCCTAAGTTGTTTCATAATAAGTCCTGCTTCAACCTGAAGACCGAATGCAACTATAACATCCGGATCAGCCTCTTGAACATGAAGTATCTGTGCGGTAAAGTCCTTGTCACCGGTGTTGTATGCGTCAAGACTTACAGGCTCAAGACCATACTCCTTTAATGTACTAACCGCTGATTCCATCTGACCTATACCTGATGCATCCGTTCCGTATATAATGGACACTTTTTCTCCAATATTTTCAACTACATACTGTACAAGTGCCTTGGGAACATGACCGTCATGTGTACGAGCCTGGAATAACCAAGGATTACCGAAGTCTCCAACTGTAGTCAGGGAAGTAGCTGAGAGAACCGGAATCTCGGCCTTTCTAATCTCTCCGTCAAGCGCAAGAATCATTGTTCCGTAATAAGGTCCGACTATTGCACAGATTTTATCGTCTGTAGCAAGCTTGTTCAGAGCATTAACTGCTCCTACGTCAGTACCAAGGTCGTCTTCGTAAACAACCTCAACTGGTCTTCCAAGAACGCCGCCCGCTTCATTAACCTCATCAACTGCCATATTGATAGCGTTCTTACAATATTCACCGACAAGTGCTTTTTCACCTGTAATACTCGTAATAACACCAATTCTAATAGGTTCTTTATTGGTATCATCAGTATTGTCGGTGTCTCCTGTTTTGTCATCGGTATCAGGTTTAGTTGTAGGGGTTGGAGTATTTCCGTCATCATTTGTCTTAGGTGTACATGCTGCAAGGCTTAAGACTAGCATCAAAGCCATAATAAGTGCAATAATTTTTTTCATTATTTTTCCTCCTTTTAATTACCTTATTCTTATTATTATTTTACCAATAATATTTTAATAAAATAAGTAATCCGGTCTTTTATTTCTCGTCTATATAAGCGTTATCAAATTCATCTTTCTTTCTTATAAGATTCAGGTCTTTGACTTCCATAAAAGACAATTCCATTAGATACTGTACTTCACATCCGTTTTCCAAATGCCCTACATACTTATTATTATCTTTATCAGAGCATATTATGTGAAGATGTGGCTCACCATCCAAAATAAGTCCCTGCATTGCACCAACTTCTATGGCATCTTCAATTGTTATAAACTTATCGACGGATTTATCTGTAGTTTCTGTTATTACATGAAAAGTAAGTTTTCGCATAGAACCGATAGCCGATAACAGAACTGCATTTTTGACGCCTAAGCGATCCATTTCACTTTGTATGCTTTCTAATACCTTATCGCCTTTACCAAGATGCATAACAATAAATCTGCCATAGTCGCTTGCTACAAAACTTCTGATAAAGCTTCACTCCTTTCAAGTGTTATATTGGTTTAGCATTCACATTTAGTCGCTACTTTATGCCAAAAAAGTCAAAATGTATACGTTTACATAATTATATTATTATTTTAAAATATTTTGAAATTATTATTTTTTAAATAATTATATTTCCTTTATATCAACATATAACTTGTAAACGTTTACATATGTATTTATGAAAAACTGAGAATGACTATAAAACACGGTTCATTGCCATGCTTGGCTCTCAATGCTTATTGTGATTCTGATATTATAATTGCCGGACTTGGTTTTAACATAAAAAATGCTCAGGAATACGCCCGACGGCTTGCCTTACGGGCCGATAAGCTTGGTGTTAAAGTTGTCAATATCGGCTCGCCAAAGTCCCGTATTCTTCCGGCAGACTATAACCGTGATCTGGCCGATGAACAGATACAGCAGTTTTATTCCGTTACTGCTGATGAATTCGCCAAATACGGCATCATTGTTACAGTTGAAGCTTTAGGCTATTGTTTTTGCAATTATGTTAATAAGATCGACGAAGCCTTATCGATTGTAAAGAAAGTTAACAAATACAATCTTAAGTTTGTGCTTGATTATTACAATATGCAACAGAGTAATGAAGAAAATGCTGATATTACACCCACTCTCCCCTATCTGGCTCATGTTCATACATCAGATGATGCCGGAAGTCCACAGCTTCGCAGCTACTTCAAAAAAGACAGATATGCTGTTCATGAAAATCATCTTAGAAATCTGAAGCAATTGGGCTATGACGGCACCATCACCATCGAGATTGATGTTCCATTCGACGTAGATGAAGCAAAAAGCTCACTTGAATTAATCAGGCAGGCTTGGCGCTAATCTATAAAATCATATTCAAAATATAAAGGAGGAAAAATAATGGCTAAAAAACAAAGAAAAGTTATTGTAACAGCAGCTATTACAGGCGCAATTCACACTCCGTCACACTCCCCATATCTTCCAAAGAATCCGGATGAGATAGTGCAAAATGCTGTGGATGCAGCTAAGGCCGGTGCATCTATTGTGCATATACATGCACGTAAGGAAAATGGTGAACCAACGGCAGATTGGGATATTTTTAGAGATATCCTGAGCAGAATTAAGAAACAGAGTGATGTTGTTATCGGTATTACTACCGGTGGCGGACAAGGTATGACGGTTGAAGAAAGATTTGCAGTAATCCCCGAATTCAAACCGGAAATGGCTTCAGCTAACGGTG
>DUQV01000011.1 GCA_012837605.1 Clostridiales bacterium | reverse complement strand
TCATGGTTACAGGCTTTTAGAGCCTCATATAAAGTCATTATAAAATTATGCTAAATTACCATTTTGTTAATACTTTCTTAATGGTGCCTGGCACCAATACAAATTCTTACTGACCCATCTGCTTAGCAACTTCTGCAGCAAAGTCCTCGGACTTCTTTTCAAGACCTTCGCCTGTCTCATAGCGGATGAAACGCTTTACAGTTACAGGAGCGCCGGCTTCCTTTGACACAGATGCAAGATAAGCACCTACGCTCATATTTCCATCCTTAACATATACCTGATCCAATAAGCAGATTTCCTTAAGTTCTTTATTTAATCTGCCTTCAATCATCTTCTCAATTATATTCTCAGGCTTTTTCTCATTGGAAGGATCATTCTTAACCTGAGCTTTGATGATATCCTTTTCATGAGCGATGTAATCTTCCGGAATATCTTCTCTCTTAACATACTTAGGATTCATAGCTGCAATCTGCATCGCTACGTTCTTAGCTGCTTCTTTGACTTCGTCGTTTACAGCGGTGGTTTCTATCTCTACTAAGATACCTATTCTGCCGCCCCCATGTATATATGAAGCCACAAAACCGTTCTCGGCCTTAATCTGCTCAAATCTTCTTATGTTCATATTCTCGCCGATTATTGATATCATGGTTGACAGCTCTTCTTTAACGGTCTTGGAAGTATCAAGCTCCCACTTCTCTTCTAAAAATTCTTCAACACTTGCAGCACTTGTCTTAGCTGCCTGTGCTGCTACTGCAGCTACATATTCTTTGAATTTATCGTTCTTTGCAACGAAGTCAGTTTCGCTGTTAACCTCTACTATTGAAGCCACCTTACCGTCTTCGCTTACATTTGTATCTACAATACCTTCTGCAGCAATTCTTCCGGCTTTCTTCTCAGCCGCAGCAAGACCCTTTTCTCTTAAGAACTCTACAGCCTTATCCATATCACCGTTGGTCTCTGTAAGAGCCTTTTTACAATCCATCATACCTGCACCGGTCATTTCTCTTAACTCTTTAACCATTCCAGCTGTTATATTCATTATATTACCTCCAACTTATAAATATTTTAAAATGGGACTGCTGTAATGTATGATACTAACCATACGGTAAGCCCTACATCTGCAACAGACCCATAGGCATATTATTCTGTAAATGCTTCCTCCAAATCAGCATCATCTGTATCAGCAACTTCCAAATCAGTCTCATCCAAATCTTCTGCATCGTCAGCCTCTGATGCTTCCTCAGTTGTATCTGTTAATTGAACGCCTTGATTAGCTTCAATAACTGCATCTGCCATCTTAGATACAATCAGCTTTACTGCACGAATAGCATCGTCATTACCCGGAATAACATAGTCAAGCTCTTCCGGATCACAGTTAGTATCTGCAATGCCTATTAACGGAATTCCCAGAGTATGTGCTTCCTGAATACAGATTCTTTCCTTCTTAGGATCCACTACGAATATAATATCGGGAAGCTTCTTCATGTTCTTAATTCCACCAAGGTTTCTTTCAAGCTTCTCCCATTCTTTTTTTAACTTAATAACTTCTTTCTTTGGAAGAACATCAAAGGTTCCGTCCTCGGACATCTTTTCGATTTCTCTAAGTCTGTCAATTCTGCTCTTAATGGTCTTGAAGTTGGTTAACATTCCGCCTAACCATCTTTCATTTACATAGAACATTCCACAGCGTTCAGCTTCAGCCTTAATAGCATCCTGTGCCTGCTTCTTAGTTCCTACAAAGAGAATGGTTCCACCTTCTGCAACAACATCTTTAATTGCATTATATGCTTCTTCCACCTTAACAACTGACTTTTGTAAGTCGATGATGTAGATACCGTTTCTCTCTGTGTAGATGTACTCCGCCATTTTGGGATTCCATCTTCTTGTCTGATGTCCAAAATGAACACCGGCTTCTAATAATTGTTTCATTGAAATAATACTCATTACATACCTCCATTTGGTTAATATCATCCGCATACCTCACTTTTCATGCAGACCGTAGATTCCGGCACCATACATAAAATCAGTATGCGTGTATTGTTATCAAAACATTGTGATTATACCACAACAATTTCAAGGTGTAAAGAATGAAAATTTATAAATTATTATTTAGTCAATTGCAAAACTAAATTCCACCCTACCATGGAATTTAATACTTCCAAATATCCCGGAATTATTATTTCTTTGTAATAGCTTCCAATATCATCTCATAGTCGGAATCCTTAGGAAGCGTATATGTACCTATCCTTATCACACTTGCTTTGCCATTTCGTATAATAAAATTATCAAAATCTTCTGCATCATCAATTAAGCCTTCCTGCATCAACAGCTCTGATACCTGTCCGGATGACACGCCCCGTACAATTGTAAATGTAACATTATCCGTGTTCTCATCTGATGAATCTGATGTGCCTGTATCCGATTCCTCATTCGAAAGTTCCGATACGTCTGTATCCGTCTCATTATCTGACGGTTCTGTGACACCTGTATCTGATTCTTTTTCTGATGATTCTGTGGCACCTGTAGCTGATTCTTCTTCTGATGTTTCAATGACATCTGTATCTGCCCCTTCCGCTTCATATTCTACAGTTGTAGACTCTTCATTGGGCAAGCTTGCCACATCTTTTTCAGTATTATTTGAAGTATCATTGGTATCCTGCATATCCTTATCATCCTTAGCAGAAAGGTTCCCCATGACCTCCTCAAGTTTATCATCAGTATCTTCTCTCATAACCATGCCGAGATCTTTTGCCTTAGCCATAATCTCTTCATCAGAAAGCCCTTCCTTCTTACCGCCAATGGAAAGAACTATTGTGGTTATTAATATGCCGATACCAAGTCCTCTCATATAATATTTTAACTTCATATTTATTACCCCATCCTTCTTAATCACCTTAAATATGAAAGGCACGCATCACTATTGTGCTATCTGTCAGTAAATAAATCTATTACAAGCTTAACCTCACCCTGTCCGATTCCCAATTGTTTTGCAATACTCACTACTGAATTATCCTGCTTATGAAGTTTAAGAATCTCTGCATTATTTATGGAAATAGATGAGGATTCTGCTTCAAAACCCGGCTTCAATGCAGATTTTAACTTGACATTCTGTGCAAGAGTATTTGGCTGTTTAGGCTTGGCAATATCTTTACTAAGCACTTTTTCATCAGAATTTTTTCTGACAGCATCTTTGACTTTTTGCTGTGAGCTGTTGATTTCTTTTAGTGTCTCCTTTAGCTCGTTTTCTTTATTGTTAAGCATATTATAAAGAAATACTACCTCTTCATGATTCCTGTTTATTTTCTCAAGAATCTGATCGGAGTATTCGCTGACAGCCATTATTTTCTCATTAGAGAGTCTGCTCAAATATTCCTCTGTCTTTGCCAGTGTTTCTTCACTGACATATGTCAATATCTCATTTTGCTGCTGCTTAAAGGTATCAAGATTTTCCTGTAATAAACCCTTTAATTCACTGTCATCTATCGAAGCTGTTCTGTTTTTATCAGGATGAGCAACAATTAGACAACTGAATAAGATAATTAATATCCCAATTATAAGCATTACGATTTCTAACAGGTTCATTGTTTTCCACACTCCCGTGTCGCATTATGTGAATTATTATATCAGAATATCTATTCCACCGGGTCTGTCTGAAGTATTCTCGAATTCATTCTCTTTGTTTTGCTTCTCCTTATCCTGTTTCCCTCTTCTTCCTGAGCCACTGTAGCTGCCTTTGCCTTCTTCCTTCGCATCATAACGAAATTCTCTATGGTCGCTCTTGGTTGTTTGAACGGTCTTAGTTGCCTCAGCTTGTACCATGCTTTGAAAGTTCTTGCTTATCTGAACCTGATCATGCTGGTATTTTTGGCTCTGCATCTGCTTATACTGGGAAACCTCCTGAGATTTCACAACATCGATTGGTCTTATGGGCATTTTCACTCCCCCTCTGTATTATTACAAAGTATTTTTATGTTATAAAATGAAGTGTTCTATAACATAAAAAACAATGGTTACATTCTATTCCCGGGGGTGTCATATTTTTATTATGCCAATAGACTAAGTCCATAGACTGCTTTTTATAGCGGCAGCAGCTTTATGTCAGCCCTGTCACGGATGAATTTTGTATGCTGCAGCGCATCCCTGACATAATAAACAACGTTAGATATGATAATTTTTGTTCCGGGATATACTGTGTCATGTATTTTAATGACACCTGTGGCACTTCCCTCAACTTCCATTTTAAGAACATCATATCTTTGTGTAGCTTCTGCAATCTGTGTGTTAAGCTGTATACTGGTCTTGGTCAGCTGCTTTATATTCTCCAGCTTATCATATGAAATATTCGTACCGGATTGAAGTTTCTTTCTTACCATTGCTAAGGCCTGATTGACTCTCTCCCGATCCGACTTAAGTGTTACTATCTGTTTCTCCAACTCCTTGAATTCGTCTAAAACAGTAGGATCTATTCCGACCTCAAGCACTGTATTCGTTCCCATATGAGAACCGGATGTCTTTAAGGATATCATTGTGCCCGAACGGATTACTCCTCCGGTAACAAAGCCTCTTCTTCCACTGACAACTATATCTCCTTTGGCGGATACCTTACTGTGCATAATTGAATCTGTATTAATATAACCGCCTGCAATAACCTCAGCATTTTCAATGAATTTAGAAACGATATTGCTGCCTGCTTTTAATATACCCTTATTCATTCCCTGCATGCCCCGTCTAAGGATAATCTGTCCGCCTGCTTCTATGTAAGCTCCTTCAACAACACCGTATACCTCAATATCACCTTTTGCCTTAACGGAAAAGCCGGTAATAACATTACCTTTTACTACGACATTTCCATCATAGTCGATATCTCCGGTTGAAGAATCCACATCGGCTGCAACCTCATATGTATCCGATACAAAAACTCTCCCGTCGACTAAAGTGACATGTCCGTCAACCTCTGAATACAATCTGAGACCATCCTCCGACATTGTTATCTTATTACCGTGTCGAAGTACCTTATTTATCACCTTATTCGGTTTTATGACTCTGCCGCAAACATCAATTCCGGGTTTACCAAAGTCTGCAGGTGTTAAAGTAGCCAGTAAATCCCCTTTATTACAATGACTTATAATATCCAGCTTATGAAAATCGACTGAGCCGTCCTCATTAGTCTTAGGCTTCATAGTCAAATCGGTATTAAAATGATAAGTAATTACAGCATCGTGTCCTTGAACGGGCATTGTTGCTCTCGCAAAGACATAATCTGAACAATACCTGCGATCCTTTAAGAACTGGGCAATCTTTACATCATCCACACCATATTTGACATCTGCTTTAACTAAAGCGGCTATTATATCATCCTTTGTGAGAAGGTTGCCTCCCGTACTGGGAGGATAAAATCTGCATGCTGCATATGTTCTGTCTTCATCAATAGTTACCTTCACAAATTCGTCTTGAGGGGGAATAACGGCGGAAGTAAGCTTGACCTCAGCTACTTTATTAAGAGTTGCAATACCCCTTCCCAAGGCAATCTTATCATAATCATATATCTTCTTATCTATCAGATAATTTGTTATTTCATCGTAACCCAGTGGTAATCCACCCGGCTCGGCATCAATGAGCTTCAAATAGGTTCCGTCTTCTTTGAGCACTAATTGAAAGTATGCATTCCTTCCGCTCATGTTACCATCCCTCCTTATGCTAGTTGGCGGTCGTAATATATGTTGTTATCACCTAATCAAAAGCTGGTGAGAACATCTATATTAACTCCTAGTTTTCCTTTTAATTTCTTCAGTGCTTTAGTATGTAATTGAGATATTCTGGATTCCGATACCTCCAATATCTTACTGATTTCCTTTAAGGTCAATTCTTCATAATAATAGAGTACAATTACTTTCTTTTCCTTTTCTGTTAATGTCTCTAAAGCATTTATCAGAACTTCCTTTAATTCATTTTGTTCTACTATTCGTTCCGGTTGGTCAAAAGTAGTGGCGATATACTGTTCAGTCTTTGTCTCGGGACCTTGTTCCAAAAATTCATCTAGGGATATTATATTTGTAATATTAGTTTGACTTTGCCAATCTTCGAATTCCTCTATTGTTATATTCAGTTCCTCAGCAACATCTTCATCGGTGACATTTCTGCCGTATCTGCTTTCAAGAGCTTGATATGCACTCTCTATCTTTTTTTGCTTCTGTCGTATGCTTCTGGGTATCCAGTCCATCTTCCGTATCTGGTCCAGAATTGCACCACGGATTCTTAATGATGCATACGTTTCAAACTTATAACCCTTGCTATAATCGAATTTTTCTATAGCATCTATTAATCCAAAGGTTCCATAACCAACAAGGTCGTCATATTCCACATTATGACCAAGGTACATGCTTAATCTTCCGGCAACAAGCTTAACCAATCCCGCATATTCAATTATTATTTTCTCATAAAGATCAGGGCTCTTTCTTTTTGAATATTCTTCCCAAAGCTTCTGCCTTGCATCTATATTCATGTTACCTCCTATAATAATCCGGATTGAACTCTTAAGCTATATCATCAGTGGGAATGACCCCGTTCGTATTATCCTTGGTATTGTCCTAGATATTATCTTAAGTATCTTCTTTGGTGCCATCCTTGTTATTGACATTTGCTATGTCTTTTGTCTTATCGTTGGTATCTTTGGTACTGTCTTTTGTATTATCTTTATCCTCGGCATCTGAATCATCAGCTTCCTCTTTTTCTTCATCCTCACCGGAAGGATTTGGTCTATATTCAATAGTCTTCTTAATAACCGCCTTTGCTGTCAGACCGATAATATAAAATATTATAATAACAATAAGCAACCGCTTTAAGCTTGATAACAAATCAGCCTTTCGATATATATCTATTATGCAGGTAATGGCACCTGCTGCCAATGTAATAAAAGCAGGTATAAATCTCTCGCGCATCCTTTCACCTTCCGTCTATATTTCTCCAAAGATATGACTAAAGAACCTTTAGGTCTCTGCCAAATGATTTTATGGTTAATAAACCTGTTTCCGGGCTGAACTCTATAGTCCTACCGTAATTTGCCCCGGTATCCTCAGCTAAGATTGGAATACCCAATTGTTTAAGCTTTTCCTTTGTGGCTTCCACATTACGATCACCTATGCGCATCATCTCAAGGTTATTGCTGAAGCTGAACATCTGCGCTCCACCTGCAATCTTTGCGACCAAATTTCTTTTTAAAGCACCTATATCCTCCATGTCTTGGATAAGCTTATCGATTCCTGTGTCAGCAAATTTGTATTTATTTGAGTTGTTAATAATTTTTGTACTATCAGGCAGCATAACATGTACCAATCCAGCAATCTTCATTATCGGATCATATAAAACTATACCTACACAAGAGCCAAGTCCCAGTGTCGTAATCACATCCGGCGGTTTGCATACATTGGCGTCTGCCATGCCAACTTTTATCGTATTGTTCATTATTCCACCCTATAACCCCAATGATTTTAGTATTGCCGAATATGAATTTAACGTTGGTATCAGAATAAAATATCCATTAACATAATTATCCATGTCTCCAAACTCTGTTTCTATCAGCAGAGCTTTATCACCAATCTTACCAAATTCAATAGCCGGTACACTTAATATTGCTCCCGCCATATCAATAGCCATATATGGTATGCTTGATGTTATCGTCAGGTTTGTCAAAGAAGATAAGGACGACAGATAAGCACCGGATATAATATTTCCAATTTCATTTAATGCAGACAGACCCATCTCACTAAAATCGGTTTGCTCGTTAGGTTTGGAATGCTCTGTATTGCCAAGAAGAATATTGACCAGATGCATCGATACAACCTTATCCATCATGAACATCATCATTCCTTCAATGTCACCGCCAAGAGTAAACAGAATTCCGACAACTATTCTCTCCTCGCCGCCAACCATATTTGAAATTTCTTTAAATTCCAGCAATTCCACCTTAGGTACATTCATTGAAACTTTGGCGTTAATCATCTGTGACAGAGCTGTGGTTGCGTTACCTGCACCGATATTTCCGATTTCGCGGAGAACATCATACTGCATGTTATTGATTTTATTCAAATCTAAATCCGACACTGCCTTACCTCCCATAACAATAAGAACGATTATCCATCCTTACCAATCAACTCTGGAACATCCAGGATATTAATTAAATCATTTCCAAGCTTGCCGATTCCTAGGCTAAATGAAGCTTTAACATCCTTATCGTCGTAATTTAACATATCCACATCATCATCACCTAAATCAATAACCTCATTTACCTCATCCACAATTATTCCTACAGGTGCCGCACTGCGTTCCGGCTTAACAATAATAATTCTTGTAGTTGAAGTAAATTCATCCTTATCAAGACCCAATCTGCCCTTAAGACTCATAACAGGGATTACTTCTCCCCTTAAATTGATAACCCCCAGAAAATACGATTGAGCCTTTGGTACTCTTGTAATATTCTGCATTACAATTATATTCTCGATATACTTAATCTCTATTGCATATAAATCATTCCCAAGCCTTACACTAATATATTGCTTTGTATTAAGTTCTGTCATAGAAACAGCCTCCCTTGCTAATAATTTGCCTTCACTATATCAGTGAATTCACATCTAGGATTAAAGCAACCTCACCGTTTCCGAGGATAGTTGCACCACTGATGATTTTATGATTCTTTATATACTTTCCAATGGATTTAATAACAATCTCCTGTTGACCGATAAGTTCATCAACTACCATTCCTGCATATCTTTCGCCTTTTTTCATTACAACAATAAGAAGCTCGTCTGTTTCTTCACCCTTAGGACATTCAAGAATTTCACCCAAACGTACAATGGGAATAACATCACCTCTGAGATTCAGAACCTCCTTACCGCTGACCTTCTTAATCTCTTTGGTTTTAATATTCTCAACAGTCTGAATATTGCCAAGAGGAAGTGCATATTTTTCAGTAGAAATATTAACCATCAAAGCTTGAATAATAGCAAGCGTCAGAGGAAGGCGAATAATAAAATTCGAACCTTTCCCCATGATTGCTTTTGCTTCTATGTCTCCGCCAAGTGCTTCTATCTTAGTCTTAACAACATCCAGTCCGACACCTCTTCCTGATACATCTGTAACTGTTTCTGATGTGGAGAAACTTGGCAGGAAAAGCAGATCTATAAAATCCTTATCCGTCATTCTGGATGCTTGTTCTTCAGAAATAGTGCCTCTTTCAATAGCCTTCTTTTTTATTTTATCAATATTTATTCCGGCTCCGTCATCTCTAACCTCAATAACTACGTTGTTGCCATCCTGATATGCATCAAGGTATATTGCACCAACAGGGTTTTTGCCCTGTCTTATTCTTTCTTCACTGCTCTCCAGACCATGATCTGCTGAATTACGGAGCAAATGCATCAAAGGATCACCTATTTCATCAATGACAGTACGATCCAACTCCGTATCTTCACCGGTCATATAAAGCTCCATCTGTTTATTTAGACTCTTTGACAAATCACGTATCATTCTTGGGAAGCGATTAACAACATTCTCTATAGGAACCATTCTGACCTTCATAACTGATTCATGAAGATTAGTTGTAACCCTCTCCAGATACTCAATCTGATCATAGAAACCGGCATCCAATTGACTATGTAAGGAGCTTGAGGATGATACCAAACTGTTCTTGGCTATAATAAGCTCACTTACCAGATTCATAAGTACATCCAGTTTTTCAATATCCACACGCACAGAACGGTTTGCAATCGGTTTTACAGGCTGTTTGGCTGGTGCTGCAGAACCCACCTTTAATGAGCTTGAATCAGATGCTGTCTTAGGTGCAGCTTCACCCATTTCTTCCTGCTTAATGGCAGTAAGATAGTTGCTAAGCTCACTCTCACTAAGTTGTATATAGCCTGCAACCACATCCTTTACCTCGGAAACACTCATAACATAGCTTTTTAACTCTTCCGGAGTCTTTTTGGTTATAACAAATGCAGAATAATCAAAATCATATTTTTCATCCTCCAGATCCTGCGCACTGGGATCAAGCTTGATAATCTCACCATGCTCCTCCAAGGTTCTGTTTATCATGAAAGCTCTGGCACCTTTAAGAACACAATATTCCTGTATGTATATGGTTAACCCGACAACGTTCAGATTCAGCGAAATGGCTTTAGCTATCGCTTTTTTCTCATGTTCTTCTATCTTAAGTGTCCTGAACTTTTCTCCGGCATCTGTTTGCGAAGCGGCTTTAACGGTTTGATCACCGGAGCCTGTCTTTCCGGCTTCATTATCTATGACAGATATACCTAATCCTTCGTTAAGGATCTTGGTTAAGGAATTTATTATATCTTCACAATCCTGATCTCCTTCAGTACCATCCGTCTGTATATTAGCAAGATATGATTCTAATGCATCCAGCCCTTTAAATACCACATCCACCAATTCTGATGAAGCCTTCATCTTTCCATTACGAATCTCTGAAAATACATTTTCCATATCATGTGTAAGCTGTTGCATTTTTTTGTATCCCATGGTTCCTGCCATTCCTTTCAAAGAATGAGCTGCACGGAATATTTCATTGATGGTATCAATATTTTCAGGATCTTTCTCAAGAACAAGAATATGTTCATTCAGATTCTGCAAATGCTCCTTTGCTTCTTCAATAAAAATCTCAAGATATTGACTTACGTCCATTTATCGCACCCCCACATTTTTTATGATAGCATCACATACTTCGTTAAGTGGTACCACTTCATCTACCAGTCCTGTCATCTTAACCATTCTTGGCATACCGTATACAATACTGGTATTCTTGTCCTGAGCTATCACATGGATATTTTTCTTTTTACTTAATTCTGCTATTCCGGCTGAGCCATCACTCCCCATCCCGGTAAGAACGACACAGATGATTTCCTCAAAATCGGTATCTATAAGAGATTCATACATCTTGTCGGCACAAGGCAAAAGTCCGAGACGCGGTTCTTCCTTAGTCAGTTTAAGAATATGATTTCCCTTTTTGTCCTTAGCGACCCGCAGTTGTCTGCCGCCTTTGGCAATATATACTACTCCTTTTTTCAATGGTTCACCGTCTTCGGCTTCTTTAACAGGCAGCTGGCTTATTAAATCCAGTCTTTCAGCAAGGGACTTGGTAAAACCGCTGGGCATGTGCTGTACAATTATTATTCCTGCATCTATCTCTTTGGGAAGACTTGGAATAATAGTATGAAGAGCTCTGGGACCACCTGTTGAACATGCTATGGCAACCAGCTTGTCCTTTGCTAAAGGTTTCTTAACTTGCCGCTTCTTTCTTATGGAAGTTTCCTTTTCTGTTATATCGGCTAATATAGACTTAAGGTTCTCAATTACTTCTTCCTGCGACTTGTCATGTTCAATATCCCGTTCAGGCGATGATACCTTAAGCATTTGCGGTTTTGTTACTACACTTCTTTGCTTTTCTGCACTCTCAAGCTTAGTGGCCATTGCCAGGATGTTGAGAAGCTTATTAGAAAATGTATCGCCTCTAAGCTCCTCCGGATCCTCCGGTTTTGTTACAAAATCAAAAGCACCAAGCTCCAAAGCACGTATTGTTTCTATTGCTTCATTTGTAGTAACAGCACTTACTACTATAACAGTAACCTTGAGGTTTTGCTTTTTGATTTCTTCCAAAAACTCTAAGCCATTCATTCTTGGCATATTAATATCCAAGAGAACAGCATCCACCTTGCCCATATTCTCATGGAGCATACTTAATCCTGCAATTCCATTTATAGCTGCACCAATAACACTGAATCTCTTGTCAGTTTCTATTATATCAGAAATTACTCTTCTCATGAGTGCAGAGTCATCTATAATCAAAATATTTTTCTTTTCCATATTATTACCTTTCATTAGTTGGAACGGTCACTTTTATTTTTTATAAGCCTGCGCTCTTGTTCAAATATGTATTTTATAAGTTGTTCTCTATCATTTTGTGATATATCACAAAATTCAGCACGATGCTCGTAGACTCCTGTCTTGTCGATTTTTCTCTCCGATGAGATTATCTCAGCAACAATATCAAGTTTTTTTAATTCATTCTTTAAAACAAAATCCAGCCTAATTCTTACTTTATCTCCGGCCTTAAGCTCCTGTTCAGAGGTAAACCTGCATCCTCCTCCGCTCAAATCCGTAATAACAGCATGAATCCATGTATTTTCAAAAGCAGCGAGGGTCTTTCGAATCTCAGTTTTCTCATCAGGATGTATATACTCTCCGGAAAGAAGCTTTTCTTTTAACTGCACTTCTTCCTCGGTTACCGGTCTGTATTCAATCTCATGAACACACTCAATACGATAATACTGTCTTCTTTGTATCTTTTCAGGTTCTGAAATTACTTTCACTAATGCCAAAACCATATTATTCTCACGATAAGTCTGAAGCATTGTACAGTCACATTGGAATAAACCCTTGATCGTATAGAAATATAAGCGGTAATTAACCCATTTTTCCAGCACAATAACTCTGTTGTTGTGTATGGGAGCTGCTATGCTTATATTATTATCCTCTTCAAAGTCAACCATCTGACTCACATAAGTCTTAGATGATTTTACGACTCCTCCCCTTGAATCTAATCGCTTTATTTCAATTTTGTCTCCAATATTCACTAACTCCTGAAGCATCATAACCTCCATCGGTCACATACTATTTTATTTTGGATTTTAATAGGTTTGAGAATAGCTGGGCAATACCCTTTTTCCCCCGAATTTCATCCGGTTCATCATCGCACAACTGCTTCGCAAATTCAGTAATTAGCTTTGAGAAATTAGAGTTAGGGTATTCACATATAGCCGGTCGCTGTTTCATAACAGCTTTCGAAACCGCCTTATCAACCGGTATATGTCCCAAATACATCATTTTAAGTTTTAAAAATCTGTTAACAACAATGTTTAATTTTTCAAATATTTCTTCACCGTCTTCATCCGGTGTTACACGATTAGTTATCATCTTAATCGTAGTATCAGCAATAGAAAATTCTGATTTTCTGTTTAAAGTTTTTAGGAGAGCATATGCATCCGTAATAGAGGTCGGCTCAGGAGTGGTAACCAATAATACCTCTGAGCTTGCAGCTACAAATTCCAGGACAGAATCAGCAATTCCCGCACCTGTATCAATTATTACGATATCCACAGTCCGATCAAGCTCAACTAATTTTCTGATCAAATATATAATCTGATCCTTAGTAAGGTTAGTCAGCTCTTGTATTCCTGATCCTCCGGATATGAAACCGATATTCTCCGGTCCCATGGTAATAATATCTGACAGATTCTTACCTCTAAACATCAAATCTGCAAGATTGAATATGGGACGTATACCAAGCATTACCTCAATGTTAGCCAAACCAAAGTCTGCGTCCAATATAACAACCTTTTTGCCAAGCCGGCTTAAAGCTATTGCAAGGTTGACAGCTATACTGGACTTGCCAACACCGCCCTTCCCGCTTGTTACTGTTATGACTCTTGATATATGTCTGGGAGTATTATGCTGTCTGACAATCTTTCTTAACTTCTCCGCCTGATCCATATTAATGCCCCCTTAATAGCTGCTTTGCTATGCTTTGCGGATCTATTCTGTCAATATCATCAGGTACGTCCTGCCCAAAGGTAGCATAGGAAAGAGGTGCATTTGTCAACATTCTGATATTGAACAAATTACCAACACTATTGGTTTCATCCAATTTGGTAAAGATAAGATTATAATCTGATATTTCAGAGTAAGCCTCTGTAATACTGATCAAATCACGATACTTTGTTGTAGCACTAAGAACAAGATATACTTCTCTTTCATTCTCCGGTATGGCATTTATCAAGCTCTCAATATCATCTCTTTGATTCTTATTCCTATGAGAACGCCCTGCGGTATCAACAAATATTATATCATAATCAGAGAATTCCTTCCGAGATTGTTCTATCTCGTCCACATTATATATTACATTAAGCGGAACACCCAAGATATTGGCATATGTTCTTAGCTGCTCTACAGCTGCTATGCGATATGTGTCTGACGTAAGGAATGCTACTTTTGCCTTTTTTTCAAGTTTAAATTTTGATGCAATTTTGGCAATTGTAGTAGTTTTTCCTACTCCTGTAGGTCCTATAAAAAATACATACTTGGGTGCATTATTCTGAATATCAATAGTTATGGGCTGACCAAGCTTAAGAACAATCTTCTGATATATACTGGATAATATGTTATCCATAGATGCATCCTTTTTCAAAGTACCTTCAATTTCACTAATAATCTGATTTGCATATTTTTCATCAACATCATTTAATATGAGTTGATTATATATCAGCTGAATGCAAGCCAGATTCTTACCTAATGCCTTTGATTTGTCATTTGCACTCTGATTAACTTCTTTTTCTACAATCTGCTTTTCTATTAAACTTTGAAGATTATTTAACTTTTCTTCTATAGCAGAGGATTCTTTTGTGTTATCATTCTCAGTCTGAGGTGAGTCCTCAGGCTCATCGTATATTATATCCGGAAAATTCTGTTTCTTTATGGCAGATACCCTGTCATTCCTATATGTAATATTATCGTCAATAGCTGCAGTGACCTCTACAAGAGGCTTTCGAAACAGCTTGTAGAATCCCTTTGGTGAAATTTTTTTGATATTCATAACGATAGCATCCTTGCCAAGCTCTTCCTTGGCAAGTATAATGGCTTCTGTTTCAGTATTTGCTTGAAACTTCTTGATAATCATTAAACTGTCACCATCCCTACTGACTGTAATTCTACATTAGAATCTATCTCGTTATATGATATCACAATAAGATCCTTAAAATAGTCCTGCATAAGTCTCTTAAAATACATTCTGACTATAGGAGACGTAATAATAATCGGGTTTTTTCCTAACTCCTCCAGCTTCCGGATTTCAGTCTGTACCGAATCTATAATTTCTTTTGTAATTTCAGGATCCAGTGCCAGATATGAACCCTGTTCAGTCTGTTTTACTGAGTCCATAATCTCCTGTTCAACCTTAGGATCTAATGTTACAACACTTGTCATCTCTCCCTCGGCGAAATATTTTCTGGAAATTGCCCTCTTAAGATTCTGTCTTACGTATTCCGTTAACACATCAATATCTCTAGTGGTAGGTGCATAATCTGCTAAGGTTTCCAGAATAGTTACCAAATCTCTTATAGATATCTGTTCTCTTAAGAGATTTTGAAGAACCTTCTGTATCTCACCTATGCTAAGAAGCTTAGGTACAAGCTCCGAAATAAGTGTTTGATTTGCTTCTTGTATATTGTTAACAAGATTTTGTACATCCTGTCTTGTAAGCAGCTCGTGAATATGATTCTTTATAACCTCCGTCAAATGGGTGGCTATAATGGATGGAGGGTCAACAACCGTATAGCCTAATGACTCGGCTCTCTCTCTCTGACTTTCGGTAATCCATATGGCCGGCAGATTAAAGGACGGTTCTAATGTAGGTATACCGGTAATCTCCTGCTCGACATAGCCGGGGTTCATTGCCATGTAATGATCAAACAGAATCTCACCTTCACTTACCTTTATACCTTTAATCTTTATAATGTATTGGTTTGGATTAAGCTGTATATTGTCGCGAAGACGAATCATAGGCACTACTGTACCCAACTCCAAAGCAATCTGTCTTCGTATAAGAACAACTCTGTCAAGCAGGTCTCCTCCCTGATTTATGTCTGCAAGAGGTATAATACCGTAACCGAACTCCAGCTCTATCGGATCAACCTGCAGCAGAGAAGCAACATTTTCAGGTCTCCTGATCTCATCTGCTTCTGCTTCTTCAGAGGACACCTCTTTCTCTATGGATTCTATCTCCAGCTTCTCGGCAATGTTTCTGCCCGACAGAATAAAGGCAAGACCATAACCTGTAAACAGAAAGAGGTTCAGCGGTGTTACAATTCCCAGTATGATCATACTGGTTCCCACAATATACAATACCTTCGGTATGGAGAACAGCTGTTCAACAAGCAGATTTCCAAAATCAGCCTCCTTAGATACCTTCGTAACCAAGATACCGGTTGACAATGATATCATTAATGAGGGAATCTGCGCTACCAGTCCGTCACCGATAGTAAGTATGGAATACTTCTGTAATGCCTCAGCAGCTGTTAAGCCGTGGTTCATCATACCTGTTATTATACCACCGGCTATGTTTATTACAGTAATGATAAGACCTGCAACAGCATCACCTTTAACATACTTAGTTGCACCGTCCATGGAACCGAAGAAAGCTGCTTCATCCTGAATCTTCTGTCTGCGTTCCACGGCTTGTGCATCTGTAATTGCACCGGTATTAAGATCCGCATCTATAGCCATCTGCTTTCCCGGCATAGCATCCAAAGTAAATCTGGCGGTTACCTCTGCTACTCTGTCAGAACCTTTGTTTATGACTACAAACTGTATTATTATTAATATAATAAATATGATTACTCCGATAACCAAGTTACCGCCGCCAACGAATTCACCAAATACTCTGACTACACTTCCGGGATCACCGGTAGATAAGATAAGTCTTGTACTTGATACGTTCAGAGCAATACGAAATATTGTTGTAAATAGAATAACCGTCGGAAATGCTGACATATTAAGAACTTCTTTGGTAAACATAGCATTAAATAATATTACCATAGATAATGCTATATTAAGTGCTAGAAAAAAGTCTAATAAATGGGGGCTCATGGGTATGATTAAAAACATTATTGCTGCCAATATATACAGTCCTACAGCTATATCATTTCTCTTCATTCCAAGTCTCCCATGCCTTTCCGGGTATGTATCCCAAGTGTTGTAATATTAATCAAATTTTCCCTTTCAGCCTATATACATAAGCAAGGACTTCTGCTGTCATCTGATACAGCTCGGAAGGAATCTCATCACCGACTTCAACATTGTAATACAGCATCCTTGCCAAGGGCTTGTTTTCAACTATTTCAATATCATTCTCTTTAGCTATTTCTTTTATCTTTATTGCCAGATAATCTGCTCCCTTTGCCAGAAGAATGGGTGCATCAGCTTCTGCCCTGTCATACTTTATTGCAGCAGCAAGATGAGTGGGGTTTGTTATAACCACATCAGCCTCAGGAAGCCGCTGCATCATTCTTCTTTGGGATACTTCCATCATCTTTGATCTGATTCTTCTCTTTATCAGAGGATCTCCTTCTGTCTGCTTGAATTCATCCTTAACTTCCTGCTTGGTCATCCTCATATCTTTTTTGAATCTGAACTTCTGATATATATAATCTGCGAATCCGACAGCTAAGAAAATTACGCTGATTTTGATTCCAAGATTTAAAACAATATCTCCAATCAAAGCCACAGCTTGAAATAAGCTTATATCATAAAGAATAACAAGCGTATTCCACTCTTTCTTTAGAGTGCCATAGGCTATATACCCAATAAAAATAATCTTAACTATTTCAACAGCCAGAGAAAACACCTTGTCCCTTGAAAATATCTTTCTAAAGCCGCTTATTGGATTCAGTTTGCCTATTTTGGGTTTTAACGGCCTGCCTGAAAGCTTCCATTTGACCTGAAACAGTATAACAGTAAAGGATACAACAACAGCTGTTATACAAACAGGAAGGCAGATGATAATAATTCTGTTGACAGAATTTTTAAGAAGTCTCTCAGCCATCACTGTGGTAAACTCGCCTTCCAGCATCAGATTCATATTCTGATAAGAGCTTTGGAAGGTTTCAATAAATTTACCAACCATATACCCTATGAATATTTTCAATGTCAGAAACAATGCTAACAATTCAGCGGAAGTGGTTAGCTCTTTACTCCTTGCTACCTGACCTTCTTTTCTAGCATCACTCAGCTTCTTCGATGTCGGCGGCTCTGTCTTTTCGGCTGCATCAGCAAAAAACTGCAGACGGTAGGGAAACATATAATGGTGCCCTACTTCAACTTCCCAACTAAACTGCTTCAATATGCTCCACCAAATCCTTCTTTCTTATGATCGGTTTTACTAACTGCCTCTCATAATCTTTATTATTGCGTATAAAAGCTCCTTCATCTCATTAAAAATATAGTCTGCAACCGATGGTGTAAGTCCCAAAATCAAATAAAATATAATAAGTCCTACAAAAATCTTCAGCTGCATACCAATAACGAACATATTCATCTGCGGTGCAACCTTTACCAAAATTCCTAATATTGTATTGACTACTAATATGGCTGCAAATATGGGCAAAACTATTCGCATGGCAATAATAAAATAATCAATAATAAAACGCACCATCAGACGATACATATTTGGAGGAAACATTGCTTCCCCCAAACCTATAACCTGATAAGAATCCATCACTGCCCTTAAAAAATAATGATGCAGATTAGTTATTATCATCAACAGGAGGATTAGATAACCATAAAGATTTGCCGATATAGAAGTTCTAATCCTAGTAACGGGGTCTAACTGATTTATCATCGAAAACCCGATTTCCATATCCATAATCTGTCCGGCAAAAGCCAGTATGTGATATGCTATATTTGAAAACAGACCCATAAGGGCTCCTGCTATTGCTTCCTTGACTACCAATATTGCAAAACCGATAGTACCTGTATATTCGGCTGCAGAAAATGGGATGGCATAAAATATTATTAAAGTTAAAAATACAGATAATCCCGCCTTAACTCTGACAGGAACGGTCCTTAAAGAGAATAATGGTGCAGTATATATGAATCCGCTCATCCTCACAAGTATTAATATAAATAATTCAAAATTCTCTAATATAAACGTCATAACGCTCTAATATAATAACTGAAGTTTGAATACAGTTCTATCATAAACTCCTTTATTGATGTAAGCATCCAATTGCCAAACAATAAAACAACAAGCAGAATAGCAATCAGCTTAGGAACAAATGTGAGGGTATGTTCCTGAATAGATGTAACCGTCTGCAATATACTGACAATAAGACCGACAGTTAGGGATACTATCAATATTGGAGCTGCTACCTTTATAATTATATATATAGCTTCCCTGGCGATATCAACTACTATATTCTCATTCATTGACGTTCTCCTTTCACCCGAAGGGCTAATAGAATGTCTTCACTAATTCTCCAATAATCAGATTCCATCCGTCTGCTATTATGAATAACAGTATTTTAAAAGGCATTGAAATCATGGTTGGCGGCAGCATCATCATACCCATGGACATAAGTGTGGACGCCACTACCATGTCTATAATAATAAATGGTATGTATATCAAAAAGCCAATAATAAATGCCTGCCTAAGCTCACTTATAATGAAAGAAGGGATTACAACAGTAATAGGGATCTCGTCCACTGTATCTACAGTTGTAATTCCTGCAATATCCATAAACAATCTTAAGTCCTTAATGTTAGTCTGCTCCAACATAAAGGTTCTGACAGGAGCTACACCTGCATTAAATGCTTCTTCCTGAGTTATTTCTCCTCTGGAAAGAGGCTGGATTGCATTAGCATTTACCTGAGTTACTACAGGTGACATTATAAAAAAGGTCAAAAACAGTGCTAAACCGATAAGTATCTGATTGGGTGGAGTTGACTGAGTACCAAGGGCTGACCTTACAAAATGAAGCACAATAACAATTCTTGTGAATGAGGTCAGCATTATCAAAATTGAAGGAGCCAGCGTTATAACAGTAAGAACCAGCAAAATTTGCAGTGTCGCTGCCAAGCTTCCTTCATCCTCATCGGTGTTTAATCTAAATTCCAGTGGTCCTAAGCTGCCGCTTATATTATTCGTTGTACCACGTACATCATCAGTTGTATCAGGCGATGTAATGGTATCACTAATATTTGCAGCTGATACCTTTCTTACGTTGGCTAAAAGCACCAGACCTATTATTAATAGCAAAACCGCTATTGCCATCTTAATACCAAAGCGTTTTATTTCCGATGCAATCATAGATACCAACCTTTACTGTTTTTTCCCTTTTATTTTTTCATAAATCTGACGAAAGGACAGCTTCTCTCCCTCATGAATGTCATGAGTAAGAACTTCACTCTCATCAAGCTCCGTGATATATATGATTTGATCCTTACTTATACCTAGAACCACATATTTATTAGCTATCTTAACTATCTGGAGCATCTTGTTTGTGCCTAATCTGTAAGCTTCAATTATCCGGATATTACTGTCCTTAAGTTGTCCCATCTTATATCTTCCAATAAACTTGGAAGTATAATAGGCAGCAATTAAAATAACAATTAATAATAAACATAAGCTAAGTAGTTGTAATACACTGTCCGTTGAAGAAAATGCTTCAGGTTCAGCCTCACCCGCAGCTTCATTTATTTTTTTTACTATCTCATCCGAACGGGAACTATGTAAAACAACCGCTATATTCATAGGCATCATTTATTAACCAACTGCTTTCTTTACAGCCTCCAGAACTCTATCTGCTTGGAATGGCTTAACAATAAAATCCTTGGCACCTGACTGAATGGATTCAATAACCATGGCCTGCTGGCCCATAGCTGAACACATGATAACATTTGCAGCAGGATCAATCGCTTTTATTTTCTTTAATGCTTGAATTCCATCCATTTCCGGCATGGTAATATCCATCATAACTAAGTCAGGTCTAATCTCGGTATACTTGTCGATGGCTTTAAGACCGTTCTCTGCTTCTCCTGCGACGTTATAGCCATTCTTAACCAATATGTCTTTTATCATCATTCTCATAAATGCTGCATCATCGCAGATTAAAATACTCTTTGCCATTTCTACTCTCCTATCATAGTGTATTATAATTGCCTTTGTTTTGTTATCTCAGTAACCCTGATGCCAAATGCCTCTTCCATAACCACTACTTCGCCCTTAGCAACAAATTTTCCGTTGACCAAGACATCTATAGGTTCACCGGCCAGTCTGTTCAGTTCAATTATTGTTCCCGGTGCGAAGTCCAGAATATCCTTGATAGACTTGCTTGTCCTTCCAAGCTCAACTGTAACCTCGAGAGGTACGTCCATCAATAAATCAATATTCTCGGGAGGTACTTTATGCTGTGCCATTTGCGAAAATGGTGCAAATTGTGCAGGCTGTATATTAACATCCTGAACCGGCGGCATATATGGAATCTGCTGATT
>DUQV01000088.1 GCA_012837605.1 Clostridiales bacterium | reverse complement strand
CAGATAATCTGCACTTACATATCTTATCTCACCATGATACAGAAATTTTGCCCAATTATTTTCTATGGAAATAACCTCTACCGGTTCAGTATGAACCAGAAATCCTACAATATTGTCCTCCTCTGTGCTTGGTGAAGACCTCACATTTAGTATTGCACCATATGTGCTGAGCTTAACATATTTTGTAGTGGTCTCACTTACATCCACTACATCATCCTCTGAATTATCAGGGGTCTCAGCAGGCTCAACATCAACATCCAATTCATCACTCGGGAAATCCAATTCCTCTCCCGTAAAATCAGGCGGTGTTGTAGGAATAAAATTAGTCTCCCGGTCATTTTTCTTACAAGCCGTAATAATCAGTACTACTCCTATTATTAAGAAAACTAACTTCTTCATATAAATCACTCCAACCATTATAAGCTGTTATCAGACACATCATTTACCTGTCCTTTTACAATAATAACATAATTATACCGGAGTTCCAACTGTTTTTTGTAATGGTGTCAGGCACCATTACAAATTTGTTACATGATGTAATACTTTTGTAATGGTGACAGGCACCATTACAAAAATTGATATTGGGACAGATACAGCTCATAATATAAGCCTTTCCTGCTGATGAGCTCGTCATGGGTGCCCATCTCCATGATACGACCATCGTCTACGTAAAGAATGCAGGTGGCGTTCTTTATGGTTGACAGGCGGTGGGCTATTATAAATGATGTTCTCCCTTTTAACAAACGTTTTAATCCCTCCTGAAGCAGGATCTCAGTCTCCGTATCAATGCTGGAGGTGGCTTCGTCAAGAATGAGAATTCTGGGATCGGCCAGTAATGCCCTTGCAAAGCTTATAAGCTGTCTTTGACCGACAGAGAGCCTGGTTCCCCGCTCGTTTACTTCCGTATCATAGGCATTTTCCAGCTTTATTATAAAATCATGGGCACGAACGGTTCTCGCCGCTTCTATAACCTTGTTATCATCAGCCTCCATGTTGCCGTAGCGTATATTATCCATTATGGTGCCTGAGAAGAGAAAACTGTCCTGCAGCATGACACCCATCTGTTTTCTAAGGGACCTTATCTTAACTTCACTTATATCTATACCGTCGATAGTAATTATACCGGAATCCAGATTGTAAAACCTGCTGATTAGGTTGATGATTGTTGTCTTTCCGGCTCCTGTGGGACCGACAATGGCTATGGTATCACCGGGTTTAACCTTAAAGCTTACGTTATTAAGTATAGGAACGCCGTCCTCGTAGCTGAAGCATACATTTTTAAATTCTACCTCTCCGACTATTGGAGGCATATCATATGCTCCTTCTTTATCCTTAACCAGTACCGGCTCATCTATGGTCTCAAAGATTCTCTCCAAGTATGAAATGGCTGTAAGCAGTGAATTGTAAAAACCCGCCAATGTGTTTACCGGCTGCCAGAATCTCCCGATATAGCCGGACATGGCTGCCAGTACACCAACAGTAATACCTGTCATTCCTTTATCCAGCCAAGCAATTCCGATTACATATATCGCCGCTGTAGTCCATGTGGAAATATTACTGATAGCAGGCCACAAAAGAAAGTTTAGCGTTACTGCCTTCAGCCAAGACATTCTGTATTCATTGCTCAATTCATTGAAAATCCTAATATTTTCCCGCTCTCTTGTAAAGCTTTGGGTTACTCTGATACCGCTTATACTCTCAGCAATATATGCATTAAGATTAGAGGATTTGTTACTTAGTCTTTGCCATGCAACCCTCTGCTTTTTCTTGATTATAAATATTAAAATCATAAGAAGCGGCAACCCCATCAGGCATATTATACTAAGTCTTATATTTATGGAAAACATAAATGCAACAATGAAAATCAAGCTAAACAGCTCGGTTATGGTATTTACGATACCGTTTGAAAGCAGGTCGCTTAATGAATTGACATAATTAACGACTCTAACCTGAATCTTTCCGTGGGGCTTGTCATCATAATATGAAAACGGCAGTTCCTGAAGATGTTCAAATATATCGCTTCTGATCTTGTGAATTATATTTTGTCCGAGTCGTGATGTTATCGAAATCTTCATTCTCAGTATTACTGAAATGATAAAATAAATAACCAGCATAACCAAGCTGACCAAGACTATCCCTTTTATGTCACCGTTAGGTATGTACACATCAAGAACATCCATTAGTATTCTGGGTGTCAGCATACCCAAAGCGGAGGATAATGTCATAAGGAGTATAACCATAGCCATGTCTTTTCGGTAAGGCTTAATATATCTTGTCAGCCGTTTGAGATGGGAAACATTAAATTCTGTCTGCAGGGTCTCATCGATGTCGTATTTATTCCTAGCCAAGACTATACCTCCTTTTCCTTATGTAAATCAGAATACTGGTCAAAATCACCGTATTGATGATGAAATACTCTGTGATAGTAGCCGTTCATTTTTAGTAAAGCTTCATGATTTCCTGATTCTACTATTCTGCCATCCTCTATTACAAGAATCAAATCTGCATCCTTAATAGAGGAGATTCTATGGGCAATTATAAATACCGTATAATTTTTTCCTATTCTTGCAAGCTCCTCCTGAATAAGTGCTTCCGTCTCCATATCTACCGCCGAGGTGGTATCATCCAGAATAATAATGGGCGGATCCTTTAGAAGTGCTCTGGCCAGAGAAATCCTTTG
>DUQV01000010.1 GCA_012837605.1 Clostridiales bacterium | reverse complement strand
TTGTTATGAGCTTCGCCATAGGCTTCGGAGTATTGTCAGCAACAAATACAACAGGAAGTGCATAATCCTTCGGTGAAAGTCCGGACAGATCCTTAATACCTGAAATTGTTACAGTTAAAGGCTTTTTAAAGTCCGTATAAGCTATGTTCGACAGGTTAATCCTAAGTATTTTCTTGTCCTCACTCGGTACATAATTATTCTTGTTGTTTAATATACTGACTGTACGAGGATCGGCCGGTGTAACAGATGAGCCGGCCAAGATACCACCGCCTCCAACCTTTAATCCTGAAAAATCTATTGCCTCGTTAAATATAATTTCTGCTATCAATCCGGATTCATCCATCCTGACCTCAGCAACATAAGGAGGAGTTTCATCTATATATCTTATCTGTTTATAATAATCTTCGATAGGTGTTCCATCGGTTGTCATAATCTTATCAGTAAAGTGGATTCCGTAATCTCCTTCTAAACGATTGACGGAAGTTATGGTTAGTGTCTTTTTATCTGCTGAAAGCTGTGCCGTTAATTTACCCGGATCTGATGCATATACACCTTTGATATTCTTTATAGGTATTAAACTTATATTGCTGTGCAATGTATTGTTCTGTCCGATAACAGTTCTCTCATCTATCGGGCTGTCAAATACGACTCTTATCTCCGTACTGTCTACTACATCTACAGAACCAACGGCAGCAGAGGGAGCAACGACCTCAATTATGACTGCATCATTTACTATGCTTTTTGCTGCATCTTCTTCTGTTGCAGTTCTTGCTGCAGTCGCAACCAGAACAACCTTTCCCGGCTTAAGTGCCTTTACAATTCCACTTGAACTGTTGGTTACTTCAATACATAATTTATCTCCGGCTCCAAGAGACCAGTAGGTCTTATCTGAGGAATTTGCAGGAACAATATCTCTGTTAAAGTTATAAGTTTCTCCTATTTTCATAATATGTGCGCCATTTACTTCTGTGGCGTTGTTGATTTTTAACTTTGTAGCAGGGATTATTACTGTTACCTCACATTTAAGAGTCTTTGTCTTTTTATTTGGATAAGTAATAATACACCTAATAGTAGCCTTTCCTTTGCCTACTGTAGTAACCAGTCCTTTACTGGAAACCCTGGCAACCTTTGTATTGCTCGAGGACCATTTATATGTACTGCCTTCCACTTTATCTTTAATATCAAGCTGGTAGGTCTCATCCTCGCCAATGATTTCAACCTTGGTTTCTGCAAAGGTAGGAGTTGCTGCAAATACATCGGTTCCACCCTGAAGCCATAATATTGGTACTAATATAAGCACCATTACAATGATCATGGCGATCTTTTTGCTTAGGTTGTTTTTCATACTGATTCCTCCTGTGTGCATATGCATTGATTCTACTCTTTCATACAATATATAGTATCACAACAGCTATCATTTGTCAAAATCTTGTTAAAAAAGCTTAATATTACTTAAGTGCTATTTACCCCGGGTCTTTGACAGTTGGATAATAATAAAATCGCTGAAGCCATTGAAAAGGCTTCATTTTTTTGTCAAATTTTCAAAATATTTCTTTCGTAATGTCTCGTAGTGTGGTATAATATAAGAGATTGGAG
>DUQV01000087.1 GCA_012837605.1 Clostridiales bacterium | reverse complement strand
CTGATGAGAGAAAGAAATCCTGTGGAGTATGCTCTGTTTATGGAGGAAGCCGGTGCACCCGCAATATCTGTAGTAACAGAACAGGAGCATTACGGAGGTTCACTTAAGCTGTTGGAGAAAATTGCTGAGAAGACTTTGGTGCCGGTGCTTCGTAAGGACTTCATCAAGACAAAGCAGCAAATAAAGGACAGTAAGAAAGCGGGAGCGGATGCAGTTCTTTTAATTACGTCGATTCTTGACAGGAATCAGCTTATAGAGCTTATTGAATTCTCATTGGCGAATGGACTTGAACCCTTGGTAGAAGTAGGCAACTATACACAGATGCAAATGGTGAATGAGCTTAATGTTTCTTTTATAGGAATAAATAACCGCAACATACTGAAATACGAGATAGATAACGGAGATGTCGGTATGACGGAGCTGCTGGGTCAATATAAAAAACCGGATACATTTTTACTCAGTGAAAGCGGTATTATGGGTAAGGCTGATGTGATGCGTGCAATATCAGCCGGAGCAGATGGAGTTTTGGTTGGAACGGCTATATTGCAGGCAGAGAACCCTGTAAGAAAATATAAGCAATTAGCTTATCCATATACTGATATTAAAGGATAATCAGTTTAAATAAATGTTCAAGCTCGCTCCGGCGTGCTTGAACATTTATTTCAATATCTGCCAAAATCAATGTTAATAAAACAGGAGTAAAGAGGAAGACAAATGACAAGGGTTAAGATATGTGGAATAACGAATCAGAAGGATGCTTTGATATGTATAAAGCATAAGGTGGATATTCTCGGTTTTGTGGTAGAATATCCGATCCCTGTTCCTTGGAATATGCCTGCTGTGACAGCTAAGGACTTGATAAATTCTGTATCACAACATGTAAACACCTGTATGGTAACCGGCGGTTCGGTCGAGAAAATACTAAGACTGGCAAAAGACATTAAGCCGGGTTATGTGCAGCTTCATTACAATGAGACATTGGAAGAAGTGCAGTTGATCTCCGGAGAACTAAAACAGTATGGTATAAAGACTATTAAGGCTTTGCGTATAGACAAGGATGGATTATGTGCATATGGAAACGGCAATCCCCTTGATGCGGTTAAGGAGCTGGAGAATACAGATATTTCGGCCATATTAATAGATTCATATACCAAACACATGCCCGGAGGAACGGGTACACCCATTAATCTAAATCTTTTTAATAAGCTTAACAGAGTCACAAATATGCCTCTGATACTGGCAGGCGGGATAAAGCCTGATAATGTATCTGACATTGTTTCTCAGAGTAAACCCCATGCGATTGATATACTGACAGGGGTAGAGAATGCACCGGGTTACAAGTCAGAAGAGAAGATAGCAGCGTTGATGAAGAAGATGGTAAGTTAATAGTAATGCACAACACCATACATGTTTTAACTGTCAAACTATAATATAACACGTCGAAATATGTTGTTATTGCACAAAGACGATGACAATTCCGGAATGGCTTAATAATGAGGCAATGGCACGCGGAATTAATTTTTCACAGGTGCTGCAAGAAGCACTGCTTCAAAAAATACAGTCAAAATAAGCTTGATAATAGAAAGGATATGCTGATTAAATAGGGCATACTCTGGTTTTTTTATTTAAGAGATATAATTATATCAGGCTATGGCTATTACAAACAGTGAGAAAAAATCCGATAACTATGGCGATGCATTTCAACAGCATATTTCACAATGCATGCAAACAAATGTTCTAAAATATTAATTGCCTTTTTAGGTATACTGTTGTATAATAAACGGGAAAGAATTGGTATATATTATTTCCCCGAGGTGATTGGATGAAGCAAATTCATTTGAGAGTAGACGATTATTTATTCGAAGAGTTAAATTTATTTTCAAAAGAAACGGATCAGTCTGTGCAGGAATGTGTCAGAGAAGCGGTTGCGTACTATATAACAGATAAAAAGAAGAAGCAAAAAGACAGGGAAAAACCAATGTTTACATTTATAGATCTCTTTGCAGGTATTGGTGGAATAAGACTGGCATTTGAACAGGTTGGCGGAAAGTGTGTTTATTCCAGTGAATGGGATAAATATTGTCAGCAAACGTATTATGCTAATTTTGGAGAAAAACCGGATGGAGATATTACCAAGGTTGATGCAAAGGATATTCCGGAACATGATATTTTGGTTGCGGGATTTCCTTGTCAACCTTTTTCAATAGCCGGAGTTTCTAAAAAGGTTAGTATGGGCAGAAAAACCGGGTTTGAGGATAAGACACAGGGAACATTATTTTTTGACGTATGCAGAATATTAAAAGAGAAGCATCCAAAGGCATTTATGTTGGAAAATGTTAAGAACCTAAAGAGTCACGATAAAGGGAGAACTTTTAAGATAATAGAAGAATCATTAGCTGAGTTAAAATATAAAGTATTTTATGATATATTGGATGGGCAAAATTATGTTCCGCAGCATAGAGAACGTATAATTATTGTTGGATTTGACATGAAACGTTATGGAGATGATGTGAATTTTAATTTTGATATTACATCGACCAAACCGAAACAGGTAATGAGAGATATTCTTGAAAAAGAAGTAGATGAAAAATATACTTTGTCAGATAAGCTTTGGACATATCTGCAAAATTACTCGGCAAAACATAAGGCAGTGGGAAATGGGTTTGGATACGGCATTGCTCCTTTGGATGGCATATCAAGAACATTAAGTGCTAGGTATTATAAGGACGGTTCGGAAATACTGATAGCACAAAACAGGAAAAATCCAAGACGTCTGACTCCTAGAGAATGTGCGAGACTGCAGGGGTTTCCTGAAACCTTTATTATTCCGGTATCAGATACACAGGCTTACAAGCAGTTTGGTAATTCGGTGGTAGTACCATTGATTGCTGATGTAGCAAAGCTGATTATTAATGAAATAACATTTCTTGAGAATAGAATAGAAAAATCAAGGAAGGTGATTTGATGACATCAGCAATTCTTAATAAAGCAATTGAATCGGCTGTGAGCAGTGAATATGCCTTTTGCAAGTTTTTATCTGCAAATGACACCGGTGCTACCGGTGGTCATCAGAGCGGAATACTTGTTTCAGTGTCGGCAAAAAACATGATGTTTACAGAGAAATTACCGGCAGATAGATTCTGAAAAGAAATATAAAAATTATCTGGCAAAATGATTTTTGGACAGAGAGTACATTTACATACTATAGCAGTAAAAAAGAGCTTAGAATAACAAAGTTCGGGAGAGGATTTCCGCTGTTAAGACCTGAGCAAACAGGGGCATTATTTGTCTTTACAAAACAATCAGATGATGATTATTCCGGATATATACTTGAAACGGAAGAGGATATTGAGGAATTCCTTGATACATTTGGAATTAGCCCGACTGAAACAAATTGCCTGTTTGGAGCCGGTGGTGTCCAACAGGATAAAAGAGAACGCATTGCTATCGAAAAATACATATCAGAATTACAGGTTGATTTTCCGGAAACCGAAGAAATGTCGAAAGCGGCACAAACAATAGCTAATGAATTATATAATCATATTGAGTATATGTGTACAAATCCCGATAAGAAGATTATTGAATGGATCGGTATGGAATATACCATATTTAGAGCAATTGAACAGAGCAGATTTGGAACTATAGTAAAAGCAGGCTTTTCCTCGGTCGAAGAATTTGTTAGAGTTGCAAATTCTGTTTTAAACCGAAGGAAAAGCAGAGCGGGAAGAAGTTTGGAACACCATCTGAGAGCAGTTTTTGACGCTAATGAGATAAAGTATACGGCTCAAGCGGTAACGGAGGGGAACAAAAAGCCGGACTTTATATTCCCTTCTCAAGAAGCGTATCATGACATGGAATTTCCTACAGATAAATTAATTCTATTGGCGGCAAAGACAACATGTAAAGATCGCTGGAGACAGGTTATAAATGAAGCAAACAGACTTAGAGGAAAAGATAAGTTTCTATGCACATTACAGCAAGGTGTTTCACCGGCACAGATGGACGAAATGCAGGATGAACGTGTGATCCTTGTTGTACCAAAACCGTATATTTCATGTTATCCAAGAGACAGACAGGAAAGAATTTGGACAATTGCGAGGTTTGTAAAGTATGTGAAGGAGATACAGGGGATGTAGAGCCCGTATTTATATTATAAACATATATTGGAGGACATAATGATAACAGAAAAGGATATAACAGAATCACTGAAAAATGAGTTACAGCCTCTGCCATACATATATGCATTTTGGCTAGAGGGTTCATATGTTATGGGTTATGTCGATGAGTATTCGGATATTGATTACTGGATCGATGTTGATGATAATTATGTAAAAGAAGCTTTGGAGCATGTTGAAATAGCTCTAAGAAAATTTGGGGAATTGGATGAGCGGGATGAAACAGGTAATGATCATCCTAAGCTGGGACAGATTGTATATCATATAAAGGGCTCAAGTCCATATTTGGTAATTGATTTTAACTGGCAGCTTCATTCAAGAGATAGAAATGAATATTATTTCATAAAGGGTGATATCGTAGAAGGAGCAAGGGTTATCTTTGATAAGGACAATGTTATTCAATTTAAGGAAGCGAATCCTCAGGAAATCCTCAAAAATAAAGAAAACTGTAAACAGGAATGCGACTATAGATATAGTCAGCATAATCGGGTAAGAAAATATATAAGAAGAGGCTCTTATGCAGAATGCTATGCTTATTATAATAAATATGTTATAGAGCCGCTTGTTATGTTTTTGAGATTAAAGCATATCCCTTTATATCCATACCATTATCTGCTGCATATATCAAAGCATATGCCACAGGATGTTGTTAAGCGTTTGGAAAGACTTATTCAGGTAAAATTCTTGGACGAGATGGAAGATAAAATGAGGGAAGCAGAAGGATGGTATTATGAGCTGCATGAGGAGCTCTATTCCAAGTAAAAGACATGCATATTTGATAGGTTAATTTTTTTATACATAAAGGGTAGTCGTATTTTATACGGCAATTAGAGTGACACCGCAGAAGTATAAGCTTTTGTCCCAGCAATAGCAGGGGCAAGGGCTTTTTTTGATGATAAAAGGTTAATAAAAAGTACATTTTGGTATAAAAATACATCTTGGACTGTACTTTAGTACAGTTTCAAATCAATCTATTACTGCTATAATACCCTTATAATAAAATTTTAGTCAATAACTAGGAGTTTGCGGATTTATTTTGTTAAGGAGGGTATTATAAAATGTTGCGATTAAAAAGGATGAAGGGGCTGGCTGTCCTTATGTGCATTTGCATGATATTAGGTATACTTCAGAATAATGCATATGCTTATGACGGTTCAGGCTATATGGGAGCAGGTATAGTTCCAGAAGAGATATATGTAGGAGGACCGAACGCTGCGGAAGGCAATACGGGTACTTATGAAGAGCCTTATGCTACGCTTAAGGAAGCGGCTGATGATATCTTCGACAATACTGCGGGAAGCTATAACATTATTATGCTTGGAGATACAACAGAGGCATCACCTGTTGAATTCAGCTACCCGGGCAGAGATCCATATGATATAAGCATTACAGTGGCACCCACTGTAACCGGAAGTGCCATCACAGTATCAAGAAGCTCCGACAGCGGCAGCCTGATTGAAGTAGGCTATAATGCCACTTTGACTGTTGAAGGATCACCGGAGACGGAATTGGTTTTTGATGGCTGTAATATACCGGCTGATAGTGCTCTTATTAAGGTTTTTTCCGGAACCTTAAATGTAAATGCTCATACTATGATAACGAACAGTATTAATGCCTCCGGTGACGGAGGAGGTATTTATAATAATGATATACTGAATATTAACGGAGGTGTCATTACCGGTAATTCATGTGAGAGTAGAGGCGGAGGAATATTTAATTCGGGAATAATGACTATGTATGATGGCACCGTATCATCCAATAGTTGTGGATGGGCCGGCGGAGGAATATATAACGCGAGCGAAATGACTATGGAGGGAGGCAACATTTGCAATAATTCCGACTATTGTTTTACTAACGACGGAACTGTCACTATGAATGATGGTTATATAACAGATAATAACGGTGATGTTGTTATTATGAACTATGGAACCTATAATATGACAGGGGGAACAATAGCCAATAACCTGCCATCATATTACACATTATATGTGAGCGGCGGAGAGTTTAACTTAAGCGGAGGAAATATAATTAATAATGAGACATGGTATTTAGCATATGTGTATAATGGCAGCTTTAACATGACCGGTGGAATTATAAGCGGTAATCAGGTGGATTACGTATTTGTCATCGGTAATTTTGACAGTCGCTCCGACAGCAGCTTAACGATATCAGCCGGTGAAATAACAGGCAATAGCGGTATTATCATAGAATCGGATAATCCAATTACTATAAGTGATGATGCCATAATATCGGGAGATGAAGGTGAAGTTGATATTATCCTTAAAAATGATGAATATGAACCTTACATTAATGTAAACGGATCATTAGATAATATAGAAGAATTAACCATAGACCTTTATAGTATTAGAGAAGGGATAAGAATATTATCCGGTTCTCCGCTAACTGAAAATATTATTTCAAAGTTTAAATTAGATGATAATGATTTTGGAATAGACAGCAGCGGCTATACAGAATATATCGGCGGAGAGAAGGTATATTATGTACATAAGGATGGAGATGACAACGCGAGCGGTACCACCGGCGAAGAGCCCCTGCGTACGATTGAGGGTGCGCTGGATAAAATAGGCACGGCACCCGGCACTATAATCCTAACATCGGATATTGAATTGGAAGAGCCTATATTCATAACCTCCGATATTACTATAAAGACGGATGGTTTTGATAGAGCCATTGATAATGGAATAACAGACGATTGGTATGATTTTCTGTTTGGGGTGCTTGAAGGAAAATTAGCATTAGGAGATATGGAACAAACAACCGGAGAGTTGATTATTAGGAATGATAGAGAAGATATGTATAACCTGATATATTCTCGTGACGGTGAGTTGAATTTATATCATGGTTTATCAATACAAGAAGCGGTTGTTGCGGATGAATTTATTTATAACGATAATTCTGTTATAAATATAGATGGTGCATCCATATCAGTTACTAATAGAGTAGCTATATATAATAGTTATAGTGGAACAGTAAATTTCCTATCGGGTACTATAAGTGCTGTATCTGAGTATGGTCTATACGGAATCATAAATAACGGTACTCTAAACATGTCGGGGGGTACTATAAGCGGCTTTATAGGCAGTTATGGTTGTGGTATTTGGAATCAAGGGATTTTGAATTTATCAGGAGGAATTATCAGTGATAATACATATAGTATCGTGAATTCTTCTGAACTTAATATGTCACAAAATCCTATCATACCTATAGGAGAAGAAGATAGTAATGGAATATATCTTATATATGGTATGGATTATGTTACTATCAATCTAAAAAATGACCTTGAGTTAAGCGATGATAATCAGATACTAATATGCAAGGATGGATTTAGAAACGGGGACTTAATACTTTTTGGTGATGAGAATGCTGTTGAGAATTATCACTCTAACTTTATACTTTCGAACAGAGACTTTATAATAACAGAACTGGGTGATATTAAGTTTATTGGTGAGACACCTGTCTATTATGTAGATGCAAATTATCCGGATGATGATAGTGACGGTACAGAAGAAAAGCCATTTAGAACATTGTATGCTGCTGCGGATATAATAGACGATACGATAGGAATCGGTATAATCAATATTCGATCAGATATAACTCTGAATTATCCACTTGAAATTACGAGTGATATTACAATTTTAAATGACAGATCAGAAACATATACCATATCAGGCAGAAGCGGCTGTACGTTAAATATTTATTGGTCAGGACGTCTTTCTCTTGGCAGTATGGAAGAGGGTATTTCCGATGAAAAGAAGCTTATTATAGGAAACGAGAATGGGCAAACAATTATCTATAATGATGGTGAGCTTAAACTATATTCCGGTGTAGAACTAAAACTATTTGGCGGTGAGGCTGAATCATATACAGGTGGGATTGATAATACTGGAACCTTCTATATGTATGGTGGTGCTATTGCTAATTGTCGAGGATACTATTACGGTGGAGTCTATAACAAGGGCATATTTATTATGGAGGGAGGCGAAATTATTAACTGTTTCGGTGACGAGGCCGGGGCATTATATAATAAGTCAGAGGGCACCTTTATAATGAGCGGTGGTGTTATTGAGAATAATAGCTCAGATGATGGAGTGGCTGTGTATAATGAAGGAATCATTCATTTGTCCGCGGACGCCTCCATTCCAATGAATGATGATAGGACCAATAAGCTAATGCTTGATGATAATTCAATTATATATATAGATTCAGACTTATCCGATAGTAAAAGCATCCTGCTGACAACAAGCAGATATATGCCAGGGAGACGGATTCTTGAGGGCAGCGATGCTATCCTTTCGAATAATTATAGTAAGTTTTTGCTCGATGCAGAAGACTACATAATAAATCAAGACGGTGCATTGGAATATAGTGGCTTTTATGCTGAATATTATGTAGATGCCGGAGAAAATGGCAGTGACAGCAATACGGGTTCAAAGGCATCACCATTTGCCACATTAGCAAAAGCGGTGTCAGAAATAGAGAGCAATGGAGGCGTTGGAGCAGTTCACCTATGCTCCGATATTGAAATAAATGTTCCGCTGGAGATTTATGGTTCTATAAAGCTTATAAATGAAGACAATCCATATACTATTTCACGAAATTCCGAGTTTCTTGATACTATGTTTGAAGTATACGGACAACTGGAATTAGGTCAAAGTGAGCTTAATGATCAACCTGAACAAGCCCTATTGACTATCAATGGTTATATAGAGGATGGAATGGTTTATGGACCTATAATTTATAATGAAGGTAATCTTATTCTAAATAACGGAATAGTTCTGGAAAAGAATTATTCGAATTATAACACAGGTATACAGAATTGTGGAAGCGTCCTTATGAAGGGTGGAGTTATTCAGTATAATAAGACAAACAGCCTTGGGGGAGGAATATATAATGATTATGGGCGTATCGATATCCTTGGAGGAAGCATCAGATATAATGAAACCGCTAATTATGGTTATAATGGTGGAGGCGGTATATACAACTACATGGGCTTAGTTAATATATCAGGCGGAAGCATTCATAATAACAAGGCTTCTTATGGAGGCGGCATAATCAACGAATACGGCACCCTGAATATTTCAGGCGGCAGCATTTACAATAATACAGCGACCTTTGGAGCCGGTTTAGGTCTTTATTATGGCAATACAACAATGTCCGGAGGAGAAATATACGGTAACACAGGATATGATGATGACGAATACACCTTTGGAAGAGGAGTTAATGTTGCTATAGGTACATTTACTGTTTATGGCAATGCGTCAATTTCCGGTGATAATGAGGTGTCGCTAAATGATTGGTACGATTCTTATGATGATATTACATATAAGTCGTATATAACAGTGTGTGACAGCTTATCAGAAGATATTCCCACAATAACAGTATCAAAAGTTAATTACATTGTGCCGGACACATATGAGTATTATTATCCCATCGGTGATCAGATTATTCAGCCGGCTGCAGGCTATACACTGACGGCAAATGATATCTCAAAGTTTGAGATAAATGACAGCAACTACGGAATAAACAGTATGGGTAGGCTTTCTGTCAGATTAAGGGATGAGTGGTTTTCTTTAATTAATGCAGACGATATAAACTATACAGGCAGTGAAATAAGACACGGCGTGGTGGGGATTAATGGCTCGACACCATTAATAGAAGGTATCGATTATAACGTCAGCTATAATAACAATATTAATCCCGGTACGGCATCCGTATACATTACCGGAATGGGTAGTTATGGAGGAACAGTAATAAAGACCTTCGTAATATCTGAAGCCACATATATTATCACAGCAAGTGCCGGAGAAAACGGTACTATAACACCCAGCGGTGAAATATCGGTAAATGCCAATGGAAGTCAAACATTTACCATAGTACCGGCAGCAGGATATAAAAGTGCCTCCGTGATGGTAAACGGCGTAAATATGGGTGCGATAAGCAGTTATACCTTCACCAATGTAACGGATAATCAAACCATAACCGCTACATTTAGTAAAATTACGCCGCCTACGCCACCGTCTTCAGGAGGAGGTTCGTCAGCACCTGCTTCATCACCTGTTCCGACTGTAGTTCCAACATCAACACCTACAGGTTCTGTAATAGAGCTGGATGCTAAGGTATCGAATAGTACGGGACAGGTAACCACTTCGATTAATACCGAAGAGCTTATAGATAAAATACTTAACGATGGAATTACAGATATAAATGTCAATATAACACAAAACAGCACGGAAGCAGATAGCCGTATAATGATAGATCCGGATTTGCTTAATGCAGCCAAGGATACAGAGACGGATATCAAAATTTCAATAAAGGATGAAGACGGCAGAGAAAAATATTCATGGAGCTTTAGCGGCAGTGATATGGCAGCTATGGATAGAGAGATATCCGAGCTGGACATTTCGCTTAGCATACAAAAAGCAGCCGATAATGAGGATCTATCAGAGCTGTTGGAATTAGAAACACCGTCAGAGGAGAAAAATCAAAACAGCTTGGTTATATCCTTCGGACATAAGGGTGATTTGCCTGCACAGGCAAGTGTAAGAATGTATGTGGGTGATATGGGATATAAAGAGGGAGACAAGCTATATCTGTATTACTATAATTCTGAAACAGGAAAGCTTGACACATTACCATACAGCTCCAACTATGTGGTAGACAGCGAGGGCTATATCACAATAAATATTATCCACTGCTCAGAATATGTACTTCTTCCAAAGAAGGCAAGTGCCGGTGCAATAACCTCCTTAAGAAATCAAATCAGTGTAACACCTAAGAAGGTTACTCTGACCCTAGGATCGAAGGATAAAAGTAAAGCAACTATAGAGATTAATTTGCCCAAAACATTAGAGAGGGTTAAAGATCTTAAGGATAAAACATCCGGCAGTGCAATAGGTGCAGTAATGGTTACCTATAAATCAGGAAATACGAAGATTGCAACTGTCGATGATTCAGGTAAAATAACCGCTAAGAAGGCTGGAAAAGTTGATATTAAGGTCACGGTTACTCTTTATAGCGGAAAGACAAAGACATTTAAGGTTTCTGTTACTGTGAAGAAGGGGTAATGGAATTGGTATATTCGCTACGCGGATAATCGGGAAAAAGAGTTGTCCATGTAAACACGGTCAACTCTTAGGAAGAATAAAAGATGCTCACCAATGGGTTCGCACTTTTATTCTTCCGGTTTACCTTTTATAATCGCTTAAAAAGAGATAGGCAGGTGATACCTGCCTATCTCTTTTTAAGCGGATAACGGGAATCGAACCCGCCTCTCAAGCTTGGGAAGCTTGCATTCTACCGATGAACTATATCCGCATGTTTTTATTTTATAACTTTATTAAAAAAAGTCAATAATATCTGTATCGAAATGCGATTAAAAAATAATGAAATGGAGATATTAATTAAATAAGTTGGGATATTTATTGGAGAGTGAAAATCACACCCTATAAATGTGACTTAGGTATAAATCAACTATTATGTGAGAAGAATATATCTTGAGGTGATAACAGTGAAAAAAAACAGATTAGCTGAGTTTTTCAAAGGCAAAGGTTATTATGTGTTATTATTTGTCGGTATTATCGCTATAGCTGCAGTAGCTCTCATTGGTTCCAATTTGTCCTCTAATCAAAAGGATAAAGGTGAAAATTTTGTGGATTTGAATGAACCGGATAACAGCATGGCAGCTGATGATGAGAACAATCTACAGACGGATAATAACGACACATCGGATCAGCTTGCTGATAATGAGGGGACAAGCCTTGAATCCGAGAATACTCCGGGCAGTCAGGATATCGTTCATAATGACAATCTTTTGGAGTTTGATGTATTTACGGAAGAAGAAGAGAACGGAATTGATCTTGCAGATGTCGATGAGACTGTAACCGCAGCAATAGAACAGGATATAGAGGAGCAGCCAACGGCAGTAGAAACCGCCGGTGTTACGGTTAAGAACGCCATACCATTAAGCTTTGATGTTGATGCGGGTCTTCTCTGGCCGGTAGATGGCAATGTAATTATGAATTATAGTATGGACCATTTGGTTTATTATGCTACTCTTATGCAGTTTAAGGTTAACCCGGCAATTATTATAGATGCTGAGGTTGGTACGGAAGTTAAGGCAGCAACAACCGGAGTTATTACAGATATTTTTGATGATCCTGTGACCGGACTTACGGTTACTATGGATATCGGTGATGGGTACTCCCTGCTTTATGGTCAGCTGGCTAATGTAGATCATAAGATTGGTGACAGATTGTCAGAGGGTGAAGTTATTGGGACAATAAATGAACCTACAAAATACTATACCGTAGAAGGCAGTAACTTATATTTTATGGTGTTGGAAGGAGAAGAAACAGTAAATCCTATGCTGTATTTACGTTAAAGAATGATAATAGGAATAATAAAAAGAAAGAACATATTAGCTGGGCAGATATGTTCTTTCTTTTTTAATATAGATGCTTTGTTAGAAGGCTCTACATATTAATTAAAAACTATGACCAACGCTGCTTTGAGAGACTTATAAGGTCAACTCCAATCAATTACAATGCTCCCCATACATTGTTTTTGATTTGGACAGATTAATATGTAGCTTCTACTGAAGAACTCACAACTTCATATACACCATTTCTTATTACAGTTGCCGTAACAGAAAAGCGGTATTCAAATCTCTCATATGCGACATTGGTGGTATAAAATGTCAGAGAATCAGTAACTGAACTTCTGCTCCATGTATTTGCCACAGTCCAACCATAGGAGCATTTTCGCTCAAGTGTAAAGGTGGCATTTATGGCTGTTGTACCCGTTGCTGCTAAAATTCTGCCATAGCAGTGAGCCTGTCCGCTGCTAAATGATAAGTCAAGAGTGACGCAGTCAACATGCATCCAACATGGGGTTATAGACATATTGATACTACTGTCCTGACCTGTTTCCGGCAATCCTTGTGCTGATGCTAATACCGGAATGTTTTGTGGAATAATAAAAATAACAGACAGCAGTATAACTACTATTTTTTTGAGCTTCATTTGTATCACGCCTTTCTATATGATTTAGATTTTACGGCTATACTATAATAATCGTTTTAACCGACATTTTCCCTACAAGTTTTTATAAAATTTTTTCATTTAAAATTAAAGAAGAAAATATTTAAAAACTTTGGATACAATGGTATGTTTTAAAAATGCTTTTATCTCTCAAATAGTAAGACATTTCCTTCTTAATCTGTATGAGGATATATTATTTTGCATCAGATATGGATTCGATCATCTTGAGAATTTCATCGACCTCTATCTTACCCCATATTTCTATCACATATCCGTTATACTGATAAATAACGCCATTGTTAGAACTCTCACGTAATTCGTTCATGACTATGGCAGTATGACCGTTAATTATTATTTCGTTTATAATATGATTTTCATTGTCAACAGACATATTTACTGTATTTTCACCAGATCTATATGAATAACGGATTTGCTCTTTTGCATCATTTATAAAAATTATATCTGTTATGTTATTATAGGTTTTAACGGAGTCTTCAGCGTATCCTTCCGGTATAT
>DUQV01000086.1 GCA_012837605.1 Clostridiales bacterium | reverse complement strand
TAGATAATGACGTGGTTAGCAGATTTCATGTTAAGATAACAAAGGAAGAGAATGATTATTACATCACAGACTTAAACTCTACAAACGGAACTACTGTGAATGAAAAGGCATTATCCTGCTATCAGAGGCAAAAGATTACTAAAGGTGATAAGGTGTCAATAGCAGGATTGAATTATATGTTTAATGTATTATAAACAGCCATATAACTACTGAGTGTTTCTTGTCACTTCATAATCCATATTCATTCATTCTTTGCTTGCGGTAAATAGCTGGTGTAACCCCGTACTTGATTTTAAACCTTCCCGTTAAATCAGAAAGACTTATAAAACCGCATTGTTCTGAAATTTCAGAAATGGAAAGCTCTGTAGTACGAACAAGTCTTTCTGCATTCTCAAGGCGACATCTAATCTGAAATTTTTTAGGCGAAATACCTGTATGCTTGCTGAAGATATGTGTAAGGTAAAATTTATTTATAAAAAAGCGATCAGCCACTTCTTCCATATTCAGCGGTTGGTTGTAATTCTGCTGAATATAATTCTGAACAGTCATAACCGTCTTGTCTGATTGGCTTAACTCTTTAAATATATCTATATTATTGCGCCCAAGCTGTGATAGAAGATATATTACCCCTGACGAAACAATATCATCCCCGAAAACAGACTTATCATTTAATTCTTTTGACATCTCCGAAAAAAGCTGCTTACCACTTTTTCCAATATGAAATAATATGGGTTCTTTTATAAGCAATCCGGACAGCATACCTTGTAACATAGGTGAAGAATAGATTTTTGCAAAATCCCATGGATTTATGAACAAAAGCCAGCGTTTATAACGATTGGGATACACGTCTGTCCTGTGAGGAATCTCACTGGGTATAAGGCATATATCACCTGTAGTAACAGCATAATCTGTATCACCACTGGAAATGGTTATTTCACCATCAATAACAAAAATCATCTCACAGTACAAGTGAGTATGCTCGTGAAATTTACTTCTATTATCATAGAAGCCTATATGCTCTATTAATGCCATATTTATTTTATTCCCTTCACTTGCCTTCACTTGTTTTATTATATATATTTTAGTAGGTTTCATTATACATGTCAATATGAAAAAGCAAAAAACCTATTAACATATCGCAAAAAATAGATTGTAGGCAATAGGATGTTTACCTATACTAATGGCAGAAGGGAGTGTATATTCAATGAAACAAAAACTTTTTAAAGGGATTATTGGTTGTATACTAGTTGTAACTATGCTTTCAAGTTGTTCAAAAAAAGATTCTTTGCCTGATACTCCTATAGAGGAAAACAACATAATTACAACTCCAATCAAACAAGAAGATAACACACCAGAAACAGTTTTTACGCAAGCAGAAGTAAACCCAAATTATATGGCGGTAAGTGTTGACGGGGCTACTACAAACACAAATCCTGCTGCCACTTACAGAGGTCTCGGAATGGTTACTGGAAATAATTCCTCCCGTCTTTTGATTGATTATAAACAGGACAACCCCGAACAGTACTGGGAAATTCTGAATTATCTATTCAAAAAAGACCATGGTGCAGGGCTTACTCATATTAAAATGGAATTTGGAACTGATGTTAATTCCTCCTCAGGAACAGAGCCATCAACTATGAGGAGCCAGGATGAACATGCCAACGTACGCAGAGGTGCAGGATTTATGCTCGTGGCTGATGCTCTTTCCATAAATCCTGAAATTACAGTGGACTTATTGCGTTGGGGTGAGCCGAAATGGGTAACAGACGCATTTGATATCAGCACTGAAAACGGACATGAAGCACGATACAAGTGGTATCTTAACACTATTAACGCCGCATATGATGAATTTGGAATTAAATTTTCATACATAAGTGCAGATGCTAATGAGCCTAATAAAATTGATGCGGAGTGGATAATATATCTTTCTGAGCATCTGAAAAATGAAACAAACAGCAGATATGATTACAGTGAAATCAAAATAGTTGCTTCTGACGAGGTAGGCAGTTGGAAAATAGCTGATGAAATGATAAGTAATGAACAACTTCGCAATGCAGTTGATGTTTTGGGAGTACATTACAACACATACGCAAGCGACAATGCAATAAAGCTTCATGAGGAATATGGCAAAGAAATCTGGTATTCCGAGGGAATTGCTTCCTGCAATATGGCAAGGCTGGCAGTAAATTCAAACGGTTCAGGTATTAATGGTGAAAATGGCTGTCTTGATGTGTGTAACCGTATTATCAACAGCTATTATAACGGTAGGATGACTATGTATGAATATCAGCCTGCAGTTGCGGCTTATTATACAGGAGCAAAGTTTTTTCCAAAATCTCTGATTAACGCTAACGAACCTTGGAGCGGTTACTATGAGCTAGATGCAGGAGTATGGACATCAGCACATTTTACAATGTTTATGGAAAAGGGCTGGCAGTATATAGATAGTGCTTGTTTTGGTGACGGAAAAGAAAACCACTCCATTTCTGAAACCACTAACAATTATATGACTGTAACAAATCCTGAAACAGGAGATTATTCTATAGTAGTAAGTAATGACAGCGATGAATATCGAAATTACACCTTTACAGTATCAAACCTCAGCAAAGCTGGTGAACCATTTTACATATGGGAAACAATCGGACCCAAAGAAAATCAGGAATATAACGAAAATTATCTTCGCAATATTGGTGCTTATACACCTGCCAGCAACGGCGATGGTACCTACTCATACTCTGTGGAGGTTAAGCCCTATTCCATTATTACAATTACAACTTTGAACAAGGAAAATGTATTAGTTCCTAAAAATGAAGGTTGTAAGGTAGAGTCCCAAGTAATACCTCTTCCTTATTCTGACGACTTTGAATACGGGGAAAATTTTGTTACAGAAAGGGGCGGTACTCCAAAATATACCACTGACCAAGGCGGAGCATTTGAAGTAGTGGAAAGTAACGGCGGATTTGTATTGATGCAAATGATTAATGCTGACAACAAGCCTACCGACTGGCGTCTCAGGAGCACGCCAATGCCTATAACATCTCTAGGAGATGATCGCTGGAGCAATTACAGCGCTTCTGTTGATGTAATGCTAGAAAGCATAAATTCTGATAATTATGCAGGAATAGGTGTAAGATACATTAACTCTGAAACAAATAGCGATGGTGAAAGCGGATATGCCATTAGACTATATGGAGATGGAAAATGGGAACTTCGCAAGAATAGAAGCAACGTTTCCGAAGGAACTATTGATAACTTTGACCCAAGGGATGTTCATAACATAAAAGTATTAGCCGTCAACAACATAATCACTGCTTATGTTGATGGAAATGAGGTCGCTTCTTATACAGAAGAGAATGAATTTATTAATTCGGGCCGAATAAGCCTTTCAAGTGGTCTTTACAATAATGTTTTTGATAATCTTAAAGCTGAGCCTGCCACCGGAAAGTCTTATGCTGTAACTAGAATTGATGACCATGAGAATGTTTTGAACTACTCAGGTGATTGGGAAAGAGAGGTTCCAAAGAGCTATACTGAATTCAATCGGACAACCTCAACGGCACATATAAAAGAAGACAGCGGTGATTTCACCTTGTCATTCAACTTTACAGGAACAGAACTTGCACTTATAGGTTTTAGTGGTACTGATTTTGATATAACCATTGATGGTGCATCAGAAAAGGTTGAAGGTGCAAATGGTCGTACAAGGCAATGCTTTTATAAGAAAACAGGACTTTCTGATGGATTGCATACAGTTGAAATTAGGGTTATAGCTGGGAAATTTGTACTTGATGCAATTGAAATATCATAATTAAATTTCATCTCTACAGTTTTGAATATTAAGACCCTAAAACTTTATACATAAATTGCTCACTGTCCCAATGGGCAGAGAGCAATTTATTTTATGCAGAAATTGTGTTGTAAATGGAAGGATAAGAATGTTACAATAATAACATAATAGTTATATAAAATGGGGTATAGGTATGAAGAAATATGTAATGGCACTTGACCAAGGGACTACCAGTTCCCGCTGCATTATATTTGACAAGTCAGGTAACATAAAGAGTATGGCTCAAAAGGAGTT
>DUQV01000085.1 GCA_012837605.1 Clostridiales bacterium | reverse complement strand
GATGAACCGGCTGCAGGTATGAATCCTGCCGAGACAGAGGAGCTTATGTCCACAATAAGTCTGATCAGAAAGCAGTATGGTGTTACCATATTACTTATAGAGCATGATATGAAGCTTGTTGCAGGTATATGTGAAAAAATCTTTGTACTAAACTTTGGTATAGAGCTGGCTAACGGACTGCCGCAGGATGTTCTTAATAATCCGGAGGTAATCAAGGCATACCTCGGAGAATAAAGACAGTTTAACTAAGAAAATCAGCTAAAAAAAGAGCATCTTTAGCCATATAAATTAGAGAGGGATAATTATATGTTAGAGGTTAGGGATTTACAGGTTTATTATGGAGTTATTCAGGCAATCAAAAATGTTTCCTTTAAGGTAAATGAAGGAGAAATCATTGCTTTGATCGGTGCAAACGGAGCGGGTAAGACTACCATACTGCAGACGATTTCCGGACTGATTACACCAAAACAGGGCGAGATAATTTATGACGGAACCGATCTGAAGAAGGTTCCTGCTCATCATATCGTATCTATGGGTTTGGCACATGTACCTGAGGGAAGAAGAGTATTTTCTCAGCTTACTGTTTATGAGAATCTTCTGATGGGCTCATATACCAGGAGTGATAAGAAAGAGATAGAGGAAACACTTAGGCGTGTATATGAAAGGTTTCCACGGTTAGAGGAAAGAAAGAACCAGATGGCAGGGACTTTAAGCGGCGGTGAACAGCAGATGCTTGCCATGGGAAGAGCATTGATGTCAAAGCCGAAAATAGTATTGATGGATGAGCCGTCTATGGGACTGTCGCCCATTCTGGTCGAAGAGGTATTTGATATAATACAAAGTATTAATAAGAGCGGGACCACTGTTTTATTGGTAGAGCAAAATGCAAAGAAGGCATTATCTATTGCCCATCGGGCATATGTTATAGAGACAGGTAAGATTGTATTAGAGGGTGATGCTAAGGAGCTGATGAACAATGAATCTGTTAAAAAAGCATATTTAGGCGAATAGTAAAAATTGTTCGTTAACATTTGGGAAGGTGAGATGAATGAATAAATATGTGATTACGATAGCTAGGGGTTATGGCAGCGGTGGAAGGACAATCGGTAAGATGTTAGCAGAAGAGTTGGGCATAAATTTTTATGATAGAGAGCTTCTGCGGCTTGCATCAGATGACAGCGGTATAAATGAAGAGTTGTTTGCAAAAGCAGATGAGAAGCTGAAAAAGAGCTTACTTTTTAAGATTGCACGTAAGGCATACAAGGGGGAATTAATTCCTCCCGACAGAGATGATTTTGTATCTAACGATAATTTGTTCAACTATCAGGCTAAGATTATAAAAGAGTTGGCTGAACAGGAATCCTGTGTGATAGTAGGGCGTGCTGCAGACTATATCCTAAAAGACTATGACAATGTTGTAAAAGTATTTGTTCATGCTCCTTTAGAAGCCTGTATCAATACTCTTACAGAAATGACGGGTAGTCCCAGAAAGGATATAATTAAACAGATAGAAACTATTGACAAGCGCAGGGCTGAGTATTATAAATATTATACAGGCAGGAATTGGGAAGATGCCAAAAACTACGATCTGTGTTTAAACAGCAGTCAGCTTGGATTTAAAAAATGTGTGGAAATTGTAAAAGCATATCTTGACATTCGTTTCAGATAATAATCTGAAATTAAGCAATATGTATAAATCGGGTTTTCTAAAGGCTGTCATAAATCATTATATGTGACAGCTGAAATTATATGAAAAATATTAAAGAAGAATCCTGTAAAAGAGTATTAATTGAAATAATAATCAAGCATATAAAATATTCTACAGCAGAATATTATCGAAAAAAATTTGAATACAAATAAGAAAAGAGGGCAGATAAATGATTTCTGATAAGATGAAGACATTAGTCAAGACAAGTTCGGCGATTCGTGCAATGTTTGAAGAGGGAAAGCGTCTTGCTGATATTTACGGTGCTGATAATGTATATGATTTTAGTCTTGGAAACCCCAGTGTAGAGCCTCCAACAGAGATTAAGGATGCAATTATCGATATTCTAAATGAAGAGGATCCCGGCATGATTCATGGATATATGAATAATTCCGGCTATGAGGATGTAAGAGAAAGTATAGCATTATCAATAAATAAGAAGTATGATACTGATTTTAGTGCAGCCAATATAGTAATGAGTGTTGGTGCTGCCGGTGGACTCAATGTAATATTAAAATGCTTAATTAACCCCGACGATGAGGTTATTACCTTTGCTCCTTACTTTGGTGAGTACCGTAATTATGTGAGTAATTATGACGGTGTTTTGGTTACCGTAAAGCCTAATACTGAGAATTTTCAACCGAATCTTAAAGAATTCGAGGAAAAGATAACCGGCAGAACGAAAGCGGTTATAATTAATTCCCCGAATAATCCTACCGGTGTTGTTTATTCTGAGGATACGATAATCAGGTTGGCTGACATTCTTAATAGGAAGCAGCATGAATATAATACGACTATTTATCTTATATCGGACGAGCCTTATAGGGAATTGGCATACGATAATGTTGATGTTCCGTATCTTACAAAATATTATAAGAATACTGTTATCGGATATTCATTCAGTAAGTCTCTGTCTCTTCCGGGGGAACGTATCGGATATCTTGTCATTCCTGATGAGGCAGATGATTACGAAAATCTTATTTCTGCGGCTAATGTGGCAACCCGTATTCTTGGCTTTGTCAATGCCCCGTCCCTTATACAAAGAGCGGTGGCAAGATGCCTGGATGCCAAGGTTGATGTAGAGATATACAATAAAAACAGGGAGCTGATGTATAACAGTCTTTTATCCTACGGATATGAATGTGTAAAGCCTCAAGGTGCATTTTATCTATTTGTTAAGG
>DUQV01000084.1 GCA_012837605.1 Clostridiales bacterium | reverse complement strand
CAATAATTCCACGAGTCATGGATAAAGGTACAATAAAGACATTTACTTTATTGTCCTTTCCTATTGTGGGGAAGGCATTTTATATGCCTGCAGCACCAATCAAACGTTATGGTGCCCGAATAGAAAGGAGCTTATTATGAAAGAGAGAAAAAAATTATTAATGACTGTCTTAGGAACACTGATTCTTTTTTCTGTTGCTTTTCTGCTATTATACTTATTCTACTTCAAAGTATTAAAAGCTGATACCGCTTCTGAAGGAAGTAAGGAAATACTCATTCAGGTTATTGTTCCCGATGAAGAAGTACTAGAATTTACAATTATCACGAATGCAGAGACTCTTCGCGAAGCATTAGATGAAAAGAAGCTGATTGGTGGAGAAGAGAGTATATACGGGTTTCTTATTACTGAGGTAAACGGCAGAAAAGCCGATAACAGCAAACAGGAATGGTGGTGCATTACTAAGGACGGCGAATTCTCAGATTATGGAGTTGATATGCTTATAATACAGGATAAGGATAAGTATGAGCTGACCCTTATGGAAGGTTATTAAGAATGTGAGGATGACTATGCGGACTAAGGATATGGTAATCATAGGAATTATGTCAGCCTTAATCATAACCGTTCAGATAGGGCTTGCATTCCTCCCAAATATTGAGCTTGTATCTTTACTAATTATCCTATGCACAATAGTATACCGATGGAAAACATTATTTATTATCTATGTCTTTGTCATAGTGGAGGTGTTAATCTACGGCTTCGGCATCTGGTCGATAAATTATCTGTATATATGGACAGTCCTAATGCTGATAACTATGCTGTTTAGGAATAAACGCTCCCCGTTTTTCTGGGCAATACTATCCGGAGCATATGGACTTAGCTTTGGAACACTTTGTTCAGTTCCTTATCTTTTTATCGGAGGAATCCCTATGGCTGTATCAAAAATTATCAGCGGAATCCCATTTGATGTCGTACACTGTATAGGCAACTATGTTATAGCATTGGTACTTTTCAAGCCTCTTTACCGCTTCCTTGAGTGGATAAATCAAAAAGGAAATGATCTGATTTCATAATAAAAATCGAATTATATTTTTATCTCAAAAAAAATCCTTAAGGTTAAACCTTAAGGATTATTTTAATCAAATTCGTTATAACAATATATCCAATTCTTAAAAACTTATATATAGTTCAGAAAAAGGTACATTGTAAACCCAATCTTGATTAAAGTCTTACTACATTAGTTGCCTGAGGACCCTTAGCTCCCTGTACTACTTCAAACTCAACTTCCTGACCTTCTTCTAAGGATTTGAAGCCTTCCATGTTAAGACCTGAATAGTGAACGAATATATCGTTGCCCTGTTCATCAGAGATAAAGCCAAAGCCCTTCTGATTGTTAAACCATTTTACTGTACCTTTGTTCATGTATAAATTCCTCCAAAAAATAATAATTATATTGCCTTCTATTCGGCAACATAACCATCATAGCATTCTTTACTGATGGTGTCAAACATTATTTGTTTTCTATATTATTTATTTCATAAGCTTCCCTAGCCGTACACAGTTCATATCCGCTTTGTTTTAGTATCTCCAACGCCTTTGACAAATCGGAAATCTTCATAATAATGGAAGTATCCCTTCCTGCGGTTGCGAGGGTATACATGTATTCCACACTTAGATTGGCATCATACAGTACCTTTAAAACCTTATGGAGTGTTCCGGGTCTTTGAGGTATTTTAACTGCTATAACATCTGTAAGCTTTGCGGAAAAGCCTTCCTCCTTCAAAGCACGTCTGCACTCATCAGGGTCAGATACAATCATTCTAAGCATACCATATTCGGCCGTATCTGCAAGGCTAAAAGACGCAATATTAATATTACGGTCTTTTAGAACCTGAGTTACCCTCTCTAATCGGCCTTCCTTATTTTCAATAAATACCGACAGCTGTTTTATTAACATAGTACCCCTCCTTTTAACCTAAACCCAACTGTTTCATATACAAAAGTTCAGTACCTCTATATCAGCTTTCTTCTGTCAATTATTCTCTTTGCTTTTCCTTCGCTTCTTGCGATAGTCTTAGGTTCAACCAGGGTTACTTTTACCGCAAGCCCTAGAGCAGATTGCAGCACATGAGAAATCTTCTTGGTTAAACTCTCCAGCATTCTTATCTCATCTGAGAAGAAGCGTTCTTCAACCTCGACCTGAATCTCAAGAACATCAAGATTATTCACTCTGTCTACAATCAGTACGTAATGAGGACTGGCTTCACCCATTTCAAGCAATGCAGCTTCTACCTGGGACGGGAATACATTGACACCCCGTATAATAAGCATATCATCGGAACGCCCTTTGAACTTGGATATTCTTGCCAAGGTCCTGCCGCATTTACAAGGCTCATATGTAATACTCGTAAGATCCTTAGTCCTATATCGAAATAGCGGCAAAGCTTCTTTAGTTATTGTGGTGATTACAAGTTCACCGACCTCTCCCTCTTTGCACGGAGCAAGGGTCTCCGGATTTACAATCTCCGGTATAAAATGATCCTCATATACATGAAGTCCGTCATGAGCATCACAGTCGGCAGCTACTCCCGGTCCTAATATCTCGCTAAGTCCATAGATATCATAAGCATTCAGTTTTAGCTTCGCTTCAATTTCCTTTCGCATATTCTCTGTCCATGGCTCAGCTCCGCATATAGCAGCCTTTAGCTTTATTTTGTCAATTTTCCCCACCTCTTCAAGGACTTCTGCTATATGTAAAAGGTATGAGGGGGTACAAGCTATAGCTGTAGCCTCAAAATCCTCCATCATGGTTATGAGCCTCTGAGTGTTTCCTGTTGACATCGGAATTACCGTTGCTCCAAGATTCTCTGCACCATAGTGAAGACCTAGACCGCCGGTAAATAGTCCATATCCGTAAGCCACCTGAATCTTATCATTGGTACCTACCCCGGCCATTGCAAGTACTCTGGTTACACACTCCTGCCAAATCTCGATGTCTCTTCTTGTATAGCCAACCACGGTTGCCTTACCTGTAGTACCTGAAGATGCGTGAATACGAACTATCTCAGATTGCGGTACCGCAAATAAACCAAAAGGATAGTTATCCCTTAAATCCTCTTTAGTGGTAAACGGCAGCTTATCCAAATCCTCAATACCTTTTATATCGCTAGGTTCCAGCCCTAACTGCTGCATCTTTTTCCGATAAAATTCAACATTATGATAGACGCGGCTAACGGTTTTTTTAAGTCTGGCACTCTGCAAATTAAGAATATCATCCCTGCTCATGCATTCCTTCGTTTCATTCCATATCATAAAATAACATCCTCCTGCTCGGGTACTGAGTATCCATTGTCCGTCAATACTTGCTTTGTTTTCTCCAAATCATCAGTGTTAATTATAATTAACGGAACATTTTTTTGACGAAATACTATGGAATATATATAGTTAACACCTATACCTGCGTCTGCAATGATTTGCAGCACATCATGCAAAACTCCCGGCTTATCTTCCAGCTCTACGGCTATAGCCTCTGACATCGTAACTGCAAATCCACTGTCAATTAATAGTGTTTTAGCCTTCTCCGGCTGGTCTACAATCATTCTTAGTATGGCAAATTGAGGTGTGTCAAAGGAAGCAATCGCTCTCAAATTGATATTATGCTTTTTAAGTATAGCTGTAATACTCGCAACGCTGCCTATTTCGTTCTGTATAAATATTGACAGTTGTCTGATCATCCGGCAAACCTCCCCTTTTTCTTTCAAGAACGTATTATTACATAATATGTCCTTCTAAATAATATGCACTTATATATTTATTTAATTATACATACAATGTACTACCTTCTCATATGTCAATCCGTACTAAATTAAGGAATACCCCAATTCAAATGCCTTTTTATTTATATCAACAGTCTTTGCAGGAACTGTCTTTTCAATTACAGACAGCCATTCCTCCTTAGAAAATTCCATATGCTGAGCCGCTACGCCCAGAACAATCACATTAAATACCTTGCTGTTGCCAAGCTTTTTAGCTTCTTCTAAAGCATCCACTTTGTAAACTCTATGGTTATTTGATATCTCTTCCAGAATGTTTTTCGGATATTTTGCAGCTCCAATAACTACAGGCATCGGGGCAATTTGTTGGTCATTAATAACTATTGCTCCCCCTTCTTTCAGATAATGGATATACCGTAAAGCTTCAAGCTTCTCAAAAGCAATCAAAACATCTGCCTGCCCTTCCTCAACTATTGGCTCATATACCTTATCACCATATCTTACAAAGGTTACCACGCTTCCTCCCCGCTGTGCCATCCCATGTACCTCGGATAGCTTTACATCATAACCGGCTTCAGTCATTAATGTACCAAGAATTCTACTGGTAAGCAGAGTTCCCTGTCCGCCTACGCCTACAATCATTATATTTTTTGTCTCCATATTTACCCTCATTTCTGTAAATACCAATACTATTCCGTTTTCTTTATTGCGTCAAATTTGCATAAGTCTACGCACAACCCGCATCCGTTACAAATGGTTTCATTAATTACAATATCTCCATTTTCTTTTTTGGTTATTGCGGGACATCCCGGCTTCATACAAAGCCCGCATTTTTTACATTTTGCCTGATCTATGAAATACCGGTTGGTAATAGGTGACTTCTTAAGTAAAACACAAGGTGCCTGTGCTATAATAACTGCGATTTCATCCAATGCCATCGCTTCTTTTATGGTTTTTTCAAGCTTTTTGGTATCAAAAGCATTGATAACATAGACATTAGGCACACCAATAGCTTTACAAAGCTTTTCCAAATCAACCGAACGGGTTTCTTCACCCATCAGTGTTTTTCCGGTTGCTGCATGATCCTGATGTCCTGTCATTCCTGTAGTAGAATTATCAAGTATCAGGACTGTTCCGGTACTTTTATTATATACCATATTTATAAGAGAATTAACACCTGTATGTAAGAATGTAGAATCTCCTATAACGGCAACCCAGTCTTTAATATATTCTTTACCCTTTGCCTTCTCCATACCGTGAAGTGATGAAATACTTGCCCCCATGCATATAGTAGTATCTACTACACTTAATGGAGCCACAGCACCTAAAGTATAGCATCCGATATCTCCTGCTGCACGAAGCTTCAGCTTCTTTAATACCGTATACACACTTCTGTGCGGACATCCCGGGCATAGAATTGGAGGACGGTTTGGTACACCTTCAGCTGCATGGACTGCAATATCCTCACCCTTAATAGCTCTTCTTAGCATATTGGCTGAGTATTCTCCCTGCACCGTGAAGATTTCCTTGCCTATAACTTTTATTCCCCAGGATTTTACCTGTTCCTCTATAATGGGATCCAGCTCTTCTATAACATAAAGAGTATCCACCTTGGAAGCAAATTCCTCAATCAGTCCTCTTGGAAGAGGATTAACTATTCCAAGCTTTAATACCGAGGCTTCAGGAAGTGCTTCCTTAACGTACTGATACGGAATTCCGGAGGTTATTACTCCGATTTTCTTATCGTTATACTCTATCGTGTTAATAGGAAATTCACAGCTGTCTTTTATGAGAGCAAGCTCCCTATTCTCCACAACAATATGACGTCCTTTGGCATTACCGGGCATCATAACATTCTTAGATACATTTCTTTCATAAGGCTTATCTTCAATATCAAGTCTGTCATTAAGCTCTACAAGACCCTGTGAATGAGAAAGCCTTGTTGTGCTTCTTATTATAACAGGAGTGTCGTATTTCTCACTTAATTCATATGCAAATTTAACGAATTCCTTCGCTTCTGAACTATCTGACGGCTCCAAAACCGGTATTTTAGCAGCTCTCGCAACTGCTCTTGTATCCTGCTCATTTTGCGAGCTGTACAGTCCCGGGTCATCAGCAACTATTATAACCAGTCCTCCGTTTACACCGATATATGATGCGGTAAACAGCGGATCGGCTGCCACATTCAGACCTACATGCTTCATGGAGGCTAATGCTCTGACACCTACGATTGATGCTCCTATAGCAACCTCCAATGCTACCTTCTCATTTGGGGACCACTCTGAATATATTTCAGTATACTTAACAATACTTTCACTTATTTCTGTACTTGGTGTGCCCGGATATGCTGCGGATACCTTGCAGCCTGCTTCATATGCACCACGTGCAAATGCCTCATTTCCGAGCATTAGTATCTTACCTGTCACCTGTGTTGCTCCTTTCATTTAACGTAAATCTGTAACTCGTCTGGCTTTGCCTTCAAATCTTCTTAAACTTCTTGGTGCTACTAATTTTATCACAGCATCAAGCCCAAGTACAGTCCTAAGGTTAAATTTGATTCTATTTTCCAGTTCACCAAGCATCGCATAAGAGTCCAACAAGGATTCATCAGCCAATTCCACTTTAATTTCCATTGTGTCCAAATAATTCACTCTATCTACAACTATTTCATAATGCGGTCCGATCTCGTCAATCTTAAGAAGAACCTCCTCAATCTGACTGGGAAATACATTTACACCTCGGATTATCAGCATATCATCAGATCTTCCGGACAGATTCTCCATCCGTACAGTGGTTCTGCCACATTTACAAGGCTCATAAAACAGTCTTGAGATATCTCCTGTACGATAGCGGATTAACGGGAGTGCTTCCTTAGTGATACAGCTTATTACAAGTTCGCCCTTTTCTCCGGGAGGTAATACCTCTCCTGTGTCAGGATTAATAATCTCAGGAATAAAATGGTCCTCATTGATATGCATTCCGCACAGCTCAAGGCACTCACCCGATACTCCGGGACCTATCAGCTCACTCATTCCATAATTCTGAGTTGCTTTCATATCGCTGCCCCACAGCCTGTGCATCTCATCCCGCATAGGCTCAGTCATGCCTTCCCCGCCAAAAAGACCGATCTTTACATTCAGATCCTTAGCCGGATCTATTCCCATATCCTTTGCAACCTCGCCAATATGCAGTGCATATGATGGGGTAGCAACCAAAAGTGTCGTACCAAAATCCTGCATATACATAATTTGCTTCTGTGTATTTCCTGATGAAACCGGAATTACACTGGCTCCTATATTCTCCAAGCCATAATGAAGTCCCAATGCTCCGGTAAACATTCCATATCCAAAGCTGATCTGAGCCACATCATCCTCTGATGCTCCACCCATGCAGGCAATTCTGGATACACATTCTGTCCATATGGCCATATCATTTCTGGTATATCCCACCACGGTCGGTTTACCCGTAGTACCCGATGAGGCATGTATACGGACCAATTCCCTCCTAGGTACGGTAAACATACCATATGGATAATTATCTCTCATATCCTGCTTTACGGTAAATGGAAGTTTATGCAGATCATCAAGTGATTTTATATCATCACAGATAACTCCTGCCTGATCCATTTTCTTACGGTATGACGGCACCTTATCATAGATTCGCTTTAAGGTTGCCTTCAGTCTTGTAAATTGTATTTCTTCAATTTCCTGCCTAGCTAGGGTTTCTTCTCTAGCCCAAATCATCTCATCATCTCCCTATATATAAAACATATGTATTTATTCCTGAATTGATTTTTTCTTGCGTACGGTTACTTTTTCCTCATAGCATTCAAATATTGAATCAACTTTATCCCTCTTCATCTTCGGAGTAAGAATACTGACAACAGGAACAATCACAAGTCCTGCTACCATAGCCAGTGCTCCTGCGTTAATAGGAGAACTCATATAACCGAATATCATATTCGTAGTTGTAATTCCCACACCGGATGCAAAGCATGCCCATACCGCAGCTTTGGAAACTCTCTTCCAATACAGTCCATATAAGAACGGTGCTAAGAATGCTCCTGCAAGTGCTCCCCATGATATTCCCATAAGCTGTGCTATGAATACCGGAGGCTTCAGTGCTAAATATACGGATAAAAGAATAAAAAATACTATAAATATTCTCATGATTCTTAACTGCTTTTTCTCGCTCATATCTTTATATATGAAGCCCTTGATGAAATCCAATGTAAGAGTTGAGCTGGATGTAAGCACCAAGCTTGACAAAGTTGACATCGATGCGGACAATACCAATATAACCACTACGCCTATTAGGACATCCGATAAGGACTGCAGCATATAAGGCACAATGGCATCATAAAAAACCTTTCCCTGATCGTTATACAAAGCCGGGTTATCATACAATCTTCCAAAGCCGCCAAGAAAATAACTTCCTCCTGCTATGACAAAAGCAAATATTGTAGATATTAATGTTCCGGTTTTAATTGATTTTTCATTTTTTATTGTATAAAACTTATGTACCATCTGAGGAAGCCCCCAGGTTCCTAACGAGGTTAATATTACTACTCCAAGCAGATTCAGTGGATCCGGTCCAAAGAAAGAAGTAAATGCTCCCTTTTGCCCAAGCGTTATGGCTACATCACTTTCAAACTCTGACAGCTTACCTATAGCCGATATAAAGCCCCCCTGATTACTTAATACTGCTCCTATAACCGCAGCTATACCAAAAAGCATTATGATTCCTTGGATAAAATCATTTATAGCCGTTGCCATATATCCGCCTATTATAACATATATACCGGTTAAGACTGCCATAGTCCAAACACATACCCAGTATGGTATATTAAATGCCATGCCAAACAGCCTTGACAATCCGTTATAGACTGATGCTGTATATGGTACTAAGAATATGAAGGATATTACTGATGCTGTGATTTTTAATGCCTTACTGTCAAAACGGCTGCCAAAAAAATCGGGCATTGTAGCTGACTTTAAATGATTCGTCATAACTCTTGTCCGCCTGCCTAATATTACCCATGCTAACAGGCTGCCTATAAGAGCATTGCCTATTCCTATCCAAGTAGCTGATATTCCGTATTTCCATCCAAATTGTCCGGCGTATCCAACAAATACCACAGCAGAAAAATAGGAGGTTCCATATGCAAAGGCTGTTAACCACGGGCCTACTGTTCTGCCTCCCAATACGAAATCCCCTACATTTGTTGCATGCTTCCTTGCAAATACTCCTACAGCTATCATAATAGTAAAGAAGCATACCAATAATACTAATTTTATTATCACTTTTCTAACCCCCAGTTTATTATTAGTCTACTATAATTTAGCACTTTAAAGCGTCTGCACTTTAAAGCAATAATATCACTAAACAAATTTCATGTCAATACATTAACATAATTTCGACATTTTTCCACATGACGTCGTTCATCTATATAACATAATGTTATTGACCCTAATAATTGCAAAAGAGCCCCTTATTATCCTTGCCGGGATCGAATCTAAACTTTTCTGTAGACATTCACTTTTCTGTAGACATTCTCATACCTCCCGTGTTTCTTTATGCCAATCTTGTATTACAATATAATATCCATGTCAAGTATATACAAAAAGAAAACCCTGCTTACCATTTTATGATATGCCCCCTGTCAAGTAGACAGGTCAAATATCTAAAATGCTGAGGTAGTGAATGACCATACTTTAAATGAGGTATGGTCATTTTTCTATGCACACCATTTTTCTTTATATT
>DUQV01000083.1 GCA_012837605.1 Clostridiales bacterium | reverse complement strand
TTGATACCTAAGTCTATTATACAAAAACCCAGAGAATTGACCGAAATTGAGATGGATATAGTAAGACAGCATTGTGAATTAGGACAGCTCTCTCTGGAGGATTATAATCTTCCTCAGGAATATATGGATGTTATTGTACAGCACCATGAACGGCTTGACGGAAGCGGATACCCGAGAGGGCTAAAGGGTGACGAGATAAGCCATAACGCAAAAATAGTAATAGTTGCCGATTCTATAGACGCAATAACATCCCACCGACCTTACAGAAAACCTCAAAGTATGAAAAATGCAATAAAAAAATTAAGAGAAGAAAAAGAAAAATACCCACAGGATTTGCTTACTGTTTTAGAAAAAATAATGGAGTCATAGAGAAGAGGATGAACTATGTCAGCGACAATATTAGTAGTTGGTGAATTAACAAAAGATTGCCTAATGTTCAGGAATGAGTTAATTGAATACAATATTCTGGCAGCTAATGATATCTCGGAAGCTATGCAAGCTCTTAATGCTCACAATTATATTGATTTGGTTATGTTGGATTTGGCAACACCAAAAAAAGATGGTTTTCGAATACTTAATTCTATCAAATCCGATGAAAGGTATAAGAACACACCAATTATAATATTGACAGATCCGGATGAGCTTGATGATGAAATCAGAGGATTAAAAATGGGGGTAATTGATTATATCAGAAAACCCATTCATATAGATTCCCTGAAGGTTAAAATCGGTATATATATGGAGCTGCTTAGGATACAGCAGCTCATGGAAGATGAGCTTTATAAGCAGGGATTAACATTTGATGCAATTTTTCAACAGGCACCGATAGGTATATCTATCTCATATAGCAGTGATAATAATGCAGATTATAATATAATTAAAATAAACCCGGTTTTTCAGCAGATTATAGGAAGAACTATGGAGGAGCTTAATAGTCTGGGCTGGATTAATATTACACATCCTGATGATGTAGATGAGGATTTGAACTTTTTTAAAAAGCTTAAATCCGGTGAAATAAAAAGCTATTCAATGGAAAAAAGGTATATTAAGCCGGATGGCTCCATCGTATGGGTAGAGATGGTAGTGGCCTCACTCACATTGCCGGATGTGCTTAAGAATTATCAGATATGTTTGGTGCAGGATATCACAGAGCGTAAGAGGCTGGAGGAGGAGTTGTTGGAGAGTGAAAGAAGCAAGTCGGTCTTTTTATCAAATCTCCCGGGCATGGCTTATAGATGTAATAATGACTGCCATTGGACAATGCAGTTTGTATCAGCAGGATGTTATCAATTGACCGGATACACTGCAGATGATCTTTTATATAACAGAAAGCTTTCATTTAATGACATTATCGTACCCGAGTATCGTGAAGCAATTAGAACCGAATGGCAGCGTACTCTTGTCAAGAGGCTGCCTTTTAGATATGAATACGAAATAACGACGGCTAAGGGAGAGCGAAAATGGGTTCTTGAAATGGGACAAGGTGCCTATGACGAGCAGGGTGAGGTTATAGCTCTTGAGGGAATTATCCTTGATATTTCCGACAGGAAGGAGATTGAGAATAATCTTAGGTACAACAATGAACACGATCAATGGACGGGTCTGTATAACCGAAGATATTTGGAAAATCTTCTGGCCTCCGATGCAAAGTCAACTAATAATGCAAAGAGAGCACTTGTGGGAATAAATCTAAGCTCTGTTCACAGACTGAGCCTGGCATATGGATTTCATTATAGTCAGGAAGTTATAAAAAAAGTCGCTGAGGCTCTAAGCCGACTTTGTACTAACAAATGTCAATTATTTAATACATATGAGAACCGATTCGTATTTTATATCAAGAAGTATGAATCCCGAGATGATCTGGCTGCATTTTGTGAGGCGGTTGTAAAGACATTAGATAACGTATATACGGCAGAAAAAATAGGCAGTGGTATAGGCATTGTTGAAATAGATGAGAAGAATAAGTATGATGTAGAGCAGCTTTTGAAAAATCTTTTGAATGCATCAGAAAAAGCGATCCACTTATTTAACAGAAACATAGGGTTTTGTTTTTTTGACAATGAAATGGAAGAACAGATTATGCGGGAAGAGGATATAAAGCAGGAGCTCATGTTGGCCGTATCGGACGAAAACGATGGAGGACTATACCTGCAATATCAACCGATATTAGATCTAAGAACAAATCGGATATGCGGATTTGAGGCTTTGGCAAGATTAAAAAATGACAAGCTTGGGTTGGTTTCGCCTTATGAATTCATACCTATAGCGGAAAAGACAAGGCTCATAATTCCGATTGGACATAAAATATTTATTCAAGCCTTCGATTTTTTAAACAAGCTAATCAGTTCCGGATATAATGATATGACCATATCTGTAAATGTATCGGCGATGCAGCTGCTAAATGAAGATTTCAACAAAGATTTATTTGATATAATTTCTAAAATGAATATAAATCCGAGAAATATTATGATTGAGCTTACAGAATCTCTGTTTGTTGAAAATTATAAGGAAGCAAACCGTATATTGGGAGAATTAAAAGGCTCCGGCATACGTATAGCTATCGATGATTTTGGTACAGGATATTCATCCTTGGCGAGAGAGAGGGAGTTGAACATAAGCTGTCTGAAGATTGATAAAAGCTTTATTGATAAGTTGGCTGCACTAAAGGAAGAGTCTATTACCGGTGATATAATATCAATGGCTCACAAGCTTGGTCATAGTGTTGTTGCCGAAGGAGTGGAGCATGAAAAACAGAGATTATATCTGGAGAAATACAATTGTGATAGTATTCAAGGATTTCTGATCAGTAAACCGCTTGATGAAGATGGAGCGATTGAATTACTAAGAAAATTATAATAACAAAATTTATACCTTCCAGTTTTGAATGACTGCTGTTATTTAAAGGGCGGCGATACTATGAAAAAAAATCGAAGAAGCATATCAATAAAAAAATCAATAATAATTGGTTTCATATTAACGATGCTATTATCAATTGGAAGTATAGGCTATATGGTCTTTACCAATTGGTATTCCTCTGCAAGCCGGACAACTGAAAGCATTGCTGAGGACCTCAATGAGAGAATATATAATCAATTATATTCCTTTATGCATGTTCCTGAGCATATTAATGAGGTTAATTTTAGGATAATTGACAATGGTATTCTCGAGCTGTCGGATGAAAGCCTTAGAGATAAGTTTTTTGTAGGAGTACTGGATTCACATGATAAAGAGATATACAGTTTCAGTTATGGCACAGTCGATGGGGAGTATTATGGTGCCAGCAGGAATGAAGAAGGTGTCATTGAAATTGTAAGAAGCAACTCCGAAACAGGAGGTAATTTATGGAGCTATCGGGTTGATGATGAAATGACAGC
>DUQV01000082.1 GCA_012837605.1 Clostridiales bacterium | reverse complement strand
TAAGCTTAAAGTATTAAATACTATTTCATATCCTGCATTCTTTACCATATTTGAAAACTTAATCATAAATTCCGCGTAATTATTGCGATTCTGCGGAAGTATATATGAAACATTAAAATTTACTCCGTAATAACCCTTATTCCTTAATATATTTATTACTATTATATGATTTGATTATTTTAAGTTTCTGATATACATATTTTTATCAGCGGCTAAGACTTTTTCCCAACTCTCATATGTTGTAATGACAAATATATAAAATGAATAGATTATGCAATTTACATAATTCGATATTTTATTGCATCAGATTTTATTTTTATGTATATTAATTAAGAAATATAAAATTCATAGGAGGGTTTGAAATGGCTTGTAATAATACTATCGCCTGCACCTGTACATATACTTCATGTTCCCGTCACGGCAAATGCTGTGAATGCGTTGCGTATCACCGCAGAAGCAAAGAGGTGCCCGGATGCTTCTTTTCCAAAGTAGGCGAGAAAACTTATGACAGGTCGATAGAGAATCTGTACAGAGACTACAAAAAGATGCGGTGAATACTCTAATTTAAACAATTTTGCAGAGCATATTACATTATAAAACAAGAATTATTTAATATAGTTCAAAAAGCCCATAAGGACTTTTTAATTAGTTATAAAAAGAATGACCCAAGTCAAATCAATCTTTCTTATATCGCATTAAAAACTGCTTCGTTCTCTCTTCCTTAGGATTTTCAAACACTTCCTGAGGGGAACCCTGTTCAACTATTACACCATCATCCATAAAGAGAACTCGGTCTGCCACATCCCGAGCAAAATCCATCTCATGAGTTACAATAATCATTGTAGTGTTTCTGTCTGCCAAATTCCTGATAACCTTAAGCACTTCCCCTGTAAGCTCAGGGTCTAAGGCAGAAGTAGGCTCATCAAAGCACAAAATGTCCGGCTCAAGTGCCAAGGCACGGGCAATAGCAACACGCTGCTGCTGTCCACCTGATATCATATGGGGATAGTAGTCAAGCTTATCTGATAAACCTACTTGGTAAAGAAGCGATTTTCCGCGCTCCTGAATATCCTTCAATATATCTTTTTTTTTCTGCTTGAAGTTAGGGTGTTCTTTAGCCAACAATTCTGCTGCAAGTGTAACATTTTTCAGAACTGTATATTGAGGAAACAGGTTGAAGCTTTGAAAAACCAAACCAAAATGCAGACGTTTCTTACGCACTTCACTTTCCCGCTGAGTAGAGGGGTCCGCCGCATCAAAAATCACCTCATTATTGACAATGATTCGTCCCTGATCAGGTCGCTCCAGAAAGTTAAGACACCTAAGCAATGTGGTTTTTCCACTTCCGGATGAACCAATGATTGCAATAACCTCTCCTTTTTCCAAGGAAAAATCAATATTCTGCAAAACCTTGCAGGTTCCGAAGCTTTTCTCTATCCCTTGAACTTCTAATATTGCCAATTGAATCCCCTCCCTTTACACACGGAAATAACTCAATCTTTTTTCAAACCAGTCAATAATTATTGTTAATACACCAACAAAGATAAGGAAATAGATACCTGTTGCAAATAGGGGCCAGATAAGTCCTTTATTGCTGTATTCTCCGGCCATCATAATAATCTCTTTATTTGCAATGATACGGGCAAGAGCCGTATCCTTTACCAAGGTTATCACTTCATTACCAACCGGAGGAAGTATACGCTTAATTACCTGAAGCAGGGTTATCTTGAAGAATATCTGTTTCTTTGTCATGCCAAGCACCAGACCTGCTTCATATTGTCCCGCCGGTACACTTTCAATACCGCCGCGATAGATCTCTGAAAAATAACAGGCATAATTAATAATAAATGCTACATTTGCTGCTATAAACCGTCCTGATGAGCCCCCAGGCCAGGAAAATGACAAGTTTAACAGACCCGGTCCGAAATATATAACTATAAGCTGCAGCATCAGCGGAGTTCCCCTGATTATCCAGACAAAAGTTCGTACCAGCCACCTAAGAGGATAAAAACGGCTCATGGAACCAAAAGTAATCACCAACCCTAAAGGTAGTGAGAACAAAAGCGTTATAACAAAGATCTTACAATTAAGCAAAAAGCTATCAGATAGTCGACTTATGATTAAAGAAATCTCATTCATATCTCTCTTACCTCTATATACAAGCGGCGGGACAGAGGATCACCCTCTGCCCCTTGTTTATTTTTTCATTTTTCAAAAATCTATTCGGCTAATTCTAATCCGTACTTATCAGCCAAAGCAGTCATAGTGCCGTCTTCCTTTAGCTGATCGAAAATCTTATTCACTTCCTCACATATATCAGAACCCTTACGGAAGGCTACCCCATAATCCTCTTCTGCCAGGTAATCTACAATAACAATATCCTCATAACTGGTGCCTTCACCGGTCATGGTCTTAGCCAGAGTTAAGTCCAGCACAGCCGCATCGGCAGTACCGGCTTTCAATTCCAATAAACAATCTGTCTGTAAAGTCTTTGGGACATAGGCTGCCTGCTTTAGGTTGTCATCAGCTAAGATAGCCTTTTCTCCCGCAGAGCTCTGCTCAGCCACTACTGTTTTTCCTATTAAGGATGCGGTGCTTTCATATGAGCTGCCTTCTTTCATTAAAACCACTTGAGCATTCTTTACATAAGGTTTAGTAATTTCCATAGTTTCCTTACGTTCCGGATCAATTGTCAAGCCATTCCAAATACAGTCAATGGATTTTGCATTCAGCTCTACTTCCTTGGTATCCCAGATGATTTCAACAAATTCAGGCTCAAGACCAAGCTTCTCACAAACCAAGATTGCCAGCTCTGTGTCAAATCCGGTAAATTCACCATTTTCATCTGTATAATTCATAGGTGCATAATTAGTGTAGCCAATAATAAGCCTGCCTGTGCTCTTAACATAACTCAAATCACTTTCATTCTGAGACTTATTAGCCTCCTTGGCACCACTGCAAGCTACTAATGCAAAAGCTACGATTAGTACCAATACCAACGACATTAATTTCTTAATATTAAATTTTCTCATTTCTTTTCCCCCAACTCTAAAATTTACTTTATCATTATACCACGTTAGCAGGATAAAGGAAAGACTTTTATATTTAACTGTCACACAATTAGTTTTGATTTATATATGTTCTTCCAGGTACTCTACAATATCCTTAGCTTTTGGAGGACATCCTCTAACATATTTATCAAATCCTAAAGTACATGAACCGATTCCTATACCATCATACCGTTTATTTTTAAAATTCTGACCTATGTATATTTTCTCTTTTAATCTGTTTAAATGACCTTTTTCATCCAGTCTCTCAAGTGCATAGATAAGACTCCCATAGCAGGCAGAGCAGGCACTGTCCTCGACTATATACCTTGATAGCTGCTTTACTTTTCCTGAAGGAGTAAGTTTTCTTGTTCCGGTATCCTTATTCAATTCAATAATATCGGCATTTATTAAATCAGAAGTACCTACACCAATACTTTCAGCTATGGAAATATACGGAATATCATCAATACCAAAGCCTAACAAATGAGCTGCATATGCGTCTGTCAGCACAGGATCCTTTCCCACGATAATCCTGTTCATCTGAACCGGATTACCGCCTTCTTCAAAGTTAAGGTCACCATTCATACCATCAACAATTATCAGATTTTGCTTAATAAGCTTACCCAAATATGCTATAGGCTTATGCAGACCCATAACATGAAACATTCTCTTCTCAAAATTTGGTATACAGCCTTTCATATTCTTTAATGCACAGGTTATGTTGGTTTGGCAGTGACCTTTAAGGACCGGTATATTTATTAAATAATCCACCTTCATAACATAGTCACATATGTTAATCTTCATGCCATCTATTTTGTATTCCTTGTGTTTATCCTTCTGAAGGTCAATAAGCGGAACATTGTATTTCTTTGACAAAGCCTCATATCCGCACACCTTAAATGCTTCTGATGTCCTTCCTCCTATCCAGGAGCCTTCCATGATGACAATATTATCCCGTCCTTTTGATTTTAAATATTCAATAAGCCCTTCCACAATTTCGGGTGTGGTTGTTGCACCTGAGCTCGAAGGTTTTGCTAAGACGAGATTGGGTTTTATCCCAATAAGTGCGTTGTTATCTATTTCTTCTTCAGGTTTTATAGCTTCAAGCAAATTGATCACCATTTGCTTTGGATCGTCTCCATAAATAATACGTATGCTGTTCTCAGCAATCATGTATATCAACTCCTCTTTTTTTACTGTTTTTTCTGATCTCTATTATAACATAGTTTTATTTTCATACGGCAATCGTATCCGTTCATATCTGTCCATTTTTTCACTTCCTTAAAACTTAACCAACCAAATTTACTTACCGGACTTATCAAGCCCATATTGGATTTTGCGGTACTACGATTATTATTATTGTACACCCCTTTTATAAATCACTCAATATCCTTATAACTGCTCTTTTTATGCATACCGGCTTCACCGCACAATTTAAAAATTTCAATTCTTATTAACCGGCATTTGTTTACATGTTTTTGCCTTTTATTTCACTTCAAAACTTTAAAAATAATGTATTGCATTTCCAAACAAAATATGTAATAATCTTTTTAATTTTGAAATTTTATTAGAAAGGCAGTGGTGTTCGGGTTGGAAAAAAAGTTGACCTTGTATGGATTTAATAATCTTACGAAGTCCCTCAGCTTCAATATTTACGATGTGTGCTATGCTGCAAGTGAAAGAGAAAAGAATGATTATATTGAGTATATAGACGAGCAATATAATTCAGAGAGGCTTACAAATATTCTATGCAAGGTTGCTGAAATTATCGGAGCCAATATTCTGAATATCTCTAAGCAGGATTATGAACCTCAAGGTGCTTCAGTTAACATTTTGATATCAGAGGGACAACTGCTTCCCCATGAAATACATGAATCCAGGGTTATGCAGAACGAAACCGTACATGCACATTTGGACAAAAGCCATGTTACCGTGCATACATTTCCGGAGCATCATCCTGATAATGCCATTTCCACCTTTCGGGTGGACATTGATGTCTCCACCTGTGGCAAGATATCCCCTTTAAATGCATTGGATTTTTTAATAAATAGCTTTGACTCAGATATAATAACAATAGACTATCGGGTAAGAGGATTCACCCGTGATATACATGGAAAAAAATATTATATTGACCATGATATAAAATCAATACAGGATTACATAGAAGATAGAACTTTAAGAAAATATGATGCTGTTGATGTGAATGTGTATCAGTCCAATACATTCCATACAAAAATGCTTATAAAAGAGATAGAACTGCAAAACTATCTCTTTAATCAGGATGTATATGAGTTGCCTCCTATGAAGAGGCTTAAAATAATAGACAGCCTTCGGAAAGAAATGATTGAGATCTTCAGCGGCATGAATATTTACGACTCATAGGAGGTAATCAGCTTGAACCAGAGAAACGCTCCTCTTTATGAGGCTTTGGAAAGACATAGATCTGATCGGATAGTGCATTTTGATGTTCCGGGACACAAGGGCGGTCGGGGCAATAGAGAGCTTACCGATTTTCTTGGAGAAAAATGCCTTAAAGCAGATGTTAATTCAATGAAGCCGTTGGACAACCTGAACCATCCCGTATCGGTAATAAAAGATGCACAGCAATTGGCTGCGGAAGCATTCGGCGCCCATAGCTGCTTTTTTATTGTTAACGGCACGACTGCTGCCGTTCAGACCATGGTGATGTCAGCCTGTAAAGCAGGTGAAAAGATACTTATGCCCCGCAATGTCCATATAAGTGCTATAAATGCACTGATTCTCAGCGGAGCTGTTCCGGTTTATATGGATCCCGGCATAAATAACAGGCTTGGCATAGCCTTGGGTATGTCAATCACTGATATAAAAAATGAAATAGAAAAACATCCGGATGCCAAAGCCATATTGGTAAATAATCCGACATACTATGGAATATGCTCCAATTTGAAAGAAATAGTTGAGCTTGCACATAGCCACAACATGCTGGTACTGGTGGATGAAGCTCACGGCACTCACTTTTACTTTGGAGATAATATGCCTGTCTCCGCCATGGAGGTCGGTGCGGACATGGCTTCCGTCAGCATGCACAAGACCGGAGGTTCTTTGACCCAAAGCTCACTACTGCTGTGTGGCGAAAACGTAAACTATGACTATATCAGGCAAATATTAGGTCTTACACAAACAACCAGTGCTTCTTATCTTCTGCTTACATCATTGGATCTGGCGAGAAAGAACCTAAGTTTAAACGGAAGAGAGATATTTAGGAAAACAATTGAGCTTGCAGAATATGCCAGAAGGGAAATTAACAATCTGGGAGGATATTATGCTTTTTCCAATGAGCTTATTGATAATGAAAATGTGTATGACTTTGATATGGCAAAGCTTTCAATAAATACCAGTGAAATAGGACTCGCAGGAATCGAAGTCTATGATATTTTGCGTGATGATTATGGAATACAGGTTGAGTTTGGAGATCTGGGCAATATTTTAGCCGTCGTGTCAGCCGGTGACAGAGCTATGGAAATAGAAAGACTCATATCAGCTCTGTACGAGATTAAAAGACTTTATGCAAAGGATCCGACGGATATGTTCTGTCACAATTATATTAAGCCTGATTTTGTATGCACCCCACAAAAAGCATTCTACAGCAATAAAAAAGCAATGCCCTTAAAAGATAGTACGGGTAAGGTCAGTGGCGAATTCGTTATGGCTTATCCGCCCGGTATACCGATCTTAACCCCCGGCGAAAGAATTACCGATGAAATCATTGATTATATAGCTTATGCAAAGGAAAAAGGCAGCCTTCTAATGGGTACTCAGGATATGAAGGCAGAAAATATTATGATTGTGGGGGAATAAAGGAAAAATAAAGAAAAACACTTGGTTGTTGATGAATAAAGAAAACATCATAGTTGTGGAGGAATAAAGAAAACGTCATGATTGTGGAGAAGTAAAGAAAACATCATGATAGTGGAGGAATAATATGAATTTATGGTTTACTGAATATTATACTAAGAATGCCCGTTTTTCCATTAAGATTGATAGGCCAATAATAAGTCTGGAAAGTGAGTTTCAACGCATAGATGTGTTTGATTCTTATGCTTTTGGCAGAGTTTTGGTGTTGGATGGATACTTGATGCTTACTGAAAAGGACGAGTTTATATATCATGAAATGATGACACATATACCAATGGCGGTTAACCCAAAAATCCGTGATGTACTTGTTATTGGTGCTGGCGATGGCGGAGTGATAAGAGAGCTTACAAGATATGATTCAATTAATCGAATAGATATGGTAGAGATAGACAAGCTAGTAGTTGATGTCTGCAGGGAATATTTGCCCCAAACCGCATGTAAGCTTGATGAGCCTCGGGTGCACATATATTATGAAGACGGTCTTAGATTCGTCAGAAATAAATATAATGAATACGATTTGATAATAGTGGACTCAACCGATCCCTTCGGACCTGGCGAAGACCTTTTTACCAAAGAGTTTTACGGTAATTGCTTCAAAGCATTGAAAACATCCGGTATCATGATAAACCAGCATGAAAGCCCTTATTACCCAAATGATGCATTAGCAATGCAAAGAACTCATAAGCGGATAAAATCAATATTCCCCATAGCCCTGGTCTATCAAGCTCATTTACCAACTTATCCGTCAGGTCATTGGCTATTTGGCTTTGCGTCCAAAGGTCTTGATCCAATAGCTGATCTAAAATCAAGCTGGAACTGCCTCGGTTTAAAGACCGGATACTATAATACCGAACTGCACAAGGGCTGTTTTGCCTTGCCAAATTATGTAAAGGAGCTTTTGGAAAATGCTTGAGAAAAATATAAATAATATTTTAGGCTGTGATAAAAGTTATACAGAAAGTAAAATAATAGTCTTTGGAGCTCCATATGATGGGACAACCTCCTATCGTCCGGGGGCAAGATTTGCCGGTTCGGCCATTCGAAACGAAAGCTACTCGATAGAGACCTACAGCCCCTATCAGAATAAAGATTTGGATGATATATGTGTTTTTGATGCCGGCGATTTGGAGCTGCCCTACGGTAATCCGGCAAATGTTCTTGAACAAATTGAAAAATTTGTACTCAAAATACTAAATGACGATAAGATACCACTTATGATAGGCGGTGAGCATCTGGTCAGCTTAGGTGCGGTACGTGCTGCGGTTAAAAATTATAAGGATCTGTATATAATTCATTTTGATGCTCATTCTGATTTAAGGGATGATTACTTAGGGGAAGCCTTATCTCATGCAACAGTTATGAGACGCTGCTGGGATTTGGTCGGAGATTATAGAATTTTTCAATTTGGCATAAGAAGCGGCTCTAGGGATGAAATTAGCTGGGGTAAAGAACATGTACATACCTGCTTCTTTAATTTTGACCAATTGGATACTGCAGCAGATACCTTAAAAGGTAAACCCGTTTATCTGACTATCGATTTGGATGTTTTAGATACCTCGGTATTTCCCGGCACGGGAACCCCTGAAGCAGGTGGTGTGACCTTCTGTGAGCTGCTGGATGCGGTTAAGAAAGTGTCAGAACTGAATATAGTTGCCCTTGATATTACCGAGCTGTCACCGCCACTTGACCCTACGGGAGCGTCAACATCACTGGCTTGCAAGCTATTAAGAGAAATCCTGTTATATGTATATAAATAAAATGTTTAAATATAAATTATTTTTTTGCCTGTAATTAATAATTGTATTGAAGAATTAAGAACCAAGCACATAAAAGTTTCGCAATAGTTTAAGTATAATTATAGAACAACTTGATAAACCATAGAAGTTTTTGTTATGAATTTTAAATTTACCGGATAAATCTGAGTACATAGTTTGAATTGGAGGTTTTATTATGGGAAAAGCATTAATAATCGGAGCCGGAGGAGTCGGACAGGTTGTAGCTCACAAATGTGTGCAAAATCCTGAAGTTTTTGAAGAAATAATAATAGCCAGCAGGACAAAATCAAAATGCGACCAACTTAAAAAAGAACTGGGCGGCGGAAAAACCAAAATACATACTGCCCAAGTAGATGCTGACAACACAGAAGAAGTCATTAATTTAATTAACAGCTTTAAACCTGATATAGTCATTAACGTAGCTTTACCTTATCATGACTTAACAATTATGGATGCCTGCCTTGCATCAAAGACGGACTATGTGGATACCGCCAATTATGAGCCTCCGGAGATTCCTAAATTTGAATACAAGTGGCAGTGGGCATATAAGGAGAAATTTGAGAAGGCAGGTATCACCGCCCTTTTAGGCAGCGGCTTCGATCCGGGAGTTACCGGAGTTTTTACCGCCTATGCCCGGAAGCATTATTTTGATGAAATCCATTATATAGATATTCTGGATGCCAATGCAGGAGATCACGGCTACCCCTTTGCCACCAACTTTAACCCTGAAATCAATATACGTGAAATAACAGCACCCGGCAGCTATTGGGAAAATGGAGAATGGATCGAAACCGAACCATTGGAAATCAAAAGAACCTTCAATTTTCCCGAAATAGGCAATATGGATATATATCTGCTGCACCATGAAGAATTGGAGTCTTTGGCTAAAAATATAAATAACTTAAAAAGAATCAGATTTTGGATGACTTTTTCCCAGAAATATCTGACACATCTTCAGGCTCTTCAAAATGTCGGGATGACATCGATAGAACCGATAGAATTCGAAGGCAAGCTTATACAGCCCATTCAGTTTTTAAAAGCCGTTCTGCCGGACCCGGCTTCCTTAGGTCCAAGAACCAAAGGTAAAACAAATATAGGATGCATTTTCCAAGGTATCAAGGATGGCAAGCCAAAACAGTATTATGTCTATAATGTATGCGATCATCAGGAATGCTACAAAGAAGTCGGATCTCAGGCTGTCTCCTATACCGCAGGAGTGCCTGCTATGATAGGTGCTATGATGGTACTTACGGGCAAATGGAAAAAACCCGGTGTGTTTAATGTGGAAGAATTTGATCCCGATCCCTTCATGGACGCACTGAATAAATGCGGGCTGCCTTGGAAGGAAAGCTTTTCACCGGAAATATTGGATTAAGGTGAGAAAGGAACAATTCAATTACCATCTGAGATAATTGGATTATACGTGGGCATATGATTAAAAATGATCTGATTTTTAAAACCATAGATTTAAACATAGATACTTCCTGCCTTCCGACTCCCATCTACATCGTGGATGAAAGGCTGCTTGAGAAAAACCTTAAAATATTGAAGGATGTTATGGATAGGACAAGCTGTAGGATCCTCCTTGCACAAAAAGCCTTCTCCATGTTCTCACTGTATCCTGTTATCAGCAAGTATCTAAGCGGTACTGCTGCCAGCTCGCTATTTGAGGCAAGATTGGGCTTTGAGGAGATGAAGGGAAAAGAAGTCCATATATATTCTCCGGCATATAGGGAAGATGAATTTGATGAGATCATAGGGATATGCGATCATATAATCTTTAATTCATTTTCCCAATGGAATAAATATAAAGACAGGATAAGAACCTCGAATAAAAAAATAGAATGCGGTCTAAGAATAAACCCGGAGTATTCGGAAATTGAGACCGACATATACAATCCCTGTTCTATAGGCTCAAGGCTTGGCATTACACTTGAAAATTTCAAGGGTAATGATTTGGATGGTATAGATGGTCTTCATTTTCATACCATGTGTGAGCAAAACTCTGATGTCTTAAAACGTACGATTGAAGTTGTGGACAAGAAGTTTGGAAAATACATAAAGAAAATGAAATGGATTAACTTCGGCGGCGGGCATCATATTACCCGACCTGATTATGATATAAACACACTTGTTGAATGTATAATGTATATCAAAAACAAATACGATGTAGAAGTTTACCTGGAACCCGGCGAAGCAATAGCTTTAAACGCGGGATATCTGGCGGCCGGTGTAATGGATTTTGTAAAAAACAATATTGATATAGCCATTTTGGATACTTCCGCAGCATGCCATATGCCGGATGTAATCGAGATGCCTTACAGACCAAAGATAATAGGAACCGGTGAACCCGACCAATACCCTTATACTTACAGGCTAGGCGGACTGACTTGTCTTGCAGGTGATATTATAGGGGATTACTCCTTTAAAGAGCCCCTACAAGAAGGTGATATACTGATATTTACCGATATGGCCATATACACTATGGTTAAAAACAACACCTTTAATGGAGTAAATCTTCCAACCATAGCAAGCTATAGCGAGAAAAACGGATTAAAAATAATAAAGAAATTCGGATATGAGGATTTTAAAATGAGACTTTCATAAATAG
>DUQV01000081.1 GCA_012837605.1 Clostridiales bacterium | reverse complement strand
TTTAACTCTGCTGCATGCTTAACACTGATGTCCGAAGTTGAATCTGTAATAATTCTAATTCCCATACTATGTCCTTTCTTATTCCATTATTTCGTCAACGATCCTTCTAATCATTCTTTCGAGCACATCAATCTCTTCTTTGCTAAAATCCTCCCGAATCCGATTCATAAGCTTGATATTAAAGGATGCGTTTGCACCATAATTATTTAAAAATTTGTCTGTAACCTCAAGGTGATACTCACGCCTGTCGTGTTCTGATACAAGCTTTTTTATATATCCTTTTGCTATCAGGTTATTTATGCGGTATGAAGCATTAGGCAGTGATATGTTTACTTTTTCAGCAAACTCGTTCACCTTAGGTTTATTAAGAAGAAAAATAACCTCCAAGCAATACAAATCGGTTGGATTTAAGCTTCCTTCTTTAACACATTCAAATAGATTTTTACAATAATTCTCTCGGAATTTGTAATATAACCTTTCGAATTCTTTTTCCAGCATAAGTGCACCGCCTTATCTTAATTAAAATATTTTAATTAAAATATTAAAACTATTTTATTATTGTAATCATAATATGTCAACAGAATTATTTACAAATTTTTATTATAAAGCTGCCTGTTAAAATCGAAAATCGGTATTTTCGGGTTTTACAAGCAATCTTTTCTTCAATATGGATAATTTTCGAATTATTAGAAATACTTAATGTAGGAGGTGATGAATCTTCCGTTATTAGTCATAAAATTCAATTATTATTTTGGAGGATAATTCCTCCGTTATTAGTCACGAAAAATTATAATATTTATAGGAGGATAATTCCTCCGCTATTGGTTACGTAAATTTATAATTATTAAGGAGGATAATTCCTCCGTTATTAGTCACGAAAAATTATAATATTTATAGGAGGAATAGCATGATTACAAATGTAACTTTATCAACTAAAGAGCAGCTTCTTCTTCAAGATCAGAAATCACACGAAGAGCAGTGCATATTGAAATATGATAATTATTCCAATCTCGCATCTGATCCTGAACTAAAAACACTATTCAAGAATAATGCACAAAAGGAAAGGGAGCATCTGCAGACAATTAACCAGCTTCTGAGCGGTCAGGTTCCATCTGCGACCGGGCAAAGCAGCAGTAATTCACAGCAGTCCGGTCAGCAATCATCAGGACAGCAATCAGGGCAGCAGGTGGCAGGACAACAGCCATCGGGACAGCAAAAAGCTAACTGGAATATGTCACAACAGGAATCAAAAGAAAAAAGCGGTGTTACAAGCTTCCATATTACAGAAAAAGATATGTGTATTGATATGCTTAATACCGAAAAATACGTGTCAGGAACTTATGATACTACAATTTTTGAATGCAAAAACACTCATGTCCGAGATGTACTAAATCATATTCAAAAGGATGAACAAAAACACGGGGAAGCCATATTCGTTTATATGCAAAGTAAGGGCATGTATTCATCTTAGCAGTACAGTATCTGCATTATACCCCGTCCACATCCTCGTGGAGCATTTTCTATGTAATAGGATGCTATTTCTATTACATAAAATATGCTCCGCTTTTATTACGGGAAGTATAGCATAATTTTAAGCTGTTTTCCAGTAATGTCCACTAAATTAATGCAAAAACAAATTGACTAAATCGTTAAAAAGTAGTATCATATAATCACATTCTAAGTTAAATATTTAACAAAATGGAGGATTATTTTATGAAAAAAATTATATCTATATTAGTGTGCGTAGCTTTAGTTATGACTATGTTTACAGCATGTAGTCCCAAAGGTCTTAAGACCGGTCTTGCTGTTGTATCAAGTGCAGGCAGTTCAAAGGAAGCTACTGAAGAAAAAGACGGTACTGCCCAGGTTGACTCAACAGCTGTTGCAGTTCTTGTAGATGATAAGGGTGTTATTAAAAACATTGTTATCGATGTTGTGCAGACTAAGTTTAATTTCTCAACTACAGGTGAGATCACAACAGATTTGGGAACAACATTCGATAGTAAAAAGGAACTTGGAGATGCTTATGACATGAGAAAGGCTTCCCCTATAGGGAAGGAATGGTTTGAACAGGCAGAGGCTCTTGAGAAGTATGTAACCGGAAAGACTCTGGCACAAGTTAAGGGTATTGCACTTGAGGACGGATATCCTACAGACGAGGATTTAACAAGTTCAGTTACCATGAACATCTCAAGCATTATTACTGCTATTGAAAAGGCTGTAAATAATGCAAAACATTTAGGTGCAAAAGCAGGCGATAAGTTAGGTCTTGGTATTACATCCGGTGCCGGAAGCAAAACAAAAAATGCATCTGATGAGGGTGATGGTACTGTTCAGGCTTATTCACACTATGGTGCAGTTTCCTTTGATAAAAACGGAAAAATCACCAGCAGTATAATTGATGCTTCTCAGACCAATGTAACCTTCAGTACTGAAGGTAAGCTTACCTCTGATTTAACAGGCGACTTTAAGACTAAGCTTGAACTTGGTTATGATTATAACATGAAGGATGCTTCTCCTATTGGCAAGGAATGGTTTGAGCAATCAGAAGCATTCTGTGATTATATTAAAGGCAAGACTGTAGCAGATGTTAAAGGTATTGCATTAGTTGATGGATATCCTGCTGATGAGGATTTATTAAGCTCTGTTACAATGCATATTACAGACTTCATAATCGTAGTAGACGAAGCCGGTGCTGTTGCAAAATAGCGCATAAGGAAACGAATAGATAATATATCCAAGGGGATGCAAAACATAAATTACAATAAAAAATGTTTTGTGTCCCCATATTTGTTATGACTTATAAATAGCACATTGCACGTTTCTTTGGTCTGTGTTATTCTATCAAGAAGAATATTTCCAGATATATTTTTGATGTAAATATTATATTTAACACGAATTTACAGGAGCAATATATGAAAAAATTTGTATTTACAATACTTCTGATAATAATGATCCTTATATCTTCTTCATGTGACCGTGCACCTCGAAAATATCAGGGCAGCTTTCTGTTTCTGTTTAACACGATTACAGAAGTCGTAGCTTATACAAAAAACGAGGACGAATTCAGTGAACTGGCTAATTTTATACATGATGAGCTTGAGATTTATCATCAACTTTATGATATATATAATTCATATGATGGGATAAATAACATAAAGTCAATAAATGATAATGCCGGCAAAGAACCCATAAAGGTAGATAAAAAAATCATCGACCTTCTCAAGTATTGTGTAGAAGCCTATGAATTGTCCAATGGTACTGTAAATGTGGGTATGGGCTCTGTACTAAAAATATGGCACGATTACCGCACACAAGGAATTGATGATCCGGTGAATGCCGCCCTTCCACCTAGGGAATTATTAGAGGAAGCCAATAAGCACACCAATCTTGCCAACCTTATAATAGATGAGGCTAACTCAACCGTATTTCTCTCAGACAGCAATATGAGACTGGATGTCGGTGCTGTTGCAAAAGGATATGCTACTGAGCAAGTGGTACAAAAAGCCATAGATAGAGGATATACCGACTTTTTATTAAGCGTGGGCGGAAATGTCCGTGCTGTAGGAGGAAAGGGCAAAGAAAAATCCCCTTGGAGCGTTGGAGTTAAGAATCCTGATAAAGAATCCGAAAAAAACAGTCTCTTTGCTCTTGCTCTTATTGATCTATCCCTCGTAGCCAGCGGGAATTACGAAAGATACTATACAGTAGACGGGAAGGAGTATCATCATATTATTGATCCGGATACCCTGATGCCCTCAGAATATTTTGTTGCAGTATCAATAGTCTGCGAGGATTCGGGAATGGCAGACGTACTTTCAACTGCCATATATAACATGTCTTACAAAGAGGGTCTCTCATTAATCGAAAGCTTAAAAGATACGGAAGCCCTGTGGATATTCCACGACGGCTCGGTAAAATACACACCGGGCTTTGAAGAATTAATAATTAAGAGATATTAAAAACAAGCGCTATACCTTTATAAGCAAGCTTTTTTATCATATTATTCACAGTGCAGATGGGTCGTTTTCATCACGGGAGAGGGGTATATATGCCCCCGTAATGCACATTTAGGAGAACAATATCTGTGTTTTGTATAGTCGTTACGGACGTTTAGTCCGTATAAGACATACAAAGCACAGATATTGTACTCATAACTGTGTGTGAGGGGGCATATATACCCCTCTCCCATGATGAAAACGACCCTCAATTAAATATCTATCACAATTCTTTTATCCAGCAGCGTCTGCGTTTGTGCTGCTCGGCTTCATAATGCTTCCACAATGCCTGTACCTGATTATTTGTCTCCAGTTCGGGACCGGTCTCTGCATATTTTACATTATTCTTTCTGGCTGATTCAGTCATGGAATTCAGCAAAATAGCAGTAAGTCCTTTGTTCTGCATTCTTGGAATAACTCCGACAAGATACAGGTCTAAAACATCGCATTGTGAAAAAAGTGCTCTTAATATTCTAAACCATCCAAAGGGTAAAAGCCGCCCATTGCTCTTCTTAACAGCTTTGTTCATGGATGGCACTGCCAGCCCAAAGCCTACCAGCTCGCCATCTTCATCTTCAATCAGCTTAACATAGTCTGTATTTACTAACAGAATAAATTGATGATAATATTTCATTATCTGTGCATGAGTTAACTCTACTGTCCCGTACAGCTCCTCATAGCATATATTAATAAGCCGAAACACCTTAGGAAGATACGGTTTTATTTCCTTCTTTGATTTTGGCTCAATCAGCTTTAATTTGAATCTTTTTAATACAAGCTGTGAAAGCTCTTTTATTCTATTGTCTTTCTCTTCAGGCATCTTTATACGATATTCTACCCAATCTATATCCTTAATAAATCCCAGCTTCTCCATATGCTTAACATAGTATGGATGGTTATATATCGTGATAAACATACCCTCAGCATCAAAGCCTTCTACAAGCATGCCCTCCTGATCCAGATCGCAAAACCCGATAGGTCCATGAATTTGAGTTAATCCCTCAGATCTCGCCCAGTCCTCCACTGCTTTGAATAACGCTGCAGATACTTCATCGTCATCAATAAAGTCTACTCTTGAAAAACGAATACGCTTCGTCTGCCACTTGGTATTTGCCGCATCATTTATGATACCGGCTATTCTGCCTACGCACTTGCCATCCTTGTAAGCAAGAAACTGCCTGACCCTGCAGTACTCAAAAGCCGGATTCTTATTCGGAAGAAAATTATTATATTCATCCGATACAAGATCCGGTATAGCCTGTGGTACATCCTTATACATGTCAGCATTAAAAGATGCAAATATTTTACGTTCTTTTTTTGTTTTAACCTCTCTAACCTCTACCATACATTTCACCCCTGTATTATTTGGATTTAAGAAAAACACCCTAAACTTATTTTAAATTATTTTACAGGATAGTGCAATGTAAAATGTCGCTATATGTGCAATTATGTCAAGATTTATATACAGTTGTTCAAATACATGATCAAGAACAATATATAGCTCATCAATTACATAATCAGGAACAATACTTTTTTTACTTGCATGAAACTACATTAAGCATTTATGATTCCCTGAATACTTTCAGTTATTCTCCTTGCTACAAATGGGTTGTTCATGGTATACAGGTGAATTCCATCTACACCTTGTGATACCAAATCAACAATCTGGTCAACTGCATAAGCTATTCCGGCCTGCCTTAACGCCTCCGGCGAATGTTCGAATCTCTGCATCATCTTTGTGAATTTGGCAGGAAGACTGGCACCGCATAGCGTAACCATACGTTCAATCTGGGCTTTATTGATAACCGGCATTATCCCTGCCTGAATAGGAACCGTAATTCCTGCCTTCCTAACTTTTTCTAAGAAGCTATAGAAATAATCATTATCAAAGAATAGCTGTGATATCAAATGCGAGGCTCCGGCTTCTACCTTCATCTTTAAGTATTTTATATCCTCATCTAAGCTCTTGGCTTCCACATGTCCTTCAGGATAGCAGGCACCGGATATATAGAAATCTCCCTTGTCCTTTATGTATTTTATCAAATCGCTTGCATAGGAAAACTCCTTTTTTGGAGTAATATCCGGGTTAATATCACCTCTTAATGCAAGAACATTCTTTATTTCTTTTTCTTTTAGTATATTCAGTATCTGTCCGATCTCCTGTCTGGAATAATTCACACAGGTCAAATGAGCTAAGGGCAATATTCCATATCTGTTCAGAATGTTGCCTGCTATATCGGCTGTAGTGGTATCTCCTGCATTTCCTCCTGCTCCGTATGTAACACTGATAAAATCCGGCTGAAGATCCTTTAGATTATCTAAAGTCTTATAAATCGTATCAATCGGGCCGATCCTTTTTGGCGGGAAGATCTCAAGAGAAAAGACAGGTCTGTTCTTTTGAAATAAAGATGCTATCTGCATGATTTTGCTCCTTTCATATATAACAAATCTGAATAATTTTCATGGTTTGAATAAACTTTCACTTATTGTAGCTTTTCTTCCATTATAAGTCAACAAATGCTTAATAAAAATAAATTAAATAATCTCACGCTCTATGTGAATCACATCTCCTTCGGTACTGCCCTCTATGAACCTGATTACCGTATCCAGAACTTGACTTGCATGGGAACTGTCGTTGGAAACACAGGCAAAGCCAAGTACGATGCTTTGGTGTACATCCTGATTCTCAACCTCAGCTATGGAGACATTGTATTTATTCTTCACCTTTGCACATATGCTTTTAACTACTTTTCGCTTTTCCTTTAGTGAATGTACCCACGGAGCATATATTATTAATTTTGCAGTTCCTACAACCATATCCACACCTCAATTCCTATATATTGGCGTTCCGAATAACTACATACCAAATCCCTGCTTTAATATCATTCCTTTACAATACAAATCTACTGTTTAAGCAGTGTAAAGTCAATGATATATGCAAAAATGAATAAGCCTTTTATGAATGTGTAATATTAACAAATAAATATTTATTAAGGCGTCAATTATGAATACAGAAAAAAGATTAACAAAAGCATATGAAAATGCAGCTGTTGAATATTTTGATAAAAATTCGAAATACATTATCTTTAGCGATGTTCACCGCGGAGACGATAGTGTGTCTGATGAGTTTGCCAGAAATCAGGCTGTTTTTCATCATGTTTTGAACTACTATTACAAAAAAGGTTATATATACGTAGAGGCCGGAGATGGTGATGAGTTGTGGGAGCATAAGAATTTTAAGCATATCCGACTTGCTCATAAAGATATATTTATAGTATTAAAAAAATATTTTGATTCCGATAAGTTAAGGATGATTTATGGCAATCATAATATCTATTTAAAGGATAAAAAGTATGTAAAAAAACACTACTACCAATTCTATGATGAGTACAATCAGCAAAGGGTTGATTTATTTAACGGGATAGTACCGATTGAAGCTCTGTTATTAAAGCATAAAGTTACGGAACAGGAAATTCTAATAGTTCATGGTCATCAGGGGGACTTAATCAACGATCAGTTCTGGCGGATTTCAATGCTGCTTTTGCGTTATTTTTGGAGGTTTCTTCATATAGTCGGTTTTGAAAATCCCTCCAGTCCTGCAAGAAATCTATATAAAAGACATAAGGTAGAAAAAAACTATAACAAATGGATTAAAAAGCATAAAGTAATGCTGATATGCGGTCATACCCACAGACCCAAATTTCCTAAAAAATACGATCTTCCGTATTTTAACACCGGATGCTGTATCAATACAAGAGGTATTCCGGGTATCGAGATTGCAGATGATTCCATTCAAATGGTTGACTGGCGAATTAAGGTGGGTAAAGACGGATTTATGCGTATTGACAGAACCGTAGTGCGGGGTCCCGAGCCCATTGATAAGTATGACTGCAAAAATATTAATGATTTTAATGATTTAAAGCCTAATTGTTCTGATATATACGATGAGTAATACCCTACCTGCTTGTATCACTGTTCTTTTCCTTGGGGTTATCTTCATGCAGCCCAAAAACCGCCCTAGCACTTTCTGCCTGAGGATCGTGCTTAATATGCTTGGAATGAAATTTGCCGTCCTTCTTCTTATTGTTTCTTGTGCTTTTTATCTTATTAGATATACAGATGCTCCTTTCTAATCCTTGTTCATATATTATTATGGCAACATTAAAATATAACCATACTATAATATTGTAGAATAATAAGATAATTATTGGTACATTTTTTATATCAATATACTATAATCAAAATAAAGGAAGTAGCTTTACTTAGAGTATGGTTTGAGTTATACTGGTCACTGAAAGTGAGATACATATACTGTCCTTTCCATTACGGCTAAGGGTTTTCCTTTAGAGTTTCTGATAATATATAAGGCAAGAAAGCGAGGAGTCACAATGAAGATAGTTGTATTAGCAGGGGGAACCAGTCCTGAGCGGGATGTGTCCCTTTCTACCGGAGCGATGATTTATAAGGCTCTAAAGAATAACGGTCATAAGGTGGTTCTTCTGGATGTATATCTGGGTTACGAAGGAGATACTTCCGATATTTTTGATAAAGACGAGGATTGGACTAAAGGAATAGGCACTATCAGGGAGGAAAATCCTGATATTAACCGGATCAAAGCCCTCAGAAAGGATAATCCCAACCATTTCTTCGGTCCCGGAGTTATCGATATTTGCGATAAATCCGATATTGTATTTTTGGCACTTCACGGTGAAAACGGTGAGGACGGTAAGATTCAGGCTGCATTTGACTTGATGGGAATTAAGTATACCGGAACAGATTATGCAAGCAGCTCTTTGGCTATGGATAAGTCAGTTTCAAAGGAGCTTTTTGCCTATTATAATATCCCAACCCCCATGGGTATCCATGTAAGAAAGGGAGAGGACTATTCCTGGGATAGATATCCCTGTGTTGTTAAAGTAAATAACGGGGGTTCCAGCGTAGGAGTATCAATTGTACATACACCCGAAGAGATGAAACCTGCCATAGAGAATGCTTTGTGCTACGGTAATGAGTTTATTATAGAACAATATATTAAAGGCAGGGAATTCTCCGTAGGTGTTATCGACGGAAAGGCTTTACCTGTTATTGAAATTGCTCCTATTTCAGGGTTTTACGATTATAAGAACAAATACCAAGCCGGAAATGCCATCGAAACCTGCCCTGCAGACTTAAGCCCTGAGCTTACTGCTAAGATGCAGGAGACAGCAGAAAAGGCATTCTATGCTCTTCGCTTAAAAACCTATGCCAGGATGGATTTTTTATTAAATGACAAGAACGAGATTTACTGTATTGAGGCTAATACTCTGCCCGGTATGACTCCTACCTCATTGCTGCCTCAGGAAGCCAAGGTTGCAGGCATAGATTTCGAGAGCCTCTGTGAGCTTATAATTGATATATCTTTGAAAAAATATAATTAAAGATAAGGTGTTTTACGATGAAAAACATGACATTACTTAATATTGCCAAAGCTTGCGGCGGCAAGCTGATAATAAGTGATAATTCCTGTGATAAGGAGGTTAAGGGTGTTGTTATAGATTCCCGCCTCGTTAAGAAGGATTATCTTTTTATAGCTGTAAAAGGTGAAAGAGTCGACGGACATGACTTTATACAATCCGCAGCAGACAAGGGAGCGATAGCAGCAGTCTGTGAAAAGGCTCCCTCAAGCATATCCATACCATATATATTAGTTGACAACAGCCTGCAGGCATTAAAGGATATTGCCACGTGGTACCGCATGAATCTTACTATTCCCGTTGTGGGTATTACAGGCAGCGTAGGCAAAACCAGCACGAAGGAATATGTAAGCAGCGTATTATCACAAAGATACAATGTCCTTAAAACAGAGGGAAATTATAATAACGAAATCGGACTTCCCCTTACCATATTGAAGATTCGTAAGGAGCATGAAATAGCCGTTCTTGAAATGGGTATCAGCCAGTTCGGTGAAATGCACCGTTTAAGCAAGATAGCCAAGCCCAATTATTGCCTGCTTACAAATATAGGACTGTGCCATCTTGAGCAGTTAGGCTCAAGACAAGGTATATTGAAAGCAAAATCCGAGATATTTGACTTTATGTATGAGAACGGCAGCATAATTTTAAACGGAGACGATGATATGCTTGCCACAATTCATAATATAAGGGGTATTACTCCCATACGATATGGATTTGGCTCCGATAATGATGTCTATGCAGATAATATTGTTACCAACGGTCTTCAGGGCAGCAGCTATAATATTCATATAAACGGTGAAACCTTATCTGTCAATTCTCCCATGCCCGGAAAACATATGATACTTAACGCACTGGCTGCTGCTGCAACAGGTCGCTTACTTGGACTAACCGGCAAGGAAATCATACAGGGCATAGAGCAAATAAAGCCGGTCAGCGGAAGAAGCAATATAATCCATCATGATAAATGGACTATAATAGACGATTGTTATAACGCTAATCCCGTGTCTATGAAGGCTGCCATAGACCTTTTAGCTATGGCGGATACAAGAAAGGTTGCAATACTCGGAGATATGGGCGAGCTTGGCACGGACGAAATTAAATTACATAAAGAAATCGGGGAATATGCGGCTTCAAAAAAAATAGACGTTATTATCTGTGTCGGAAAACTCTCAGCTTATATGTATAAGAGTGCTGCAGAAAAACTGACGGACAGTTCGAATAACATATTTTATTTCGAAAAAAAGGAAGATTTAATAAAGTGTCTTTCGGATTTGTTAATTGAGGGGGATACAATCTTAGTAAAGGCATCACGCTTTATGGGATTTGACCATATAGTAAATATGATTCGCGGTTAACTCTTATTATAAAACCCAGTTTGTATTTTTTAATATTTGAATTTCTTACCTTATCTTATTAATAAAGCAATGATATTATAAAAAATACAGGTTCTACAAATATTACATGAGCAGAAAGAGGGAGAGCAATGTCTTTAA
>DUQV01000080.1 GCA_012837605.1 Clostridiales bacterium | reverse complement strand
TATCGCTTCCGGTAAAGTAACCATGAGAAAAGCCCAATGTCTGGAAACCCTTTATTTATAGGCATTTGTGCTCCTCTATTTCTCAACCCTTGACATCAATACGCAGCACTCCACATGCACCGTCTGCGGAAACATATCCACCGCACATACCCTTTCCACCTTATAACCTCTTCCTTGCAGAATCTCCAGATCCCGCACCAGTGATGTCGGTTTACAGGACACATATATTATTTTATCGACTCCATAATCAATAATCTTACCCAAGGCTTTCGGATTAACCCCATCTCTTGGCGGGTCAAGAACGATGATATCCGGCTTTTCGTTCAGCTCATCCAACACCTTAAGCACATCTCCTGCTATGAATTCGCAGTTGTCAATACCGTTAAGCAGGGCATTTTCTCCGGCTGCTTCCACTGCCTCCTTTACAATCTCCACTCCGGTTACCTTCCTTGCTACAGGTGCCAATATCTGAGCTATGGTTCCGGTTCCGCTGTACAGATCAAAGATACTCTTATCCTTAGTATTTCCCACATATTCACGAACTTTAGAATACAATACCTCGGCTCCGAGGGAGTTCGTCTGGAAGAATGAATATGCAGATATCTTAAACTTTAGTCCCAGAAGCTCCTCACAGATATAATCTCTGCCATATAGAAGCTCTGTTCTATCAGCTTGCACAACATCAGCCAAACTGTCATTATACGAGTGAAGAATTCCTGTGATTCTCCCGCTTAATTCAAGTTTTAATAGCGTATCCACCAATCCGTTCAGTAATTCAATTTCCATCATAGAATTAGACTTACACTCTGATTTATCTACATCATGATTATTCTTATTTTCTGCAGCATCATCCTCATTAATCTGCGAAGAAGTAACCAGATTAACCAATATTTCCTCTGTCTTGGCAGCTTTTCTTATCACCAGATGGCGAAGATATCCCCTATGTGTAAGCTTATGATAATAATCCACTCCCAAGCCACTGAAATATTTCAGTACACATGATAAGATTTTATTATAATCCTCATCCACAATGGCACAATCGTCCGTTGTCAGAATATCGTGAAAGCTTCCTCTCTTATGAAGCCCCAATGATAAAGGTCCATCCTTGTATTCATCGCCAAATGAATACTCCATCTTATTACGATATCCCCACTCCTTCGGGCTTTTTAATATCCCTTCATAGATATAATCCTCACACACCTTGTCAATCAGCCCTTTAACCTGCTCCTTTTTTAGCTTAAGCTGCTGTTCATATGATAGAGTATGATAATTACACCCGCCGCAATCGCCAAATACTCTACAGGCCTGTCCTCTTGTTTCAAGCGGAGACTTCTCAAGAATCTCTATTAATCTTCCTTCCGCTTTGTCTTTTCTAATTTTATTTACAACAAATCGAATACTCTGACCGGGTATGGTATTCTTAACCGTGACCCTCTTATCATCCAACTCAACTATTCCTTTATTGGGAAAGTCTAAGCGAAGCACTTTCCCTTCATATACCTGACCTTTTTTCATATAAAATAACCGATCCATATAGCCGGGATTTCAGCTTTCCCGACTATATGGTCCTGCTATCTCCTTCCTATTACGTTATATATTTACAATTTCCAATTCAAGTACGCATAAGCGTATCTGCACAACAACTTCTTATTGTAAGTAATTATTCCCAACCAACATCCAACCTAATGACTACAGCTTACTAATTATCATTTATTTTTTAATACGGATTTCAGGCTGCACTGACACAGTTACCTGAGGTTTAATCGTCTTACTGATAAAGCAAGCTCTTTCAGCCCTATCAGCCAGCTGTATTACCTCATTCTTTTTCTCATCCACATTGTCATTATCACCGATATTTAAGTATATTACAGGCTTATGAATAATCTCTTTAAATATCAGACTATTCCCTTCCTCATGCACTATTCCCTCAGAATCTATCTCAAGATGAGAATAGTCCACTCCACGTCTGCTTAATACTGCTGCCAAGGTTATCATATAACATGTAGAAACAGATGCTACCAATAATTCTTCAGGATTAGAGCCAATTCCGGGCCCGGCTAAGCTTGCCGGTGCAGAATAAGGTACATTTATATTACTTACAGTCATAACTCCGCTGCCATTACGGTCACCATTCCAAGAACCGTTAATACTAAAAGAAATCCTTGTAGTTTTCATATTAATCCTCCTTATAATCTTTTGTTTTCAGCAACTTTTGGCGGAGAATTGCTCCTCCTGACTAATTTATTACTGCCACAGCATACAGCAGAGGAATTTCCCTCTTGCATAACTCCATATACTATCATCATGTAACAGAGGATGGACCTTTATACCTAATCAAATATAGCATATGTCACAAGATCTGTCCTCTATTATACATTATATCATAAATAAGCAGATTAGAAGCTTGAAAACCGAGTTTTCTTCAAAGTCCGTATTTAATGCCACCGCTCATAGGACAAGTCATACTTTATGTACTTAATGTGATCATATCTGTACTATATTTCTAATTGAATACGCTTTATAATAAGATGTTATTAATATCAGACATGAATACTTTACCGAATACATAACAACTCGATTATACATAAAATAATAATGATGGAGGTTATGTTTATGAAGAAGTTAATATCTATTATACTAACTATGGTACTGGTCTTGTCCTTTACATCTTGCGGTAAACCAAAAGAGATAAAGGAATTGGAGAAGCTGGCAGAAACACTTAGCAAGTTAAGTGAAGAGGGCGCAGATGCCCTTAGTGATATAGCGGATTCAATCGATGATTATTCCGATGATTATGATGATGATTATGACTACGATTATAGCGACGATTATGACGATGATTATGACGATGACTATGACTACGATTATGGCGACGATTATGACGATGACTATTCATATGATTATCCTGAATTTGAAGAAGGTATAAATGAAGGTACGGAACTTAGTGACTTTTATTCAATGTATGATAATGTCATCCGCACTTTTGAAGGTCCTATTAATGAATGGAATACTGATGATTTTTCATTATTTGATGCCTCTATGGACTATATG
>DUQV01000079.1 GCA_012837605.1 Clostridiales bacterium | reverse complement strand
CTTGACTACTTTCAATATAGTCTATACTTAATTGAATGCCTTTACCCTGAATGTTTTTAAAATGATATTGATCAATATATGCTTCGCAATCCTCAATATCTCTTAATTCTTTAGACAAAACTGTACTCTTTTGTACATTTTCTAATGGAATATATGCATCAGACATTATTATATACATATCTTCATATACATTTCTGATATGTTGAAGAATAAATATATAACTCTTACCAATCTCATAATTTAAATTTGTTTTGCCTGTTTCTCCTTTTTCATCATCCATATATGTATATTCAGACAAATAGTTACGGATAGCAATCTGTTCCATATCATCACCTTTTTTTGTATCCAATATGGAGACAAAATACTCATCATATTGATCATACTCATCATGTATTACGATATTGTTTACCGTTCCAGTTACTATCACATCTGCATTTTCAAGTATACTATCGAATCCTTCGTATAACTTAACAGCTTGTGGATATAATCTATCACTGGTGTTACCAGAACTTTTATTACTATTATTATATATTCCTAATGCTATAATAAGCACTATGCTTGTAATTATTATTCCAAATCTCATAGCAATCTTTTTCATTCTGCTTCCCCTCCTCTTTAATTCATAGCATTGTATACTTGTAATAGTTGATTTATATCGCGGATAGTTAATGAAGAATTTGCTTCTGTTAGATATGGATACATAACATCATTTTCAAAGTATGCAGAGTGTCCACCCCAGCCTAATGCGTGACCATACTCATGTAATGCAACATTAGCATATAATTTAGAGCCAGCTTCACTGCAAACGGATGCACTAGCAGCAGTAAGTTCATAAATGTCATAATAACTATTAGCCGTAGTTACATAATTATACGAATCAAAAGAGGCTTTTCCAAGATCCTCAACTGTATAATAAAACCCAATTGATATAAGCTCTGATCGGGTTCCACCGTAAAATCTGATGTTAGCATTTGATAAGGCAGTGGTTACCGAAGAAGATATACCAGCATTAGACCATTTATTTACTGCGCTGTTGACATAAGGAACTATATTTATTGCGCCCGAAAGATTGGTAATAAACACCTTAGGAGCTTGACTCCAATACAATACATAATACGCGTCTGAATACCAATTATCAAAATATATTGAATCTGCTTTCGAAACGGTTTTTAATGACATATATGAACATAATATTATTAAACATACTAAAGCTAATTTCTGCTTATAATTTCGCATTTTACTTGTTTTATTCATTACAACACTCCCTTTCAATATTTGTTAGTTGTTTGTTGCAATTCGATTCATAGTACATCGGAAACACCTTCTTTCCTCATAGCATTCTTGTTTGGTATTATTATACAGGAATATATTAGCATAGTTGAGATAATATGTCAAATATTAAACTAATATGTAAGAGTATAGACTTAGAATTAAAATGGATATAAACACAGAAATGGAACGGGATTTCAAGAATCTCATTCCAACTATTGATATAGAACTAATAAAATAACCCTAGATAAAAGTCAAATGCTTATAAGCATGATTTTACCTAGGGTTATTTTGTTATAATTGTTTTTATATACCTGCTTCTCAGTTCATTATTGAGAAGACAGTATTATATCAATTATATCTTTACATACCTTAGCTTCTATGTTTACTATCATCTCATCAACACCTGCTTGATTCAAAGCTGCATAGCCCTCCTCATATACCAATATATCTGTAACCAAGCCGATGGCATCTTGAAATGACAGGACATAAGATGGACGGGCTTTTAGTTTGGGATATTCTTCACTTGCTGGGTCTAGAAAAACACCCTTGTATAATTCAGTTAGGAAGTCATCTATTATTTTATCCTCTATCGAAAGCTCATGCTTACTGCTAATTTCATAATCTATTTGATCTTTTACAAAATAGCCTTCTATATAGACTGAATCCTTTAGATTAAACCTATCGCCAAACAAATCGCTACCTTTATGTAGTGTAATATCATTTAGTGAATCAAAAATCATTAGACTATAGATGATAGTATCTGATAAGGGCAGTAAAGATTCATAATAGACAGCAATACGAAAGGTCTCGTCATACCCTTTTACCTGATAAAGTATTCCTTCATCAGTTGCTTTTGAAAGCTCATCTTTATCTGTTGACCACAAGATTTGTCTATTGCCATATACAGTTCCAAGCTCTTCTTCACAGATGTTATCAAGATTCAGATTGTTTTTATCTCTTAAGTGAAAGATTTGGGAAGAGGTATACATTCTATCATTATAATGGAATAAGCCACAGGCATAGATGGCTCCTGGGTTATACCGTTGTGTAATTTCCCTTGGGTTTATTTTATGATAATACACACCCTCACTTTTTTTTGCAAACCCTTCTTGATTTCCTTGACATCCTGTAAGAAGTAAAATTATGATTATTAGTAAGTAAAAGGCTTTTTTCATTAGTTCACCTCAACCATATTTTTAATAGATTCAAATTTGCTTGCCTCAAACACACTGTTTTTTGATGACAGGGTATAGATAATTGCATCATCTCTATCCGAATTTAGACACACTAGATAGATTTCACCAATTTCTACAGTATCCTTAAAGAAGGGGATTATTATTTGATTTTCTGCTGCATTAATTTTTCCTTTTAATATATCTACAACACTACAGGCATAGACATCCACGACTTCTGTGGAACGATATAGCTCATTCACCTCCACCTTTGCTATGTATTTAGAATGAGCTACTATTTCTTTCTCT